>CAXVWQ010000221.1:0-11986 GCA_964263755.1 Roseomonas sp. | reverse complement strand
CGAGCGCCGGGGCCGCCTCGTCCTCCGCGGCGCCGCCGGGCATGGGGCCGGCCCCGGCGGCCGCCTCGCGCGGCGGCGCCACGCGGATCTCCACACGCCGCACCCCCACCGGCTCGGCCATCCACAGGGCCCGCAGCCGGTCGCCGTACTGGCCGCGCAGCCAGTCTCGCAGGAAGCGCGTGGGAACGTGGACGACGGCCTCGTCGCCCTCCACCGCCGCGAGCGTCAGCTGGCGCAGCCAGGTGCGGTACTCGACCTCGCCCACCTCCTCCCGCAGCCGGCCGCGGATGCGGGCCCAGGCGGCGGAGAGACGGTCGTCGGTGCGGTCGTCGGCGGGGTCATCGCGCGGGGCCACGGCGGCCGGTGGCACGGGAAAGGGGGCCGCGGCGCCCAGTTCGTCCTGCATCAGGTCCACCCCTTCGGCCATCCGGCGACCCCGACCCCCCGTCGCGGTCGCCGTGTCAGCAACCGTAACCCGGCCGGACAGTCCGCTGCAAATGACAAAGTTTGCAATCGCGCGACGGAACGATGACGCGCAAGCAGTCGCGCCGCGGCCAGCAATGGCCACGGCGGGGCGATCCCTCTCGATGCTTGTGCTTTACTTCAACCGGTCGGACGATGACCGGCCCGCCCTCAGGCGGCGGCGGCAAGCGCCTTGATCCGGGCGGAGAGCCGCGAGAGCTTCCGGGCCACGGTGTTGTCGTGCAGCACGCCCTTGTCGGCGGCGCGCTGCAGTTCCGGCTGCGCCAGCCGGTAGGCCTGCTCGGAGGCCGCCTTGTCGCCGCCCGAGATCGCCTCCTCCACCTTCCGGAGGAAGGTGCGGATGCGGGAGCGCCGCGCGCGGTTGCGGTCGAGACGCTTCGCGTTCTGCCGGATGCGCTTCCGCGCGGACGCCGTATTCGCCATGGGGCCTTGGATACCAGTCGGATGGATGTCGATGGGGATGCCCCCGCGGGGCGGTCCGGAGGACGGCCCGGGGGGCGGAAGGGGCGGACTCTTATCGGTCGGGGGCGGGTCCCGTCAACACGTCAGGCGCCCCTCAGGCGAAACGTCAGGCACCCCTCAGGCGAACCGGAAGGCGATCTGGTCGGCGCGGCCGTGGCCCCGCGCCTCCTGCGTCGTCGCCAGCGGCACCGCCTGCCGCATGAAGGCGCCGAGGTAGTCCTGGAACGCCCGGAACTCGTGCAGCGGGCTGGCGAACTCGTCGAAGACGAGGATCGTCCCCGGCACCATCAGCCGGTCCATCTGCGCCAGCACGTAGAGGGTGGAGGAGTAGAGGTCGCTGTCGTTGTGGACCACCAGCCGGCGGTCCGGGACGTGATCCCGGAGGAAGCCGGGAAGGGAGTGCTGGAACCAGCCCTTGACGAACCGCACCCGCGGATCGGCGATCGCCGGGATCGCGCCGCCGGTGTCGAAGGCGCCGGCGCCGAGATCGCCGGTCCAGTCCTCCGGCAGCCCCTCGAAGGAGTCGAAGCCGACGAAGCGGCTCTCCGGGTGCGCGTTCAGCCCGGACCACGCCCGCATCGAGTCGCCGCGGTAGACGCCGAATTCGAGGTAGTCGATCGGCTGCCCCGCCAGCTCATGCTCCGCGAGGTGCCGGTACAGCCCGATCCGGTCGGGGAAGCGCGGGAGCGAGGCCGGGAGGGCGTCGATCCAGCGCTGCATCCGCGCGTTGCCGTTGACGAGGTCGAGGGAGCGGGAGTGGCGCGGGAACAGGGTTCGCGCGATCTTCTTCGTCAGGTGGGACACGGGTCCTCCGCGCGGGGGGCGAGGCCGAGCGGGACCGGGTGCGCGACGCTATCGCGCGGGCTCCCCCCGGCAACGACGGCGCGCCGCTACGCGTTACGGAAATCGGGCTTCCGCTTCTCGGCGAAGGCCGCCATCCCCTCCTTCTGGTCGTGCGTCGCGAAGAGGGAGTGGAACAGCCGCCGCTCGAACCGCACGCCCTCGCGCAGGTTGAGTTCGTAGGCCGCGTTCACCGCCTCCTTCGCCAGGACGACGGAAGGGAGGGAGAAGCCGGCGATCGTCTCGCCCATCTTCACCGCCTCGGCGATCAGGTCCGCGACGGGGACGACCCGGGTGACGAGGTTGGCGCGCTCCGCTTCCGCGGCGTCCATCATCCGGCCGGTGAGGACCATGTCCATCGCCTTGGACTTGCCGACCGCGCGGGTGAGACGCTGCGAGCCGCCGGCGCCGGGGATGACGCCGAGCCGGATCTCCGGCTGGCCGAACTTCGCGTTGTCGGCGCAGATCATGATGTCGCACATCATCGCCAGCTCGCAGCCGCCGCCGAGGGCGAAGCCGGCGACCGCGGCGATGACGGGCTTCCTGATCGTCAGCACCGTCTCCCAGCGCTGTCCGATGAAGTCCTCGAAGTGGATGGCGGGGTAGGAGCGGTCCTTCATCTCCTTGATGTCGGCCCCCGCGGCGAAGGCCTTCTCGGAGCCGGTGAGGACGATGGCGCCGACCGCGCCGTCCGCGTCGAAGGCACGGAGCGCATCGCCGAGTTCGGTCATCAGCCCATCGCACAGCGCGTTGAGCGCCGAGGGGCGGTCGAGGGTGATGAGCCCGACCTTCCCGCGCGTCTCGACCTTGATCATCCCGTAGTCCGGCATCGTAGCGTCCCCTCTCGTAACGGGCGGGGTGTGCGGCGGGCCGGGCCGGGGGTCAACCGGGCTTGCGCTCCACCGAATAGCCCCGCGGCGCGCGTCCATCGAGAAAACCCTCGAGCGACGACAGCCCGTGTCCCATCGCCCCCTCGCGCACCGGCACGTCCTTGAAGCGCGACGCCTCGTAGAGCCAGCTCCTCGGCGCCGGCAGCTCCCAGGCGTGGCGGTTCCCCCGGTGCCAGCGCACCGGCTCGTCCTCGATGTCGCCCATCTGGATCGCGGCCGGGTGGATCTCCACGCGGTGCCCGTCGGGGTCGCGGAGGTAGGTGTAGAGCACGTGCCCCTGCCCGTGCCGCCCTGGCCCGCGTTCGAGGCTCCCCCCGAAGCCGAGGTTGTGGGCGGTGTCGAGCGCGCGGAACATGGCGCCCACCTCCGACACGACGTAGCCGAAATGGTGCATCACCGGCCCCGGCCGCGTGAGGAACACCAGGTCGTGCGGGTTGTTCTTGCGGTAGAGGAAGATGCCGAGGGGGCGCTCGTCCTCCGGCCGGTCCACGAAGTAGTCGGACACGCGGAACCCGAGGTCGGCGTAGAAGCCGCTCGCGGCGACGACGTCGGGCACGAGGAGCTGGAAGTGGTCCAGCCGCAGCGCCGCGGCGCCCTTGTGCAACTGGAACTGGTCGTGCAGCCGGGGCTGCGCCGGCATCCGGGCGCAGAACTCCAGCGGCACGCCCTCCGGGTCGGAGACGTGGAGCGTCCGCCCCTGGAACGGGACCTCCACGAAGGCCGCGGGCACGCCCTTCGCGTCGAAATGATCCTTGGCCCGGTCGAGGTCGCGGTCCTGCAGCACCCGCAGCCCGATCCGCTCGCAGACCGGCTCCCCGTCCGCCCCCCGCAGGACGAGCGAGTGGTGCGCGCTCTCCTCCACCCCCCTGAGATAGGCGACGCCGTCCGCCTCCGCCGTCACCACGAGGCCGATGACCCCGGTGTAGAAGGCCGTGCTCGTCGCGAGGTCGCGCGTCGTCAGGACGATGTGGCTCGCCCGCGTGACGTGGAAGGGCGGGTCGAAGTTCGTGTCGGGGATCATCGTCAAGTTCCTGTCAAGCGGGGCCTACAGCTTGCGGAACCACGGCTCGTTGGCGACCTTCAGCGGGCCGTTGATCCGCGCCACCGCGTTGTACCAGGCGACGGCCATGACGAGGTCCATGCATTCGCGCAGCGGGAAGTGGGCGGTCAGGGTCTCCCAGGTCGCGTCGCTCACCTCGATGCGTCGCGTCGCCTCGACGGCGTAGCGCAGCAGGGCCCGCTCCCTCTCGTCGAACAGCGGCGAGGTCTCGAAATCGTCGAGGGCTTCCAGCTGCTCGCGCGGCACGCCCGCCCGGATGGCGTGGTTCCAGTGGTGATCGTACTCGTAGGCGGAGTTCGCCGCCCGCGCCGTCATCATGATGCCGAGTTCGCGGTGGCGCTGGCCCAGCACCGAACCGCGCTTCATCTCCCCCGTGAAGGTCAGCAGGGCGTCCAGCAGGTTCGGCAGGTTCGCGAGCGCGAGGAACACGTGCGAGGTCGGGTTGCCCCGCTCCCGCTGCATCCGGTCGTAGGTCGCAAGGTGCTCCTCCGGGAACTCCTCCCGGCTGGGCAGGGGGACGCGGGCCATGCCGCGATCCCTAGGCGGCGATGTTGCGGGCGCGGATCACGCGGCCCCAGTCCTCCCACTCCTTCTCCACCCGCGCGCGGACGGCCGCGAGGGGCTGGGGCGTGGTCAGCATGGAGGCCTCGGTCGCGCGGGCGCGGAACTCCGGAGTCTCCATGATCGCCGCGATCTCGGTGTTCAGCCGCTCCACGATCGGCTCCGGCGTGCCGGCGGGGGCGAAGACGCCGAACCAGTAATCCATGCTCACGGCGGGCGCGACGGTCTCGGAAACGAGCGGCATGTCGGGCAGGGCGGTCGCGCGCCGCTCCCCCACCACCGCGAGGGCGCGCGCCTGTCCCGAGGCGAGGAAGGGGCGCGCCGTGAGGATGTCGAAGAGCACGACCTGCACGTCGCCCGCCGCGAAGGCCGCCGCCAGCGGCCCGCCGCCGCTGTAGGGGGAGTGGACCATCTCGGTTCCCGTCTCCGCCATGAACAGCTCCATGGCGACGTGGGAGAAGGAGCCGACGCCGTGGGAGCCGAGGTTGAACTTGCCGGGATTGGCGCGCAGCTCCGCCACGAAGTCCCCGACGTTGTTCGCCCGCACGGCGGAACTCACGACGATGACCGAGGGGCCGGACAGCACGACGGCGAGGGGCACGAGGTCGCGCGGCGTGACGTAGGGCGGAGGGCGGCGGAGCTGCGGCGCGACGAGGGAGCCGCTGGAGGAATGCAGCATGATCGTGTGGCCGTCCGGCGCCGCCCGCACCGCCGCGAGGACGCCGACGATGCCGCCGCCGCCCGGCCGGTTCTCCACCACCACCGTGCGCCCGAGGCGGGCGCCGAGCGGGGCGGCGAGGACGCGGGAGAAGACGTCGGACTGGCCGCCCGGCGCGACCGGCGTGATGAGGGTGATGTTGCGGTTGGGATAGGCGGATTGCGCCCCGGCCCGGGTGAGGAGGGCCGGCGTGGCGAGGACGCCCACCGTGAGGCCGCGGCGCGTGACGATGGGCATGGGCGTCCTCCGGACGGGTCTTTTCCCCATCCTAGGCATGGGGGCCGCCCCTCGGCGACCCCCGGCCCATCAGGCGTTCAACGCGCGACAAGCCCCCGCGGCGTCGCGACGATCTCGTTCGTCGCGCAGATGTCGATCCGCATGAGTTCGGCGGTCTGGCCGTTGGCCCACACCACCTTGAAGTCGTGCGCGCCGGCGAAGCGGGAGGAGAAGCTCATCGCCCCGCCGTTCGGCAGCACGCCCTGGCCCAGCCGGTCGTTGCCCCAGTTCGGGTTGGCGGAGGTGTCGAAGTAGAACTCGTTGACCTGGACGCCGGACTGGTTGCGGAGGGTGAAGCGGGTGTCGCACTGCGCCCGGGCGGCCCCTGCGGAGGCGAGGAGGGCCGCGACGGCGGCGCCCGATGCGATCAGGCGGGGAAGCAGGCGGCGGGGGAGCATGGCATGTCCTCGGGGTTGGCGGCGCGGCGGCAGGATGGCGGGGACGGGTCGCCCCGTCGAGGCGGCGCGGCGGCGTGCCCCGCCCCACCCGTGTTGGCGCCGGGGGGCGACGGGGGTATGCCGCAACGCGATGAACGTCCCGTTAGCGGCCCACCCCCGATGACCGACGAGGATCTCCTCGACCTCGCGGCCACCCTCGCCCGCCGCGCCGCGCACGCGATCAACGCCATCCGCGCGGCCGGCTTCGCGGTGGACCGCAAGGCCGACCGCTCCCCCGTCACCGAGGCGGACCGGGGGGCCGAGGCGCTGATCGTGGAGGGGCTGCGGGCCGCGACGCCGGACATCCCCGTGGTGGCGGAGGAGGAGGTGTCGGCGGGCGTCGCCGTGGCCCTGGGGCGCCGCACCTGGCTCGTGGACCCGCTCGACGGCACGCGGGAGTTCGCGGCGGGGCACGACCATTTCGCCGTGAACGTCGGGCTGGTGGAGGGGGACCGCGCCATCCTCGGCGCCGTCGCCATCCCGGCGACGGGGGAGGTCTTCGGCGGGATCGTCCCCCGGGGCATCGCGTGGAAGGAGGACGCGGGCGGACGGCGCGCCATCCGCGCCCGCCCGACGCCGCCGGAGGGGCCGGTCGTCGTGGCCTCCCGCCATTCCGGAAAGGACGACCCGCGGCTGACGCGCTTCCTGGACGGGAGGACGGTGTCAGCCATCCACTTCCTCGGCTCCGCCGAGAAGTTCTGCCGCGTGGCGGAGGGCGCGGCCGACCTCTACCCCCGCTTCGGGCGGACGATGGAATGGGACACCGCCGCCCCCCAGGCGGTGCTGGAGGCGGCGGGCGGGCGGATGACCGGCCTCGACGGCACGCCGTTCCGCTACGGGAAGGCGGGGTTCGAGAACGGGCCGTTCGTGGCGATGGGGGCGGGGTGAGCGACGGCCGCGCCGAAACCTCGCGAACGGAACGCCTCTCCCCCGCCGACCTGCCCCACGCCGCCGGCCTGTTGCGCGCCGGCCGCCTCGTCGCCTTCCCGACGGAAACGGTCTACGGCCTCGGCGCCGACGCCCGGAACGGCGCGGCGGTGGCGGCGATCTTCGCGGCGAAGGGCCGGCCGCACTTCAACCCCCTCATCCTCCACCTGCCCGACGCGGAGGCGGCCTTCGCCGAGGTGGGGCCGGACGACCGCGCCCGCCGGCTGGCGGCGGCCTTCTGGCCCGGCCCCCTCACCCTCGTCCTGCCGCGCCGCGCGGGATCGCGCGTGGACCTCCTGGCCGGCGCGGGGCTGGACACGCTGGCGGTGCGGGTGCCGGCGCACCCCCTCGCGCGCGACCTGCTGCGGCGGGCGGGGACGCCGGTGGCGGCGCCCTCCGCCAACCCCTCCGGCGGCGTGTCGCCCACGACGGCGGCGCACGTGCTGGACGGGCTGGACGGGCGGCTCGACGCGGTGCTGGACGGCGGGCCCTGCGCGGTGGGGATGGAGAGCAGCGTCCTCGACCTCTCCTCTCCCGGCGGCGCCGTGCTGCTGCGGCCGGGCGGCGCGACGGCGGAGGCGATCGAGGCGGTCATCGGGCCGATCGGCCGTCCCGTCCCGCCCGCCGCCGGGGCGGCGACGGCGACCCTCCGCTCACCCGGGATGCTCCTCTCCCACTACGCCCCCGCGGCGCCGCTGCGGACAGGAGCGAAGGAAGTCGCGCCGGACGAGGCGCTGCTCGCCTTCGGCCCGCCATGGCCGGGGGCGGGGGCGACCTGGAACCTCTCCCCGGCCGGCGACACGACGGAGGCCGCCGCGCGCCTCTTCTCCGGCCTCCGCTGGCTCGACGCGGAGGTGGCGCGGCGGGGCCTCCGCGGCATCGCGGCGATGCCGGTCCCGGAGACGGGCCTCGGCGCCGCGATCAACGACCGGCTGGCGCGGGCGGCGGCGCCGCGGGGATAGGCGCCGGCCCGCGGCGGGGGCGCGGCCGTCCCGCCGATGACGCGGCACGTCGCTTGCTGCCATCATCGCCACCCATCCCCGCGCCCGAGGAACCCCGATGAACCGTCGCCGCCTGCTGGGCACCCTCACCGGGACGGGCGCGGCGGCCCTCTCGGGTCCCGCCCTCGCCCAGGGGACCGCGGCACCCTTCCCCAACCGCCCCATCCGCCTCGTCGTCCCCTACCCGCCCGGCGGCGCCTCCGACATCACCGGCCGCCTCCAGGCGGAGGTGCTCTCGGCCGGCCTCGGGGTGCCCGTGGTGGTGGACAACCGCGGGGGCGCGGGCGGCACCATCGGCACCGCCCACGTCGCCCAATCCGCGCCGGACGGGCACGTGCTGATGATGGCCTCGCCCTCCTCCCACCTCGGGGCGCCGCTGCTGTTCCGGAACCCGGGCTACGAGGGCGTGGACGACTTCACCGCGATCGCCACCTTCGCCACCGGCACCGCCATCGTCTGCGTCCACCCCTCCCTGCCGGTGCGGAGCATCCCCGACCTCGTCGCCTACGGCCGCGCCAACCCCGGGCGGCTGAACTACGGCTCCGCCGGCGCGGGCGGCGCCAACCACATGCTCGGCGTGCTGTTCTCACTCCGGACGGGGGTGGAGCTGACCCACGTGCCCTATCGCGGCGCCGCGCCGGCGCTGGCGGACCTCATGGCCGGCAACATCCAGCTCGTCTTCGATTCCTACGCCGGCATCATCGGCGCCGTCCGCAACGGCTCGGTCCGCGCGCTGGCGGTGACGAGCCCGGAGCGTTGGCCGATGTCCCCCGACCTGCCGACGGTGACGGAGGGCGGCGTGCCCGACTACGACCTGCCGTCCTTCTCCGCCGTCATGGGCCCCGCCGGCATCCCCGCCGGGGTGGTGGCGCGGCTGAACGAGGTGATCAACGCCGGCCTGCGCGACCCCGCCCTGGCGCGCCGGCTGGAAGCGAACGGCAACATCCCCTTCCCCGCCACGCCCGAAGCCTTCCGCACCCTCATGCGGACGCAGCGGGACCGGTGGCGCGAACTGGTGCGCGTGTCGGGGGTGCAGCCGGAATAGCCGAACGGGTGAACCGCGCGTTGGGAGGACATCCCGGACGACGCCCGGCGCCACGGGGGCAGGAGGAAGCCGCATGTCCGATCCGACGACCGCGCCCCCGGCGACCCCCGGCCGCGCGCCCTTCTGGGGCGGCGCCGTGCCGTCCTTCATGTTCGCCACGGGCATCGAGAACTCCAACCCGATGGTCGGGGGACGCCGCGTGGACCAGATGGCCCTCTCCGGCCACGACCGCCGCTGGGCGGAGGACTTCGCCCTCACCCGCGACCTCGGCTGCGAGTTCCTGCGCTACGGCCCGCCGCTGCACACCACCTGGCTCGGGGAAGGCCGCTACGACTGGGCCTTCGCGGACGAGACCTTCGCGGCGCTGCGGCGGCTCGGCATCTACCCCATCGTGGACCTCTGCCATTTCGGCCTGCCGGACTGGCTCGGCGACTTCCAGAACCCGGACTTCCCGAGGTTGTTCGGCGGCTACGCACGCGCCTTCGCCGAACGCTTTCCCTGGGTACAGATCTACACCCCCGTCAACGAGATGTACATCTGCGCGCTGTTCTCCGCCCGCTACGGCTGGTGGAACGAGGCGGCGACGACGGGCCGGACCTTCGTCACCGCCATCAAGCACCTCGTCGCCGCGAACCAGGCGGCGATGCGCGCGATCCTCGTGGTGCGGCCGGACGCGATCTTCATCCAGAGCGAGTCGGCGGAGCAGTTCCACGCCGCCTCCCCCGCCACCTGGGCCGAGGCGCGCTGGCGCAACGCCGAGCGCTTCCTCACCCTCGACCTCAACTACGGCCATCCCGTCGAGGCGCCGGTCTACGAATACCTCATGGACAACGGCCTGACGCGGGAGGAGTACGCGGCCTTCCGCCACACCGACCTCAAGCGCCACTGCATCCTCGGCACCGACTACTACGTCACGAACGAACACCTCATCTACGAGGACGGGTTCGTCTCCGCGCCGGGCGACGTCTACGGCTACGCCACGATCGTCGAGCAGTATCACGCGCGCTACGGGCTGCCGCTGATGCACACCGAGACGAACCTGATGGACCGCGGCGGCGGCGAGGCCGTCGCGTGGCTCTGGAAGCAGTGGACCAACCTCATGCTGCTCTGGGAGCAGCGCATCCCCGTCCTCGGCTTCACCTGGTATTCGTTGACGGATCAGGTGGACTGGGACACCGCGCTGCGCGAGCACAATGGCCGCGTGCATCCGGTCGGGCTCTACGACATGGACCGGCGCATCCGGCCGGTGGGCGAGCACTACCGCCGCCTCATCACCCAGTGGCGCGACGTGCTGCCGGCGCGGTCGCTCGTGCTGCAACTCCCGCTCGCACCGCTCCACCCGGCGACGTGACGCCGGACGGCGGCCCGCGGGCAGCGGTGCCCGGCATGTCCGTGCGCGGGACGAGCGAGCCGAGCGCGAGGCCCGGCCACGCGCGCTTCAAACTGGGTAGCCTTCCAGCAACTCCACCGGGTCGCCGTAGCGTTCGGCCATGAGGCGCACCGCGGGGTCCCGCAGCGATACCAGATACCCGTCCTCCACCATCGTCCGGTTCCCCGCCATCACCGTGGCGTCGAAGGAGACGAGGTCCATGTGGATGTGCGGCTCCTCCCAGTTCGGCATGACGCGGCGGAGGTATTCCGACGGCTTGAGGGCGTTGATGCCGAAGTGCAGGGCGCCGGGGGAGTTCGGGCCGGCGGGGTAGATGTCATACCGCGGCGCCTTCGGGTTGTGGCCGCAGCCGACCTCTTCGAGCGTGCCGCCGATGAGGTAGTCGCGCATCACCTCGGCTTCCCAGGACTCGCCGTGGACGGCGTGCACCACGTCGTCGCGGAACTCGACGCCGAGGGGTTCGGCGAAGGGCTTGTCGAACCCCACGGCCCATTGCGGCCAGATCGTGCCGGTGACGCCGATCTTCTCGTCGGGCTTGAGGCCGACCATGTTCGGCTCGAACAGGTTCGGGCCGTGGGTCGGGAGGTAGTGGACGTAGCACCCGTCCTCGTCCGCCAGATTGTGGCCGCGCCAGCGGTTGTGGGCGCGCATCTTCCGCAGCATCGCCTCGGAGAAGGGCACGCGGAAATCGGTGCCGCGGGGGTCGGTGATCCGCAGGGTGAAGTCGCCGCCCTCCGGGAACAGGCGGCCGGTGGCGCGGATGATCTCGCCCAGCAGGTCCACGGGGAACCCCGCCTGGGGCGTGTGCAGCAGGTCGAGGTCACGGAAGAAGGTGATCTTCACCCAGCGCTGGCCCTTCCCGCGCCGCAGCCCGATGCAGTAGGGATCCAGCACGGAGGCGAACCAGGTGGAGACGACGAAGGTCGCGCGTTCCAGCAGCGCCTTCGCCTCCTCCGGCACCGTCACGTAGCGGGTGGAATCGCCCATGTAGGAGATGAAGGTGGCGCCGCGGCCGCGGGCAAGCCCCTCCACCGCGCGCACCACGCGGGGGTCGAGCAGCGGGTCGGTGAGCATCACCACGTGATCGCCGGGGCGGATCGCCATGACGCGGCAGAAATTGTCGTAACCGCGGATGAGGGCGGCGGTGTCGGCCACCGGATGCTCGATCCGGCGCGGCAGGCCGCGACGGGTGGGGGCGGCGAGGATGTCCTCGACGGTGGTGCGGAAGGCGGGCATCGGCGTCTCCCCTGGTGCGTGGCGCCCCGTTCGAGGTCGGGTGCGGAGAGGCCGGTCGTCCCGAGCCTTCGGAACCTAGGTTTTTCGCGGCGGGCGACGCGCGTCAAGTGGATGGGCTATGCTGCGGCGAAACCGGGAGGGGGAACGGGATGACGAAGGGATACTGGGTCGTCCAGGTGGATGTGACCGACCCTGAGGCGTACAAGGCCTACGTCGCGGCCAACCGCGCGGTGTTCCGGGAATACGGCGCGCGCTTCCTCGTCCGCGGCGGAGTGGGGGAGACGCCGGAGGGCAAGCCCCGCGCACGGATCGTCGTGCTGGAGTTCCCGGATTACGAAACCGCGCTGGCCTGCTACCGATCCGAGGGATACGCCGCGGCGAAGGCGCTGCGCACGGCGGCCGTAGCAGACGTGGCGATCGTCCCGGGCTACGACGGGCCGCAGCCGACGGACGATTGATGCCGACGCGCGGTCCTCCCGACCTCCTCGGAGGGGGCGCGTGTGGCGCTGGAGGAAGGCGCTGCCTTCCTCCAGACCTCCATCCGCCAGGCGCGAAGCACTGCTTCGCGGGGGCCCCTGGACCCCCTTCGTAAAACGTCCCCGTTCGGAGGTTGGTCTCCGCACGCGCTTGCGCCGTGCGGAGACCAACCTCCGAACGGGG
>CAXVWQ010000220.1:0-6297 GCA_964263755.1 Roseomonas sp. | reverse complement strand
GCTCGTCCACCAGCCCGTAGAGCCCGAAGTTCACGTGCGCCCCGCGTTCCGCAGCCTCGCGCTTCATCGCCAACGCGTCGAGCGACCACGTCGGCGGGTCGGTGTTCGGCATGTCGAACACCGTCGTCACGCCCCCGGCCGCCGCCGCGCGCGTCCCGGTGGTCCAGTCCTCCTTGTGCGTCATCCCCGGCTCGCGGATGTGCACGTGGACGTCTATAGCGCCGGGACTGACGAACCGACCCCGCGCGTCGAGCGTCTCCGCCGCCTCCGGCGCGAAGGCAGGATGCCCGACGAACGCGATCAGCCCGTCCTTCACCGCGACGTCCGCGACGAAGCGCCCCGTCTCGTTCACCACCGTCCCGCCCGCGATCAGCAGGTCCGCGCGCATCAGATCACCCAGCCCCCGTCCACCGCGAGGTCCTGCCCCGTCACCTGCCGCGACAGGTCGGAGGCGAGGAACAGCACCGCCCCCGCCACGTCCTCGTCCGTGGAGATCCGCCGCAGCGCGTAGTCCCTCGAATAGATCTCCCGCGCCGCCTCCGGCGTGATGCCGAGGCGGGACGACATCTCCGCCCGCACGCCCTCGAAGCGCGGCCCCTCCACCATGCCGGGGCACACGCAGTTCACGTTGACGTCGTGCGGCCCGAGTTCCAGCGCGGCGGATTTGGTGATGCCGCGCAGGCCCCATTTGCTGGTGGAATACGCCGCGCGCCCCGCCTTCCCGCGCAGCCCGAAGGTGCCGCCGACGTTGACGATCTTTCCTCCGCCAGCCGCGATCATCGCCGGCGCGAACGCGCGCATCGTCAGGAAGCACCCCGTCACGTTCAGGTCGAGGATCGCGCGGAACTCCTCCGGCGTGGTTTCCCAGAAGGTCTTGCCGAGCGGCCCCGTGCCGCCGGCGATGTTCACCAGCACGTCGGCCCGGCCGAAGTCGCGCAGCACGGCGTCGCGCATCGCCTCGACGCCCGGCGCGTCGGTGATGTCGCAACGATAGACCTCCGCGCGCCGTCCCTTCGCGCGCGCCGCGTCCGCCACCGGCCCGATGGCCGCCGTGTCCCGCCCGACGAGCGCGAGGTCCGCCCCGTGATCCGCGAGCATCAGCGTCGCCGCCGCGCCCATGCCCTTCGCCGGCCCGGTGACGACCGCGACCCTCCCCCTCAGCAGTTCCACCTCACAAGCCCTCCGCAACCAGCCGCCGCGCCCGCGTGAACCGCCCGGCGATCGCGCGGCAGTGGCAGGCGACGTGCGGCGCCAGGGCCTCGCACCACCGCCGCGTCTCCGCGTTCACCTCGCGCAGCATGTGCGCCGCCTCCTCCGCGTCGCGCGCCAGCTTCGCCTCGTCCAGCCCGAGGACGCGGCGGTCGCGCAGCTTCCAATCGCCGCCGACCATCACGTCCGTGACGGCGGAGCCGTCCTCCGTCCAGACCAGCTGGTTCGCCGCGTCGTTGAACGGCATCCAGTTGATGTTGCCGAGATCGAGGAAGACGAGGTCGGCGAGCTTCCCGGGCGCGATCACGCCCGCGTCCAGGCCCAGCAGGTTCGCCGACCCCCGCGTCGCCAGCCCCACCGTTTCCGCGGTGCCGAGCCAGTCCTCCTCCGTCACGCCCTCCCACAACCGCGACGCGAAAGCCGCCAGCCGCATCGCCTCGAACATGTTCTGGTTGTCGGAGGAGGAGGACCCGTCGGTCCCGATCCCCACGCGCACCCCCGCGCGGATCGCCTTGCGCGCCGGCGCGATGCCGGAGGCGAGCCGCATGTTCGCCCCGGCATTGTGCGACAGCCCGCCGCCGCGCTCTGCCAGCAGGGCAAGATCATCGTCGGTCAGCCAGACCCCGTGGGCCACGGAGAAGCGCGGCCCGACCAGCCCCATCGCATCCATGTGGGCGAGGAGCGTGGTGCCGTAGCGCACCTCCCCGCTGCCCGCCTGGAACCGCGCCTCCGCCACGTGGCTCTGCACCGGCAACCCCAGCTCGTCCGCCAGCCGCGCGACGCCCCGCAGGAAACCGTCGGTGCCGTGCAGCGGGATGGTCGGCGCGAGGCCGAGGCGCGCGACCTCCGGCGCGTGCGGCCACGCGCGCGCGGCGTCCCGCACCTTCGACAGGATCGCGTCGGGCGGCGCCATCGCCATCCCCGCGGCGCGCTCGCGCTCCGCCTCCGGCAGCGCGTCCAGCAGCCCGGGGATCGCCTGGAAGAAGGTCAGGTCCGCGACCATCGGCGCCACCACCGCGCGCACGCCGACGGTCGCGTAGGCGTCCGCCACCGCCAGCAGCCCCTCCACCGTCGGCCCCGGAAACTCGGAGGGCAGGTCGTAGACCGCGGTGCAGCCCTTCCGCAGGTTCTCCACGGCGTTGAGCATCGCGGAGATCCGCTTGTCCTCCGTCCCCCGCGCCCCGCTGATCCAGGTGCCGTGGACCAGCAGCGCCGCGAGGTCCCACTTGTCCCCGGCGCCCTTGGACAGCCCGCCATGCGCGTGCGTGTGCCCGTTCATCAGCCCGGGGATGACGAGGCGCCCCGTGGCATCGTGCCGCGCCGCGTCCTCCACCGCCGTTCCGGGCGGCAGCACGGCGGCGATGCGTCCGCCCTCGACGACGATGTCCGCGCGGGGCGCGGAAAGGGCATCGGGCGCCAGCACGCGGGCCCCGGAGATGAGCAGACGGTCCATGCGACGCAGGGTGCAAGCCCGGCGCCGCGCTGGCCAGCCCCCGCGGCCCCTGGGCGGGCGCCGCCGGATAGGGCATCGTCCGGCGAACACCCGGAGGAAACGATGCACGCCACCCGCCGCGCCGCGCTGAGCGGCCTCGCCGCCGCCGGGCTCGCTCGCCCGGCCCTCTCGCAGGGCCTCCCGACGATCACCCTCGTCGTCCCCACCGCCCCCGCCGGCACCACGGACTTCGCGGCCCGCCTCCTCGCCGAACCCTTCTCCCGCGCGCTGAACCAGCCCGTGGTGGTGGAGAACAAGGCCGGCGCCAACGGTGCCATCGGCACGGGGGACGTGGCGCGCGGCAGGGCGGACGGCACGCGGCTCCTCGTCCAGTATTCGGGTTACCACGTCGGGTCGCCCGCCATCGTCCCGAACATCGGCTACGACCCGGTGCGGGATTTCATCGGCGTCGCCAACCTGCTGGACGCGCCGCAGGTGGCGTTCCTCAACCCCGCCGTGCCCGCGAACACGATGGCGGAGCTGATCGTCCACGCGAAGGCGAACCCCGGCCGGCTGAACTACGCCTCTTCCGGCAACGGCTCGCTCCAGCACCTCGGCACCGAACTCATCAAGCTCCGGGCGGGGATCGACATGGTCCACGTTCCCTACCGCGGCACCGGCCCCGCGACGCAGGACCTGCTGGCGAACCGCGTGCAGCTGATGGTCACTACGCCGCCGCCGCTCATGCCCTTCGTGCGCGAGGGCCGCTTGAAGGCTCTCGCGATCACCGTGCCGCAGCGCCACCCCGCGCTGCCGGACGTGCCGACGCTGGCCGAAGCCGGCCTGCCGGACCTGGAGGTGATCGGCTGGTTCGCCCTCTTCGCCCCCGCCGCGACGCCCGCGCCCGTCCTGCAACGGCTGACGGAGGCCGCGGCGGCCGTGGTCGCCTCTCCCGAATTCCGTCGCCGCGCCGAGGAGCAGGGCGCGGTGATCCGTCCGATGGGCGCCGCCGAACTCCGTGTTCGCACCGAGCGCGAACTGGCGGAGTGGACGCGGGTGGTGCGCGCCGCGAACATCCAGCCGGAGTAGCGGGATGACCGACCATTCCATCCTGTCAGTCCCCGCCGGCACGCCGTTGCCGCCGGACGACCCGTCGCGCCCGCTCGTCGTCGCCGCGCCGGCGGACGTGGCCGTCCCGCACCTCGCCATCGCCGGCGGCGTCTATTCCATCCTCGTCCCCGGCTCCGCGACGGAGGGGCGCTATTCCCTCGTGGACATGCTCGTTCCGGACGGTGCCGGCCCGCCGCCGCATCGCCACGACTTCGAGGAGGCGTTCACCATTCTCGAGGGCGAAGTCGAGTTCACCTTTCGCGGCGAGACGATCACCGGGCGCGTCGGGCAGACGGTCGCCATCCCCGCCAACGCGCCGCATGCCTTCCGCAACCGCTCGGGACGCCCGGCGCGCCTGCTCTGCCTCTGTTCGCCCGCCGGTCAGGACGCGTTCTTCCTGGAGGTCGGCGAGCGCCTGCCGTCCCGCGACGCCACGCCCCCGAAGCCCACGCCGGAACAGGCCGCCGCGCGGGGGGAACGCGCGAAGGCCGCCGCGTCGCGCTATCGGACGGAGATGCTCCCGCCGTGACGGGCGGGGCGGCCCCGAAGAGCCGCCCCGCCGCCTTCAATCCTTGAAGGGGTCGAATTCCCCCGCGCCTGCCATCGCCACCGCGAAGGGCTTGAGGCGGTGCACCACCCGCACCGTCCCGCCCTGCGCCGCAACCACCTCATCGAGGCGGCGGTAGGCCATCGGGCTCTCGTCGAGGTCGCCGCCCGCCACGGTCACGCCCTCGCGCACGAGCCACGAATCCATCTCGTCGCGCGAGAACCGGCGGAACGCCTCGCGACGCCCGCAGACGCGCCCCGCGCCGTGAACCGTGGAGTAGAGCGCCGCCGCCGATCCCGGCGACTCCACCCCCTCCAGGATCACCGCGTGGTCGCCCATGGACCCGCCGACGAAGCCGCGCTGGCCCGGGAAGGCCGGCGTGGCACCCTTCCGCACGACCCATAGGTTCCGGCCCCCATGCATCTCCCGCCACGCGTAGTTGTGGTGGTTGTGCACGGACTCGGTCACCTCGCCGCCGACGATCCGGCGCACGCGCTCCACGACCCACTCGCGCCCCGCGTAGGCGTAGCGGCCCGCGAGTTCCATCGCCGCGAGGTAGGCGCGGCCGAGGTCGCCGTCCTCGTTCACGACGGCGGGCGGGACGTTCATCCCGTCCTTCCCCCCGGCGAGCGCGAGGTAGCGCGTGGCCGAGGTGTGCCCCAGCCCGCGGGAGCCGAAGTGCACGCCGATCCAGACGCGGTCCGCCTCGTCCCGGAACAGGTCCACGTAGTGGTTCCCGGACCCGACCGTGCCGAGCTGGCGCGACGCCTTCTGGCGGTAGTCGAGCATCCCCGAGGCCTTCCACGCCTCCTCGTCGTCCAGCACCGGGTGCTCCACGCGTTCGGCGTTGGCGCGGCCGACGCCGAAGGAGACGTGCTCCCGGATCGCCGACAGCATCTCCGGCACGCGCCCGCGCACCGCCTCGAACGGCGTGTCCAGCCGCACGGCCATGTTGCCGCAGCCGATGTCGAAGCCGACGCCGGAGATGCTCACCTGCCCCTCGTAGGCGATGACGCCGCCGACCGGCTGCGCGTAGCCCAGGTGCCCGTCCGCGCAGACCACCCCCGCCACCGCGTTGCCGACGGAGAGGCAGTTGCGCATCTGCGCGAGCGTCGCCGGGTCGTGCGTGCCGAACACCGTCAGCGGCGCGTCGCGATACGCCTCGGGCTGGGCCGCCACGTCGAAGGCCGCGACCTCGCGCGCGAGGTGCTCCGCCCGCGCGGCGGGACGGAAGGTGATCCAGGCCGGCATCCCGCGCCCACCCGGCTCCTCGCCGGGCTTCGGGATGCGGCTGTCCGGGTCCAGGCCGGCCGCGAGGCACAGTTCGCGGGCGCGCGTTTCGTAGGCATCGGTGCGGGGCATCACACGTCCCTCGTTCTCCGTTCTCCGCGCGGCCGGGCCTCGCGCGTGATCATTTCCCGGACCGCCCCGCGGCGCGGGACGGCGTGCCGTGCGCGCGGGGGACCGCGCTCGATGAGATGGAGGGTGTGGGTCGGAACCGCGACGGCCGCGCCAGGGGAGGGGGCCCGCGCGAGGCGGGCGGCGGATCAGGTCGGGGGCTCGACCCGGAACCGGTTGCCGGTATCGCCGGCCCCGGTCTTCCGCGGTTGGGCCGCGCGCGGCGCGTTCGCTTCGAACATCATGCGGCCCTCCCTCATCCGGCGACGCGCCGCGCGGAACGCGCGGCGTCGTGCGGGGCGCGGCGTATGGCGTCGCGATCGCGACGTCAAGCGCGGGATGATGCGTCGTCGTCAGGTGTCGTCAGGGCCGCCACGCGGGCGGCCCCGGCAGGCTACGCGATCCGTCGCTCGCTCGCCGGCGGCAGGAACCGATCCGTGAACATGTCCTCGGCCCGCGACGGGTTCGTCACGCCGTAGGCCTCCGCGTTCACCCGAACGAGCGTCGCCGACCGCGCCGCGTCCAGCACGCCCGTCCCGCCCGCGCGCACCGCGGGTGTCAGGATCCCGCGGTCCCGCGTCATCGCCCAGCGCCGCGCCTC
>CAXVWQ010000219.1:0-3845 GCA_964263755.1 Roseomonas sp. | reverse complement strand
GCAGGATGTTGCGCTTGGCCCCGTAATCCACGGCCACCACCTTGTGCTTCGGCGCCGTCTGCCTGCCGTAGCCCTGCCCCCAGGCCCAGAGGCTCTCGTCCCAGGAATAGGACTGCCGGCAGGACACCTCCTTGGCGAGGTCCATCCCCTCCAGCCCCGGCCAGCCCGCCGCCTCCGCCCGCAGCGCCGCCACGTCGAAGCGGCCGTCCGGCGCGTGCACGATCACCCCGTTCGGCGCCCCGCCGTCGCGGATGCGGACGGTCAGCGCCCGCGTGTCCACGCCGCAGATGCCGGGGATGCCGTGCGACCGGAGCCAGTCGTCGAGGTGCCGCGTCGCCCGGTAGTTGGAGGGCTCCGTCAGGTCCGCCTTCACCACGAGCCCGCGGGCGGCGGGGGTGATCGCCTCCACATCCTCCGCGTTGGCGCCGACGTTGCCGATGTGGGGGAAGGTGAAGGTGATGATCTGGCCGGCGTAGGAGGGGTCGGTCAGCACCTCCTGATACCCGGTCATGGAGGTGTTGAAGCACACCTCCCCCACCCGCGACCCCATCGCGCCGAAGCCCCGGCCCCACAGCACCGCGCCGTCGGAGAGGACGAGGGCGGCGGTGGCGCCCTCCGGCGCGCGGTCGGCGGCCTCCGGGGGGATGGCCGGGGTCGGCGTCATGCTGGTCTCCGGGACGGGGAGGGGGGCTTCGGCGCGCGGAAGGTCGGCGAGGGTGAGGCCGGTGGCGGACAGCACCGCCGGCCAGTGCTTCGCCGGGATGTTGCGAGACTGGCGCCACTTACGGATGGCCTCCGTCCCGACGCCGAGCCGGGTGGCGGCCGGGGCGGCACCGCCCATGAGGGCGAGGATGTCTTCGACGGACCGCATGGGCGAACAATATGGGAGAGAACTTCCCAGCGGAAGGGGCACGTTCCACTGGGAATTCCGTTCCCAGCCTTGCGCCGTCCCCCCACCCCGCGCGACACCCCCGCCCGAAGGAGCCCCCCATGGACCTGCGAACCCGCTTCACCGACGAGATGAAGGCCTCCATGCGCGCCGGCAACGCCGCCCGCACCTCCACCATCCGCATGATGATGGCGAAGCTGAAGGAAGCCGACATCGCCGCCCGCCCCACCGGGGCGCAGACGGTGGGGGAGGACGCCATCGCCGCCATGCTCCGTGGCATGGTGAAGAGCCGGCGGGAGAGCGTGGACCTCTACCGTGCCGGCGCCCGGGAGGAACTGGCGGCGAAGGAGGAGGCGGAGATCGCCGTGATCGAATCCTTCCTGCCGCGGCAGATGGACGAGGCGGCGACGGAAGCGGCGGTGCGGGAGGCGGTGGCCGAGACGGGCGCGACGACGGTGAAGGAGATGGGCAAGGTCATGGCCGCCCTGAAGGCGCGTCACGCCGCGACGCTCGACATGGCGAAGGCAGGGGCGATGGTGAAGGCGGCGCTGGGCGGGTGAGGGAAGCCGGCCGCCTCAGTCCTGGCGGCGATTGAGGATGCGCGCGACCGCTTTCCGAAACAGCATCCGCTCATGGACGAGCCCGATGACGAGGACGAACCCCTCTCTCGTAGAGCGGTAGACGATGACGTGGCGCGGCGACCTGACGCGCTCCGCCGGCCGGACACGAACCCGGCTGAGTCGGATGTGGTAGGCCCTGCTACCCCGGTGCGTCGCGGATGGGGACCGACCCCGCCAACGCAGGCTCGTTCCCGATGGCGCCGGTCGCCACTTGGATGAGCAACGCGTAACGCCGGGCGGCTTCCGCTCCGAACCCGAGTGCGCTGTCCTCCAGAACGATCGCGACCTGCTCCGCCGCATCCGGCGTGAAGCGGAGGCTCAACGCCCTTCCGAAGCCAAGCGTGCCTTCACCCGCTCCATCATGGAGGCCCAGAACCGGTGGTGCTGCTCCGGCGTATTGATCTCGATGTAACGGCCCGCCGCGTAGTCCGCCTCCCCGCGCGCGATGATCTCGCGCAACTCGTCGGTGGCCCCGTATTCCAACTCCGCGTCGTTCTCGAGGAGTCGGAAGACGGCCTCCTCCACGAACGCGGCCGGGCTTGAGGATCGTCCTTCGGCGACCTTTTCCTCGATCAGCCGGTCGATCTGCTCTGGAAGGTGGATGGCACCCATGATCGTCGTCCCCCGCTGATGGGCAGATTACTGAAAGGTCCGGCGTCTGAAAGCCTTTATGTCCGCCGCGGAGAGACGGAACCACTCACCGTTGGCGCGACGTTCGGCAGAGCGACGATGCCAGTATGCCTCGATGCCCGCCGGGTCGTCCGTCCGGATTGCGTGAACAAGTTCAACCTCCTCGGGAAGGGCTATGGTAATTTCCTTGACTCGGTGTTCAACGTTGCTGCTCCTCCCAATCTTGTAGTGCGCTCCCGATTTCAGAAGGTAGACTAAGCTCTCTCGACTATAGGCCGTATCGCCGGTATCAAGCATCTTCGCACGTGGCGGCAGCACCGGTTTCAAGCCAGCAAACGCTTCCTCACGGCTCGAATCGTGGAGTGCGTCTACGAGGTCAGCTGTTCGGGGAAACGCGCTGCGAACGGCGTTGACGCTCAAGAATTCGGGTTTCCGTAGCCGATGCATCTTGATTTCTGCCCAGGTAAGGACCTTTCCCAAGATGAGTGTCAGGTGACCCAAATCTTCCAGCATCGCCGTCCTGTCAGCCGCCTGGTGCCAGGCATTCGGCTCGAAACCGGCCTTAATGACTGCTTCGCTCCACTTGAGCCAGATGATCCCGCTCCACCGGGATTCGCTAATTCTGGTTTGCTGAGCGAACGATTGCTTGCCGGGCGGTCGACCGCCTTGCGCCGCAGCGATGCGACGAAGTTCCGCCAGGATGTGATGGCGTAGATCCAAGTGAACGCGTCCCGTGGGCGAGCCGGCCCTGCCGGACATTGATGCCGTCACCCTAACGCGGCTTACATCCCCCCGCGAATGGCCCTCCCCCCCGCCTTCCTCGACGAGATCCGCGCCCGCACGCCCCTCCCGTCCGTCATCGGCCGGAAGGTGCGGCTGGCGAAGAACGGCCGGAACTGGAAGGGCTGCTGCCCCTTCCACAACGAGAAGACGCCGTCCTTCTACGTCTACGACGACCATTTCCACTGCTTCGGCTGCGGCGCCCACGGCGACGCCATCGGCTTCACGATGCAGTCGGACGGGCTGGCCTTCCGGGAAGCGGTGGAGCGGCTCGCGAGCGAGGCCGGTCTCGAACTCCCGAAGGATTCGCCGCAGCAGGCGGCGCGGGAGGCGCGGGCCCGGACGCTGCACGACGTGCTGGCCGCCGCCGGCGAGGCGATGGCGCGCCGCCTCCACCTGCCGGAGGGCCGCCCGGGCCTCGACTACCTCCGGAACCGCGGCCTGACGGACGAGACCATCGCCCGCTTCGGCCTCGGCTGGTCCGGGGCCGGGCGGGGCGCGCTGGCGGCGGACCTCAAGCCCCTCGGCATCGAACCCGCCCAGCTCGTCGAGGCCGGGCTCGTGAAGGCGGGGGAGGGGGGCGGCGCCGACCGCGACTTCTTCTTCAACCGCGTCACCTTCCCCATCCGGGACCGGCGCGGCCGGGTGGTGTCCTTCGGCGGCCGCATCCTCGGCGACGGCCAGCCGAAATACCTCAACGGCCCGGAGACCGCGGTCTTCCAGAAGCGCCGCACCCTCTACGGCCTCGACACGGCGCGGGAGGCGGTGTTCCGCGGCGCGCGCCTCATCGTGGTGGAGGGCAACAAGGACGTCTTCGCCCTCGACCTATACGTCTTAGGCGGTGCGGTGGCGCAGTTGGGCACCGCGCTGACGGTGGAACACCTGGAGGAACTCTGGCGCGTCTCCACCGAACCCGTCCTCTGCCT
>CAXVWQ010000218.1:0-6702 GCA_964263755.1 Roseomonas sp. | reverse complement strand
GGCGGGGCGCCGCGCCCGTCGCGGGCCGCGTGCCCGGGACCGCGTCGCCGCCGGCGGAGGGCAGCACGAGCCCCTGCACCCGCTGCCCCGGCGCGGAGATGAGCCGCGACACGCCGCTGCGCAGGTTCACCACGGCCTCGGCCCCGTTCAGCTGGTTCTCGCCCCGGGTGATCCGGACGCTGCCGAGGATGCGGGCGATGCCGGTGACGGGCGAATAGACGGCGTTGTCGCCCCGGACCACCTCCTCGGGCGTGCGGATCTCGACGTTGCCGAAGACCTCCACGCGGTCGAGCTTCGAGCCGTCGCCCGGCACGCCCGCGAGGGCGCCGGGGGCGGGGCGGGCGCCCGGCGGCGGCGGCGGGGTGGCGGGGCGCGACGGCGTCCGGGACGCGGGATCGTTCAGGAAGTAGGCGACGAGGGTGTCGGCCGCGATCCGCCGGTTGTCCGTCGTCACGACGTTGGCGGCGCCCCGGGCCACCGCCATGCGGCGGTTGGACCAGTATTCCAGGCTGTCCCGGGCCGTGATCGTGTTGTCCGGGGTGGTCAGGCGAAGGTCGCGGCCGGTCAGCACCATCACCGCCTGGTCGAGGTCATAGACGGCGCGGTCGCCCTGCGCCCGGTCGGTCTGGGACGCGATCCGCACGCCGCCCTCCGCCTCCAGCCGCCAGATCTCGCCGCCGGACATGGGGTTCTCGGCCGCCGCGGCGGGGGCGGCGCCCGCCGGGGTGCCGCGGGTGCGGTAGCGGGCGATGAGGCGGTCGGCGTCCACCGCCACGCCCTCCCGCGTCGCGCGCGCGGCGCCGCGGGCGACGATCACCTGCTCGGCCTGCCGCCATTCGATGCCGTCGTTGGAGGTGACCTCCACCGGGCCGCCGCCGGTCATGTCGAGGGGCTGCGCCGCGAGGGGTGGGGCGGCCAGCACGGCCGCGAGGACGACGAGGCGCTTCACCGCGAACCCTCCAGCACGGCCCGGGCATTGCCGGTGAACACGATCACCGCGCCGCGGTCCCGCAGGCGGAACCCGTCGCCCTCCACGGTCCCGAAGGTGCCCTGGGCCTCGGTCCGGCGGTCGCCCTCGGCGTTGCCGCCCTTCACGTCCACCCGCGCCTCCTCGGTCCGCACGAGCGTTCCGCCGTCGTGCCACAGGTGGACGTCGCCCCGCAGCTCCAGGAGGTCGCTCGGGCGGTCGTAGCGGCCGGTCCGGCCCTCCGTGAGGACCCAGGCGCCGCCCGCGAGGAACATGTCGCCGCGCGGGGATTCCATGTCCACGACGCTCTGTCCCGCATCCTCGGAGGTCGCGACGGCGGCGGTGACGTTGAAGGCGCGGCCCTGCTCGTCCACGCCCTGGAAGCGGGGCGCGACCACCCGGACCGCGTCGGGGGAGAGGCGCGCCATGCGGCGGAAGGCCAGCCGGGCGTTCTCCTCGGCGCCCTGGATCTCCGGCCACAGCACGATGGCCGAGAGGAGGGCGAGGGCTGCGGCCGGCATGACGAACTTGAGGACGCGCACGGTCCAGCGCCGCCGCCACAGCATGCCGGAGGTGTAGCCCCGGCGGGCGCGGGAGGGGGCGGGACGCCCGCGGGGCGGGAAGGACAGCGTCTCCGGCGCCGCGCCCTCCGGCGGCGCGCTTCCCGGAAAGGGTCGCGACGAGGGGGCCTCGCTCATGTCGGGGGGGATCGCGGGGGAGTGATCACGCGGCGGTGTATGGGCCGCGCGGGGCGCCTGGTCAACGACGGACAAAAATCATGCCAAGTGTATCAGTGGGCGAAGAGGTCGGGATCCCCGTAGCCCAGCAGGTCCAGTTCGCCGCGGGTGGGAAGGAAGGCGAAGCACGCCTCGGCCAGATCCAGCCGGCCCTCGCGCCGCAACAGCCCTTCCAGCCGCGCCCAGAGGGCGTGGAGGTGCAGCACGTCCGACGCCGCGTAGCCCAGCTGCTCCGCCGTCAGTTCCGGCGCGCCCCAGTCGCTCGTCTGCTGCTGCTTCGAGAGTTCGACGCCCAGGAGTTCCTTGCACAGGTCCTTCAGGCCGTGGCGGTCCGTGAAGGTCCGCACGAGCTTCGCCGCCACCTTCGTGCAGCGCACCGGCGCCACCTTGACCCCGAGGGCCTGCCGCAGGATCGCCACGTCGAAGCGCGCGAAGTGGAACAGCTTCACGGTCGCCGGGTCGGCCAGCATCGCCTTGAGGTTCGGGCAGTCCGCGCCGCGGCCGCCGAGGGATTCCGGGACGATCTGGACGCAGTGCGCCTCCCCGTCGCCGGCCGACATCTGGACGAGGCAGAGGCGGTCGCGGTGGGGGTTGAGGCCCATCGCCTCCGTGTCCACCGCCACGACCGGGCCGAGGGAGAGGCCGTCCGGCAGGTCATGCCGGTGCAGGTGGACGCGCGCGTTGGGCATGAAGAGCGTCGCTCCGTCGGCCCGGCCGGTCATCGTGCGCGACCGGTGGGAAGTGGTGCCCAGGAAAGGACTCGAACCTTCACAGCCTTGCGGCCACAGGTACCTGAAACCTGCGCGTCTACCAATTCCGCCACCTGGGCAGGGGGGCCGGCGCCGCGGGAGTGGGTCGCGGCGAGGCGCCCGTTTATGGGGGGGGCCGGATGCCGTCAAGCCGCGCCCGGACTTGGCGCGGTGCGGGGCGGGGGCCATAGGAGTCCGGTGATTCACCGGGGTGACGGGGCATGATGGGCGCGACGCGGCGCGTGGCGGTGGTGTTCGGCGGCACCGGCTTCATCGGCCGCCACGTCGTGGCGCGGCTGGCGCGGCGGGACTACGTGGTGCGGGTCGTCACGCGGTCGGCCGAGGCGGTGCGGCCCCTCGTCACGGCGGGCCTCGTCGGGCAGGTGGTGCCGCTCGTGGCCAACCCCTTCGACGACGCGGCGCTGGCGCGAGCGCTCGCCGGCGCGACGGCGGCGGTGAACCTCATCGGCATCCTGTCGGAGCGGCGGGAGGGCGATTTCGCCCGGACGCACGGCGCGCTGCCCGGCCGCATCGCCGTGGCCGCGAGCGCCGCGGGGAGGGGCCGGCTGGTCCACGTCTCCGCCATCGGAGCCGCGGCGGATTCCCCGAGCCTCTACGCGCGGAGCAAGTCGGAGGGGGAGGCGGCGGTCCTCTCGGCCTTCCCGCGCGCCACGATCCTGCGCCCATCGGTCGTGTTCGGGCCCGAGGACCGGTTCTTCAACCGCTTCGCGGGCATGGCCCGGGTGCTGCCGGTGATCCCCGTGGCGGGCGGGGAGACGCGGTTCCAGCCGATCTACGTGGGCGACGTCGCGGACGCCGTCGCGGCGGCGCTGGAGCGGGAGGACGCGCCGGGGCGGACCTACGAACTCGGCGGGCCCCGGGTGGCGACCTTCCGCGCGCTGCTGGAGGAGATGCTGGAGATCGTCGGGCGACGGCGGCGGGTGTGGGAGATGCCGGCGGGGTTCGCCGACTTCCAGGCCGGCCTCCTGCAACGGCTGCCGAACCCGCCGCTGACGCGGGACCAGCTGCTGCTGCTGCGACGGGACAACGTGGTGGGGGACGGAGCACTCGGCCTCCCGGACCTCGGGGTGGAGGCGACGGCGATGGAGAGCGTGCTGCCGCGCTACCTCGGACGGTTCCGGGTCGGCGGGGAGAAGCGGACGCGCGTCCCGGCTTGAAAGGTCCGTATCGGACGTTCCTCGCGATCGCCTTTGGCGACACGGACGTATACTGATCCATGGCCAGGGTTTTCAGGTCAGAATCACTGCCCTAAACGTCGTGTTGCTTCTCGCAACATTGCGGTCGCCATGCCATCTGCCGGCCGGCGCGCCACCGGAGGGCCGCGCGGAGGATCGTCGATGGCCGAGCGCATGCTGCAATTCGTCCGCCTCTCCCAGCAGACGCCGGACAAGCGCCTCGCCACCCTCCGCCGCGAGGACTTCGACGAGATCTACGACCGCTTCGACCCCGCCCGGGCGGCGGCGCAGTCCTCGCGCTGCTCGCAGTGCGGCGTGCCGTTCTGTTCGATCCACTGTCCGCTGAGCAACAACATCCCGGACTGGCTGAAGCTGACGGCCGAGGGGCGGCTGGAGGAGGCCTACGAGGTCTCCTCGGCCACCAACACCTTCCCGGAGATCTGCGGCCGGGTCTGTCCCCAGGACCGCCTCTGCGAGGGCAACTGCGTCATCGAGAAGGGTTTTGAAAGCGTCACGATCGGCGCGGTGGAGCGCTACATCACCGACACCGCTTTCGAGAGGGGCTGGGTGAAGCCGCCGACGCCGGTGCGGGAGGTCGATCGCTCCGTGGGCATCATCGGCGCCGGCCCCGGCGGCATGGCGGCGGCCGAGCGGCTGCGGACGATGGGCTGGAAGGTCCACGTCTATGACCGCTACGACCGCGCCGGCGGCCTGATGATCTACGGCATCCCGAACTTCAAGCTGGAGAAGGACATCGTCACCCGCCGCGCCGCGCAGTTCGAGGCGGGGGGGATCGCCTTCCACCTCAACACCGAGGTCGGGCGCGACGTGACCCTGCAGGAGTTGCGGGACCGGCACGATGCGGTGCTCATCGCGACGGGCGTCTACAAGGCGCGCGACGTGGCCGTCCCCGGCGTGGACCTGCCGGGAGTCGTGGCCGCGATGACCTTCCTCACCGCGTCCAACCGCAAGGGGCTGGGCGATACGGTGGAGGACTTCGACAACGGCTCCCTCAACGCCGAGGGCAAGCACGTCGTCGTCATCGGCGGCGGCGACACGGCGATGGACTGCCTGCGGACCTCCGTCCGCCAGGGCGCGGCCTCCGTCACCTGCCTCTACCGCCGCGACAAGGCGAACATGCCGGGATCGCTGCGCGAGGTGTCGAACGCGGAGGAGGAGGGCGTGCGTTTCGCCTGGCTCTCCGCCCCTGATGCCTTCGAGGGAACCGACAAGGTGACGGGCGTGCGGGCCCTCAAGATGCATCTCGGCCTGCCCGACGCCACCGGCCGCCAGCAGGTCGAGACCATGCCCGGCAGCGGATACGTCGAGCCGGCGGACCTCGTCATCAAGGCCCTCGGCTTCGACCCGGAGGACCTGCCGGCGATGTTCGGGGAACCGGCGCTAACCACCACCCGCTGGGGCACCCTGAAGGTGGACCACCGCACGATGATGACGAGCATCCCCGGGGTGTTCGCCGCCGGCGACATCGTGCGCGGCGCCTCGCTCGTGGTGTGGGCGATCCGCGACGGCCGCGACGTGGCGGACCGCATCGCGGCCTACGTGGACGAGCGGGACGCGCTTCCCGCGGCGGCGGAGTGAGGTCCATGAGCGATTACGTCTCCCACCACGAGGCCAACGCGGCGCTGCTGCGCGACGCCGGGCAGATCGACCTGACGGAGCACGATGCCTGCGGCGTCGGCCTCGTCGCCGCGCTGGACGGGATCGCGCGCCGCGAGGTGGTGCAGGCCGGCATCGACGCCCTCAAGGCCGTGTGGCACCGCGGCGCGGTGGACGCCGACGGCAAGACCGGCGACGGCGCGGGCATCCACGTGGAGATCCCGCAGGACTTCTTCGCCGAGGCCGTGGCGAACGGCGGCGACCGCGTCCGCCCCGGCCGGATCGGCGTCGGCATGGTGTTCATGCCGAAATCCGACCTCGGCGCGCAGGAACGCTGCCGCTCCATCGTCGAGACGGAGATCCTCGCGGCCGGGTATGCCATCTACGGCTGGCGGCAGGTGCCCATCGAGGTCTCCTGCATCGGCGAGAAGGCCAACGCCACGCGGCCCGAGATCGAGCAGATCCTCATCCACGACCCCGAGGTGCGGGACGCCCCGACCTTCGAGCGCGACCTCTACGTCATCCGCCGGCGCATCGAGAAGGCGGCGATCGCGGCGCAGATCCCCGACCTCTACCTCTGCTCGCTCTCCTGCCGGTCCATCATCTACAAGGGCATGTTCCTCGCGGAGAGCCTGACGGAGTTCTACCCGGACCTGCTGGACCCGCGCTTCGTGTCGCGCTTCGCGATCTACCACCAGCGCTACTCCACCAACACGTTCCCGACGTGGCGGCTGGCGCAGCCCTTCCGCTGCCTCGCCCACAACGGCGAGATCAACACGATCTCTGGCAACGCCAACTGGATGCGAAGCCACGAGACGCGCTTGTCCCATCCGCTGCTCGACCCGTGGATCGAGGACCTGAAGCCCATCGTCCAGGCCGGCGGCTCCGACACCGCGACGCTCGACAACGTCTTCGAGCTGCTGGTGCGCGCCGGGCGCGACGCGCCGATGGCGAAGTCCATGCTCATCCCGGAGAGCATCGGCTCCAACGCCACGATGCCGGACGCGCATCGCGACCTCTTCCTCTACTGCAACGCCGTGATGGAGCCGTGGGACGGCCCCGCCGCCATCGCCGCGACCGACGGCCGCTGGGTCGTCGCGGGCCTGGACCGCAACGGGCTGCGCCCGATGCGCTACACCGTCACCGCCGATCGTCTGCTGATCGTCGGCAGTGAGACGGGCATGGTGAAGGTCGCCGACGACATGGTGCTGGAACGCGGCCGCGTGGGTCCGGGACAGGCCATCGCTGTGGATCTCGACGAGGCCCGCTTCTACGGCGACCGTGCGATGAAGGACGATCTGTCCTCCCGCAAGCCCTTCGGTCAGTGGATCAATCGCACGACCCGCATCGACGACATCGTGAAGGTGGACGCCGTGGAGGCCGGGACACTGGAGGGCGAGGCGCTGCGCCGCCGCCAGTGGGCGATGGGCCTGACG
>CAXVWQ010000217.1:0-7662 GCA_964263755.1 Roseomonas sp. | reverse complement strand
ACGGCGCCGTTCTCGTCCTCGCGATGCTCGTCATGCCCCGCGGCGTGGCGGGGTGGCTGGAGGACCGGCGCGTCGCCGCCCTGCGGGCGCGGCTGCGGTGACCGCGATCCTCGAAGTGGAGGGGCTGCGAAAGGCCTTCGCGGGCGTGCGCGCGGTGGACGGCGCGTCCTTCACGGTGCGCGCCGGCAGCATCACCGGCCTGATCGGCCCGAACGGCTCGGGCAAGAGCACGGCGCTGGACTGCCTCAGCGGCTTCGGCCGCGCCGATGCCGGCACCATCCGCTTCGGCGGCGAGGACATCCGCGGCGAGACGCCCCAGACCGTCGCCCGCCGCGGCCTGACCCGCACCTTCCAGGACGTGCGGGTGTATGACGGCTACGACCTGCTGCAGAACCTGCTGGTGGTGGCCAAACCCTTCGCCGAGATCGGCTGGGGCGGCGAATTCCTCCGCAGCGCCGCCTACCGCCGCGCCCGCGCCGCCGCCGAGGCCCGCGCCCGCGACCTGATCGAACTCGTCGGGCTCACCCGCCTCGTCGCCGCCCCCGCCGCCGTCCTCTCCTACGGCCAGAAGAAACTCCTGGCCTTCGCGGGCGCCATGATGTCGTCCCCGCGGCTGGTGGTGCTGGACGAGCCCGTCGCCGGCGTGAACCCCACCCGCATCAACGAGGTGGCGGACATTCTCCGCCGCGCCAACGCCGGCGGCACCGCCTTCCTCGTCGTCGAGCACAACGTGGACTTCATCGCCCGGCTCTGCGACCACGTCGTGGTGCTGGACCGCGGCCGGACGCTGACCCAGGGCACGCCCGCCGAGGTCCACCGCGATCCCCGCGTGCTGGAAGCCTATCTCGGCATCGAGGCGGGGGCGCCGGCATGACCGCGGCGCTGGAGATCGCCGACCTGACGGCCGGCTACGGCGACACGCCGATCGTCCGTGAGTTCTCCACCACCCTCGCCCCCGGCAGCATCACCACCCTCATCGGCGGCAACGGCGCGGGCAAGTCCACGCTGCTGCGCGCGATCTACGGCACCAACCGCTGGTTCTCCGGCCGCATCCTGTGGCGCGGGGAGGAGATCCAGGCGCTGGAAGCGACCGCCCGGCTGCACCGCGGCATCGCCTTCGTCCCGCAGGGCCGCTGCAACTTCCCGGCGATGACGGTGGCGGAGAACCTGAAACTCGGCTGCTACACCCTGCCGCCGCGCGTGCATCGCGCGCGGACGGACCGCGTCGTCGCGCTCTTCCCGATGCTGCGGCAGAAGTGGACGCTGGCGGCGGGCAACCTCTCCGGCGGCGAGCAGCAGGTGCTGGAGACAGCGATGGTCCTCGTCACCGAACCGTCCCTCCTCCTTCTCGACGAACCCTCCCTCGGCCTCTCCCCCCGTACCCAGGCCGAGGTCTTCGCCGCGGTGCGCGAGATCGCGGCGACGGGCGTCACCGTCCTCGTCGTGGAGCAGAACGTCCACGGCGCCCTTCTCATCTCCGACACCGCCATCGTGATGGAACTGGGGCGCAAGTTCATGGAGGGCCCGGCGCGGGCGGTGCGGGACGATCCGCGCATCCGCGAGGCCTATCTCGGCGGCAACATCAAGGAATCGGCATGAGCGGCGCGCGTCTCGCGGTGGACATCGGCGGCACCTTCACGGATTTCGCGCTGGACGTGGACGGCCGCCGCCACAGCCGCAAGGTCCTCACCACGCCGACGGCGCCGGAGGAGGCGGTGCTGGCGGGCACGGCCCTCGTCCTCGCCGATGCCGGGCTGCGCCACGCCGACCTGTCCGTCGTCATCCACGGCACCACCCTCGCGACCAACGCCATCATCGAGCGCAAGGGCGCGAAGACCGCGCTGCTGGTCACGCAGGGCTTCCGCGATTCGATCGAGATGGCCTACGAGAACCGCTTCGAGCAGTACGACATCTTCATGGAGCGCCCGCCGCCGCTCATCCCCCGCGAACTGCGGCTGCCCGTGCCGGAACGGATGGATGCCCGCGGCAACGTCGTGGACCCGCTGGACGAGGCCGCGCTGGCGGCGCTTGTCCCGACGCTGCGCGCGGAAGGTGTCGGCAGCGTGGCCGTCGGCTTCCTCCACTCCTACGCCAACCCGGCGCATGAGGACCGGGCGGGCGCCATCCTCCGCGACCTCGCGCCGGACCTCTCCGTCACGCTCTCCCACGCCGTTTCCCCAGAGATCCGAGAATACGAGCGCTGGTCCACCGCCTGTGCCAACGCCTACGTGCAGCCGGTGATGGATCGCTACCTGCACCACCTGGAGGAGTCGCTGCGGCGCGACGGCGTCACCGCCCCGATCTTCCTCATCACCTCCGCCGGCGGGCTGACGACGGTGGACCTCGCGCGGCGCTTCCCCATCCGCCTCGTCGAATCCGGCCCGGCCGGCGGCGCCATCCTCGCGGCGCGGCTCGCCGTGCAATACGGCCTGGACGAGATCGTATCCTTCGACATGGGCGGCACCACCGCGAAGATCTGCCTCATCGACGGGGGACGGCCGCACTACTCCCGCGCCTTCGAGGTGGCGCGGCAGTACCGCTTCCTCCGCGGCAGCGGCATTCCCATCCGCGTCCCCGTCATCGAGATGGTGGAGATCGGCGCGGGCGGCGGCTCCATCGCCTCGGTGGACGCCATGTCCCGCATCGCCGTGGGCCCGCGGAGCGCGGGATCGGAGCCCGGCCCCGCCTGCTACGGCCGCGGCGGCACGGGCGGCACGGTGACGGACGCCGACCTCGTCATCGGCCGCATCCGCGCCGACCGCTTCGCCGGCGGCAGGATGGCGCTGGACGCGGGGGCCGCCAGCACCGCGGTCGGTGGATCGGTCGGCGCCGCGCTCGGCCTCGACGCCACCCGCGCCGCCCTCGGCATCGTCGAGGTGGTGGAGGAGAACATGGCGAACGCCGCCCGCGTGCACGCGGTGGAACGCGGGCGCGAACTCGCGGGGCGCGCCATGGTGGCCTTCGGCGGCGCCGCCCCGCTGCACGCCGCGCGGCTGGCGGAGAAGCTGGACATCGCCACCGTCGTCATCCCGACCGGGGCGGGCGTGGGATCGGCGGTGGGCTTCCTCCTCGCCCCCGTCGCCTACGAGGTGGCGCGCACCCGCCACGCCGTGCTGGACGACCGTTTCGACGCGGCGGGCCTGAACGCGTTGCGCGCCGGAATGCGCGCGGAGGCGGAAGACGTGATCCGCGTCGCCGCCGCCGGTGCGGCGCTGGCGGAATCCTGGACCGCCGACATGCGCTACGCGGGCCAGGGCCACGAGTTGCCCATCCCCGTCCCCGCCGAACCGCTGACGACGGCGGACTCCGCCACCCTCCGCGCCCTTTTCGTCGCGCAGTACGAGGCCCAGTTCGGCCGCGCCATCCCCGGCCTCGACGTGGAGGTTCTGGGTTGGGCCCTCCGCCTCGCCACGCCCGAGACGGAGATGCCGCCCATCCCGCCGATGCCGCCGGAACGCCCCGCCGCCCCCGCGGCGCACGTCGCCGTCACCGACCCCGCCACCGGCGCCCCCGCCGACACGCCGCTGCACGACCGCGCCGCCCTCCCGCCCGGCACCCTCGTCCCCGGCCCCGCCCTCGTCGTCGAGGACGAGACGACCACCTACGTCACCGCCGCCTTCGACGCCCGCGTCAACGGCCTCGGCCACCTCGTCCTCACCCGCAAGGCCGCCTGATTCATGGACGCCATGTCTCCCGACCCCATGGCCCTCATCCGGTATGGGGTGATGTGGGACCGCCTCATCTCCGTCGTTGAGGAACAAGCCCAGACCCTCGTCCGCACGGGGTTCAGCACCTCCACGCGCGAAGCCGGCGACGTCTCCGCCGGCGTGTTCGACGCGGAGGGGCGGATGATCGCTCAGGCGGTCACCGGCACGCCGGGCCACGTGAACTCGATGGCCCGCGCGGTGGTGCATTTCCTCGCGGACTTCCCCGTGGCCACGATGCGCCCGGGCGACGTGCTCATCACGAACGACCCGTGGAAGGGCACGGGCCACCTGCACGACTTCACCGTCGTCACGCCGGTATTCCGCGGGGACGCGGTGGTCGCCCTCTTCGCCTGCACCTGCCACGTCATCGACGTCGGCGGGCGCGGCATGGGGCCGGAGGCGCGGAACGTGCTGGAGGAGGGGATCTATATCCCCATCCGCCACTTCGCCCGCGCCGGCGTGGTGGACGACACGCTCGTGGACATCATCCGCCACAACGTGCGGGAACCCGTGCAGGTGGTCGGCGACATCTACTCCCTCGCCGGCTGCAACGAGGTCGGCGCGCGCCGGCTGCTGCGCATGATGGACGAGTTCGGCATCGCCGACCTCGACGCGTTGCGCGACCACATCCTGGAACGGTCGCGCACCGCGACTCTGGAGGCGATCCGCGCCCTGCCGAAGGGAACATGGAAGAACGCAATGGACGTGGACGGCTACGACGAGCCACTGCGCCTCGTGGCCACCATGACGATCACGGACGACGCGATCTCGGTGGATTTTACCGGCACCTCACCGCCGTCCTCCTACGGCATCAACGTGCCGTTCTGCTACGCGGAGGCCTACGCGAGCTTCGGGATCAAGTGCATCGTCGCGCCGCGCGTGCCGAACAACGAGGGGTCGCTCTCCCCCATCCGCATCTCGGCGCCGCCGGATTGCATCCTCAACGCACCGCGCCCGCTGCCCGTGGCCACGCGCCACATCACGGGGCAACTGCTGCCGGACCTCGTGATCGGCTGCCTCGGCCAAGCACTCGGTGGCCACGTGCCGGCCGAGGGCACCTCCTGCCTCTGGAACCTCATGGCCCTCGGCGGCCCCGGCGCGGTGGACGCGCCGCCGGCGGAACTGATGCGGGCCAGAACCTTCAACGTCATGTCCTTCCATTCCGGCGGCACCGGCGCGCGGCCGGGGAAGGACGGGCTGTCCGCCACCGCCTTCCCCAGCGGCGTCCGCAACGTGCCGATCGAGGTGACGGAGGCGCTGTCGCCGCTGCTGATCCGCCGCAAGGAATACCGCACCGATTCCGGCGGCCCCGGCCGCCACCGCGGCGGGCTGGGGCAGGTGATGGAGGTGGTGACGCTGGACGACGCGCCCTTCACCGTCTCCGCGAACTACGACCGCGTGATCTTCCCGCCCCGCGGCCGCGACGGCGGCCATGACGGCGCCCGCGGCACCCTCACCTTCGCGTCCGGCACGGTGCTGAACGGCAAGGGCCGCCAGAAGGTGCCGCTGGGCGAGACGCTGCTGATCAACATGCCCGGCGGCGGCGGCCTCGGCGACCCGCGCACGCGCGATCCCGACCTCGTCGCGCGCGACGTCCGTATCGGCCTCGTCTCCCACGCCGCCGCGCGGGATGCCTACGGCGTGGTGCTGCGCGACGACGGGACCGTGGACCCTGCCGCGACGGACGCGGCCCGCAGCACCGTAACGGAGACCACCCCATGACCGTCCTCGTCAGCGCGGGCCTTCCCACGGGCATGGAGGGGCTGACCTACCCCATCCCCTTCTCCGACCCAGCCAACCTGCTGCGGATCGCCCAGCACGCGGAACGCCTCGGCTACCATTCGGTCTGGGGCAACGACCACATGACGACCCAGAACTACGTGCGCGCCGAATATCCCGTGCCGCCGCGCTTCTGGGAGATCCTCACCGTCTATGCCTGGCTCGCGGCGCAGACGACGACGCTGCGCTTCGGGACGGGCATCCTCGTCCTGCCGATGCGGCGCGACATCGTCGTCACCGCGAAGCAGATCGCGACGCTCGATCACCTCTCCGGCGGCCGGCTGGAGATCGGCGTCGGCATCGGCGCCTACCGCGAGGAGTTCGAGGCCTTGTGGCCCGACAACAAGGCGCATCGCGGCGACATGGTGGAGGAGGGCGTCCGTGCCCTGCACGTGCTGTTCGGGGAGCGGGAGGCGAGTTTCGACGGCACCTACTACAAGTTCCGCAACGTCGAGTTCCATCCGAAGCCCCTGCAGAAGCGGCTGCCCATCTACTTCGGCGGCAACTCCCCGAACCACATCCGCCGCGTGGCGGAGGACGCGGACGGCTGGATCCCCGCCGCCATCCCCGCGGAGCAACTCCGCCCCCTGGTGGACCGCCTGCGCGAGGCGACCGCCGCCGCGGGCCGCGACCCCGCCTCCGTCTCCGTCGCCCCGCAGTTCGTCGTCCACCTGGGGCGGACGGACGAGGAGGCGGTGGCGCGCTACAAGACGAGCCAGATGCACAAGCACCTCACCTCCCTCGCGAAGTCCACGCTGAAGGACCAGAAGAGCATCCCGATGGAGGACATCAACCTCATCGGCTCCGTCGAGACGGTGATCGCCAAGGCCAACCGACTGAAGGAGGCGGGGGTGGACCACTTCCTCGGCCTCTACTTCGCGGCGAACGACGTGGGCGAGGTGTGCGATCAGATGCAGCGCTTCTCCGAGGAGGTGGTGTCGCGGATCGCCTGACGTGACGGTCAGCATCGGCCTGTCCTACGAAGGCGGCCTCCCGCCTGATGCGTTGTCGGACATCGCGGCGGTGGCGGACGGGACGGGCATCGGCACCTTCTGGGCGGCGTGCCACCTGTTCCAGCGCGACCCCGTGGTGAACGCCGCGATGGTGCTCTCCCGCACGCGCGACCTCCGCGGCGCGCTGATGGCGATGAGCCCGTACACGGTGCACCCCGTCTACGCCACGATGGCCGCGGCGGCGCTGGACGACTGGTTTCCCGGCCGCGTCACCCTCTCCTTCGGCACCGGCGCGCCGCGCGACCTGGAGGCGGTGGGGCTGCGCGCCGACCGCCCGCTCGGCGCCATCGCGGACTCCATCGCCATCGCCCGCGCTCTCCTCTCCGGCGACCCCGTGACCTTCCGCGGCGAACGCTTCCAGGCCGTCGGCCGCCGCCTCTCCTCCGGCCGGCGCGACATCCCCATCATCCTCGCGGCGTCCGGCCCGAAGATGCTCGAACTGGCGGGGGCGGCGGCCGACGGCGTGCTCATCTCCGCCGCCACCTCCCCCGCCTTCGTCGCCTGGGCGCTGGACCACGTCCGCCGCGGCGAGGCGCGCGCCGGCCGCACGGTCCACAAGGCCGCGCTCGTCTACGGCTCCGTCGCCGCGGACGGGCGGGAGGCGCGCAGCCGCCTGCGCCGTTCCCTCGCCTTCATCCTGCGCGGCGAACACCATGCCCGAAACCTCGACCTCGCCGGCACGCGGCTGGACCAGGGGGCCCTGACGGCGGCCTTCGCGGCGGAGGACTGGGAGGCGGTCGAGGCCCTCGTGACCGACGAGGTCGTCGCCAACCATACCGCCAGCGGCACCCCGGACGAACTGCGCGCCGCCGTCGCCGCCTACGCCGCGGCGGGGCTGGACGAGGTGGTGCTGTCCGGCATCGCGGGCGGCGACGAACTCCGCACCCTCATGCGCGCCCTGCGCCCCGCCGGCTGAGGAGGTCGCCCTGGACGACGCCGCCCCGCTGCTCCTCTCCCCCCTGACGATCCGCGGCCTGACGCTGCGCAACCGCATCGCCGTCTCGCCGATGTCGCAGTATTCCGCGGTGGACGGCGCGCCGACCGATTGGCACCTCGTCCACCTCGGCAAGTTCGCCATGGGCGGCGCGGGCATCGTGTTCTGCGAGGAGACGTCGGTCTCCCAGCGGTCCCGCAAGACCTACGACTGCCCTGGCATCTACACG
>CAXVWQ010000216.1:0-9262 GCA_964263755.1 Roseomonas sp. | reverse complement strand
GATCGCCGAGGGGATCGTGGCGGCGTCGAAGAACCTGTCGCTCTCCGTGCCGCTCGTCGTGCGGCTGGAGGGGACGAACGTCGAACTCGGCAAGAAGATCCTCGCGGAGTCCGGGCTGGCGATCATCCCGGCGGACAACCTCGCCGACGCGGCCCAGAAGGTCGTCGACGCCGTGAAGAAGGCGGCCTGAGCGATGACCGCCCGCCGGCGCGTCGCCGTGTTCATCGACGGATCGAACACCTACTACGCGATGCGCGACACCCTCCAGTGGACGATCGACTGGAAGCGCTTCCGCACGTTCCTCGAAGGCTTCGGCTACGTGAGCGAGTGCACCTACTACGTCGGGCGGTCGGACGACCCGAAGCACGAGTCCTTCCTCGGCATGCTCGCGCACAACGGCTATTCCGTCGTCACGAAGGACCTCAAGACGATCACCGCCGCCGATGGCACGCCGTTCCAGAAGGCGAACCTCGACGTCGAGATCACCGTGGACATGGTCGGGCGCACGGACGCCTACGACACGGCCATCCTCGTGAGCGGCGACGGCGACTACGAGCGGGCGCTGCGATTCGTGCGCGACCGGGGCAAGGACGTGTTCGTCGTCAGCACGCAGCGGCGTCTGGCCCAGGAGCTGTTCTGGTTCATCGGCCCGAACTTCGTCGAACTCGGCGCGCTGCGCGACGAGCTGGAACTGCAACGCGCGACGGCGGAGTACTGAGCATGTCCATCCTCGTCGACAAGAACACGCGGGTGATGACCCAGGGCTTCACGGGGGCGCAGGGGACGTTCCACGCGGAGCAGGGGATCGCCTACGGCACCCACTACGTCGGCGGCGTCACGCCGGGGAAGGGGGGGCAGACCCACCTGAACCTGCCGGTGTTCGACACCGTGGCGGAGTGCGTGGAGAAGACCGGGGCCGACGCCTCCGTGATCTACGTGCCACCGCCCTTCGCGGCGGATTCCATCCTGGAGGCCATCGCCGCCGAGGTGCCGCTCGTGATCTGCATCACCGAGGGTATCCCGGTGATGGACATGATCCGGGTGAAGCGGGCGCTGTCCGGGTCGAAGTCCCGCCTGATCGGGCCGAACTGCCCCGGCGTGATCACGCCGGAGGCGTGCAAGATCGGGATCATGCCCGGCCACATCCACAAGCGCGGGTCGGTCGGGATCGTGTCGCGGTCCGGCACGCTGACCTACGAGGCGGTGGCGCAGACCACGGCGGCGGGGCTGGGGCAGTCCACCTGCGTCGGGATCGGCGGCGATCCGGTGAAGGGGACGGACTTCCTCGAGGTGCTCGAACTGTTCCTGGCGGACGACGAGACAGGGCAGATCGTCATGATCGGGGAGATCGGCGGGCAGTCGGAGGTCCTCGCGTCGGAGTTCCTCGGGCGGGAGAACCGGCCGGGATCGGCGCGCTACAAGCCGGTGGTCGGGTTCATCGCCGGCGCCACGGCCCCCCCGGGGCGGCGGATGGGCCACGCGGGCGCGGTGATCTCCGGCGGGAAGGACACGGCGGCGGCGAAGATGGATGCGATGCGGTCGGCGGGCATCCACGTCGCCGAGAGCCCCGCGGCGCTCGGCTCCACCATGGTGAAGGCCATGGCCGCGTGACCGCCCGCCCATGAGCCCCGGGGCCGAGCAAGCGGCCCGACGAGGGGTGGGGCCCCCCGCCTTCGGCGGACGGTCTTGAGGTTGGGCGCCCTGCCACACACCTGCCATCCGCCCTATCTATCCCGCGCTGCCCCCTCATCGGGGCGGCGTCACGCCATCTGAGACGACGACACGGCCCCCGGCGCGGCACGCGACCGGCATGGCCCGGAGGGACACATGCCCGGAGTGGACATCCTCGCGAGCGCGATGACGGGGGCGAACGCGGCCTTCCTCGCGGACCTCTACGCGCGGTGGGCGGAGAACCCGGAATCCGTGGACCCGTCCTTCGCCGAGTTGTTCGCGGTGCTGGACGACGACGCGCGGGCGGTGCTGATGGACGCCCAGGGGGCGTCGTGGGCGCCGCGGCCGCGCGGGGCGTTCGCGCCGGAGGAGGCCGCGCCGGCCCCGGCGAAGGGCACGCGCCCGACGAAGGACGGCGCGCCGGTGGAACGGCGGGCCGAGCCGGGGGTGCAGCGGTCGGAGGTGCTAGATTCCCTCCGCGCCATCATGCTCATCCGCGCCTACCGGGTGCGCGGGCACCTGGAGGCGGACCTCGATCCGCTGGGGTTGCAGCAGAAGAAGCCGCACACCGAACTGGACCCGGCGTCCTACGGCTTCGGGCCGGGTGACTGGGACCGGCCGATCTTCATCGACAAGGTGCTCGGCCTGGAGACGGCGACGCTGCGCGAGATCATGACGCTCCTGAAGGCCTCCTACTGCGGGCCGATCGGCGTCGAGTTCATGCACATCCAGGACCCCGACCAGAAGTCGTTCATCCAGACGCGGATGGAAGGAGCGCCGTGGAACGGGGCGTTCGACGCGTCGGCGAAGCGCGCCATCCTGAAGGAGATCACGGAGGCCGAGGGCTTCGAGGCGTTCTGCGCGCGGAAGTTCGTCGGCACGAAGCGCTTCGGGCTGGAGGGCGGCGAGGCGACGATCCCCGCGGTGCAGGCGGTCATCAAGCGGGCCGCCGCGGACGGGGTGAACGAGGTGGTGATCGGGATGGCGCATCGCGGGCGCCTCTCCACCCTCGTCAACGTCGTGAAGAAGCCGGTCGCGCAGGTCTTCGCGGAGTTCAAGGGCCAGGGCCATTCGGAGGACGGGTTCGGCTCGGGCGACGTGAAGTATCACCTCGGCACCTCGACGGACCTGGAGATCGACGGGCGGCGCGTCCACCTGTCGCTCCAGCCGAACCCGTCGCACCTGGAGGCGGTGGACCCCGTCGTCGTCGGCAAGGTCCGGGCGCGGCAGGACATGGCGCGCGACGTGACGACGCGCCGCTCCGTCATGGCGATCCTGCTGCACGGGGACGCGGCCTTCGCGGGTCAGGGCGTGGTGTACGAGACGCTCGCGATGAGCCAGCTCATCGGCTATCGCACGGGCGGGACGATCCACATCGTCACGAACAACCAGATCGGCTTCACCACGGTCCCGGTGCACGCCTATTCCGGGCTGTACTGCACGGACGTGGCGAAGGCGGTGCAGGCGCCGATCCTCCACGTGAACGGGGACGACCCGGAGGCAGTGGTGTTCTGCGCGCGGCTGGCGGCGGAGTATCGCCAGAGGTTCGGCGCGGACATCGTGGTGGACATCGTCTGCTACCGCCGCCACGGCCACAACGAGGGCGACGAGCCGGCCTTCACGCAGCCGCTGATGTACGCGCGGATCAAGGAGACGCAGACCGTGCGCGCGAAGTATGCGGCGCGGCTGGCGGCCGAAGGGTCGGTGCCGGAGACGGAATCGAAGGCGATCCTCGATGGGTTCAACGCGACGCTGGAGGAATCCTTCCAGGCCGCGCAGTCCTTCCGCGCGAACAAGATGGATTGGCTGGAAGGCCACTGGTCCGGCCTGAAGAACCCGGGCACGGCGGAGACGGAGGAGGAGACGGCCACCGCCGTCGAGGCCGACGTGCTGCGCGAGATCGGCGGGGCGCTGTCGCGCGTGGCCGAGGGCTTCAGCGCCAACCCGAAGATCCTGCGCCAGCTGGAAGCCAAGAAGGCGGCGATCGAGGGCGGCGAGGGGATCGACTGGGCGACGGGCGAGGCGCTGGCCTTCGGCTCGCTCCTCCTCGACGGGCACCGCGTGCGGCTGTCCGGGGAGGACGTGCAGCGCGGCACCTTCTCGCAGCGCCACGCCTATCTCGTGGACCAGGCGAACCAGTCGGAATACGTGCCGCTGAACAACATCCGGGAGGGGCAGGCGCGGATCGAGGCGTTCAACTCCCTTCTGTCCGAGTTCGGGGTGCTGGGGTTCGACTACGGCTACTCGATCGCCGACCCGAGCGTGCTCGTGCTGTGGGAAGGCCAGTTCGGGGACTTCGCGAACGGGGCGCAGGTCATCATCGACCAGTTCATCGCCTCGGCCGAGACGAAGTGGCTGCGGATGTCCGGGCTCGTGATGCTGCTCCCGCACGGCTACGAGGGGCAAGGGCCGGAGCATTCCTCGGCGCGGCTGGAACGTTACCTGCAACTCTGTGCGGAGCGGAACCTGCGGGTGGGGAACATCACCACCCCCTCCAACTACTTCCACGCGCTGCGGCGGCAGATGAAGGCGAACTACCGCAAGCCGCTCATCCTCATGACGCCGAAGTCGCTCCTGCGGCACAAGATGGCGGTGTCGTCGCTCGCGGAGTTCGGGCCGGGGAGCGCGTTCCGGACGGTGATCCCGGAGGCCGACAAGCTGGTGGCGCCGGGAAAGGTGCGACGCGTCGTGCTGTGCTCGGGCAAGGTGTATTACGATCTGCTCGACGCTCGGCGGAATGCCGGGATGGACGACGTGGCGATCGTCCGGATGGAGCAGCTCTACCCGTTCCCGGTCCGCTCGCTGGCCGCCGCGCTCGCCCCGTATTCGGAGGCCGAGGTGGTGTGGTGCCAGGAGGAGCCCGAGAACATGGGCGCTTGGTCCTTCGTGGACCGCCGGATCGAGGGCGTGCTGACCCAGCTGGGCGGCGCGGCGCACCGGCCGTCCTACGTCGGGCGGGTCGCGGCGGCCTCGCCCGCCACGGGTCTTGCCAAGGTGCACGCGGCGCAGCAGGAAGCGCTGGTTCGTCAGGCCCTCGGGGCCCCGGCGTAGGGATCCCCGCGAGATGACCGACATCCTGGTGCCCACCCTGGGCGAGAGCGTGAGCACGGCGACCGTCGCCAAGTGGCTCAAGAAGGCCGGGGATTCCGTCGCCGCCGACGAGCCGCTGGTGGAGCTGGAGACCGACAAGGTGACGGTGGAGGTCAACGCGCCCTCCGCCGGGACGCTGGAGGGCATCGTCGCGAACGAGGGAGCGGAGGTCGAGGTCGGGGCCGTCCTCGGCACGCTCGGCACGGCCGGCGCCGCGCCGGCGGCGAAGCCCGCGGCCCCCGTCGTCGCGTCGACCGCCCCCGCCGCCGCCCCCGCCGCGCCGAAGGTGGAGGCGCCGCAGAAGACCGTCGGGCCGGTGTCCCGCCCCGGTGGGGTGGAGCCCGGGCGGCACGCTCCGCTGCCCGCCGCCGCGAAGATGATGGAGGAGAAGGGCGTCTCGGCCGAGCAGATCGGCCAGGGGTCGGCGAAGGACGGGCGGATCGCGAAGGGCGACGTCCTCGCCTACCTGTCTCGGCCCGCGCCCGAGGCACCGAAGGCCGCGCCCAGGGCCCCGCGTACGCCGGAGGGTGGCGAGGAGCGGGTGAAGATGACCCGGCTCCGGATCACCATCGCCCGTCGGCTGAAGGAGGCGCAGAACACCGCGGCCATGCTCACCACCTTCAACGAGGTGGACATGACGAACGCGATGGCGTTGCGGACGGAATACAAGGACGCCTTCGAGAAGAAGCACGGCGTGAAGCTCGGCTTCATGTCGTTCTTCGTCTCCGCCTGCGTCGCGGCGCTGCGCGAGTTCCCGGCGGTGAATGCCGAGATCGACGGCGACGAGATCGTCTACAAGAACTTCGTCCACATGGGGATCGCGGTCGGCGGCCCCTCCGGCCTCGTCGTGCCGGTGATCCGCAACGTCCAAGACCTCACCTTCGCGGGGATCGAGAAGGCCATCGGCGACGCCGGCCGCCGGGTGCGCGACGGGCAACTGAAGCTGGAGGAGATGGCGGGCGGGTCCTTCACCATCACCAACGGCGGCATCTACGGCTCGCTCATGTCCACGCCGATCCTCAACCCGCCGCAATCCGGCATCCTCGGGATGCACGCGATCAAGGAACGGGCGATGGTGATCGGCGGCAAGGTGGAGGCGCGGCCGATGATGTACATCGCCTTGTCCTACGACCACCGGATCGTGGACGGGAAGGAGGCGGTGTCCTTCCTCGTCCGCGTGAAGGAGGGCGTGGAGGATTCGCGGCGGCTGCTGCTGGGGCTGTAGCCGCTGCCCCGGGCGTTCCGCCTCGTCGCGTTCGGCGTCTTCGCGCTCGCGCTCCTCGCCCACGCGTGGCTCCTGTGGAAGGAGTTCCTGCCGGGACGATCCTGGCCGAACCCGCAGGACATGGTGCCGTTCGGGCTGGCCCTCTCGGGCATCCTCGCCTGGGGCGTCGCCGCCGCCTGGGGCGGGTTCCTGCGGCGCGACGGGGGGTGGCTCGTCGCGGGCTTCGCCCTGCTCGCGGGCTATTCCTGGCTGAACCTCCAGGTCGCCAACATGTTCTCACGGGAGTTTCGCGTGCCGTGGGAGAGCGCGGCGATCATCGGCACCCTCTGGATCGTGGCGGCGGCCGGCACCTGGGGGGCCCTGCGCGACCCCGCGCCGAAGCCCGGGACCTCCGTGCGGGGGTGGTCGCGGGTCGGGGCCCTCGCGGCCCTGTTCCTCTCCCTCGTCGCCCTCTTCCATCTCGGCCTCGTGGCGGCGCTGCCGCGGGGCGGGCGCTGGGTGACGGGCGAGTACGTCGCGGGGCTCCTCGCCCTCACCGCCCTCGCGATCGGTGCAGCGTGGCTGGCCTGGGGCGGGCTCGCCTTCCGGCAGCGGCGGGCGATGGCGGGCCTCGCCGGCGTCCTCCTCCTGCACGCGCTCGTCCTGGCCTACGTCACCCGGCATTTCGGAGAGTACCTCCTGGACCAGCCGGCGCCGCCGTTCTGGCCGGTCGTGACCCACGCGACGGTCACGGGGGGCGTGGCGCTGGTCGGGTTCCTCGTGTCCCGCGAGACCGCCTCCGCGGTCACGCGCCGCGGTAGATCGAGTAGCCGAACGGGGTGAACTTCAGCGGCAGGTGGACGTGTTCCGCCACGTCGCGGAGGGTGAAGCGGAACGGCACCACGCCGAGGAACGGGTCCGGCGTGCCGTAGAAGGCCCCGACGTCGCACAGCACCTCGTGCACGCCGGCCTCCACGCCTTCGCCCCGCACGATGGGATGGTCGAAGCTGCCGCCCGGCCCGATCCGGCCCTCCGCGACGACCACACGGCCGCCGCCGGGCCCGATCCGCTCGATGCGGACGCGCATCCCCTCCGCCGTCCGGCCGCGCGCCACGTCCACGGCGTGGACCGAGATTCCGCCGGGCATCGTCAGGCCTCCAGGGTGAAGAGCCGGCCCCAGGCGGGACCGGGGCGCTCGGCGATGCGTGCGACGGCGAGGCCGCCCCAGATGCCAAGCGCGGTGGCGTCGAGGAAGGGAAGGCCGAGTTCGGATTCCAGCGACGCGGCGAGGGGGGCGGCGCCGCAATTGGTGTTCCAGGCGACCACGGCCTGCACGCCTTCCGCCCGCGCGACGGCCCGTGCCATGGCGGCGATGGCGTCGGCACCGACGGAGGCGAAGGTGATGTTGTCGGTGATGCCGAGGCCGCGCTCGGCGACGGTCTCCACCCCCTCCGCACGGAGGCCGGCGGCGGCGCGGCGGTTGTAGTCGGAGGGATGCGGCCCGATCAGCGCGATCCGCGTGGCGTCGAGGGCCCGCAGGGCGCGCAGCAGGGCGAGGCCGGAGGTGTCGGCGGGGATGCCGGTGCGGGAGGCGATGGCGTCCACGAGGGCGCGGTCGTGGTCCAGGCCGATGGTGGCTCCCTTGCCGGCGTTGAACACGATGGCGTCGGGGCGGGCGTCGGCCAGCAGGTCGGCGGCCTCCAGCAGCATCGGCAGGTCGTGGCGGTCGGGCAGGGGGTCCGTGCCGCCGCGCTTGGGGATGCGGGTGAACAGGGGCGCCACGCCCGGCAGGTCGCGCAGCATCGCCACGGTCGTGCGCTCCACCACCGTGTTGGCGGAGGGGAGGATGGTGCCGAGGAGACGCGGCGCGGGGTGCATCAGCGCCGACGGGTCGGGCGGGGGGGACGAGGGCATCCCCCCCATCCTGGCCGCGTCGCGCCGTCGGTTCAAACCGGGCGCCGCGCTGGTGGCACGTCGCGTGCGTCTGGCGGCGCCGACACAGGAGGTTCCCGCATGTTGGGACGGCGGCAGGCGATCATCGGGGCGATCGCGGGCGTGGGGCTGGCTTCGTCCGCGTCGGCGCAGGATTGGCCGTCGCGCCCGATCCGGATCGTCGTCACCTTCCCGCCGGGCGGGGCGTCGGACATCGTGGCGCGGGTGCTGGCCGACGTGATGAGCCCGCGCCTGGGCCAGCGTGTCATCGTGGACAACCGCCCCGGCGCGGGCGGCACCATCGCGGCGGCGCACGTCGCGGGGCAGCCGGCGGACGGCACGACGCTCATGCTGTCGAACACCGCACCGATCGTCACCTCGCCGCCGCTGTATTCCAACCCGGGCTACGATCCCGTGCGGTCCTTCACCCACGTCGCCTACATCGGCACGACGCCGATGGTGGTGGTGACCAACCCTTCCGTGCCCGCGCGGGACATGGCGGGGCTGACGGCGTGGCTGCGCGCCCAGCCGCGGCCGGTGGCCTTCGGCACCTCGGGGATCGGCTCCATCGGCCACGTCACCGGCGCGATGTTCTCCGCGCAGAGCGGCATCCCGCTGGAGCACGCGCCCTACCGCGGCTCGCAGCCGATGCAGGCGGACCTGCTGGGCGGCGCCATCGTCCTGTCCTTCGATCCGCTGCCGGACAACCTGGAGAACATCCGGGCCGGTCGGCTGCGGCCCTACGCCGTGACCTCCTCGACGCGGCATCCCTCGCTGCCCGAGATCCCGACGACGACGGAGATCGGCCTGCCCGGCCTCGTCTCCGGCAACTGGCTCGGGCTCTCGGGTCCGGCGGGACTGCCGGCGCCGGTGGCGGCGCGGCTGCACGCCGAGGTGACGGCGGCGCTGCGCGACGCCGCCTTCCAGGCGCGGCTGGCGAGCGTGGGAATCACGCCCGCCGAGATGACGGGGGCGGAGTTCAACGGCTTCGTCACGGGGCAGGTGACCTCGGTCGGCGGCGCGGTGCGGGCCATGGGCATCCGGAACGACTGACCGGGGTCGTCCCCGACCCGCCGGACGGCGAGCCGGGTCGGCGCTGCGCGGGCGGGGACCGATCCCATATGCGGTGGATCGCGTCGGCGGACTTATCGCCTGCCCCCGCCCCTGCTAACCCCGCGCCGATCAGCGCTGTCCGGGACCCGTTCCATGTCCGACTCCAACTCCTTCGACGTCATCGTCATCGGCTCCGGCCCCGGGGGCTACGTCTGCGCCATCCGCGCGGCACAGCTCGGGATGAAGGTGGCCTGCGTGGAGAAGCGGGAGACCCTCGGCGGGACCTGCCTCAACATCGGCTGCATCCCGTCC
>CAXVWQ010000215.1:0-5456 GCA_964263755.1 Roseomonas sp. | reverse complement strand
GGCCGCCTCACCTTCCTGAACGGCGCCCTCGTCACCGCCATCCCATCCGCGCCCGCCGGGGCGCTGCGGCTCCTGGGCGTCGCATCGGACCGCCGCAGCGAGGCGGCGCACGACCTGCCGACGATCGCGGAGGGCGGATGGCGCGGCTTCGCCAGCACGACCTGGAAACCCATCGCCGACCCGTCCGGGATGGCCGATGCGCTGGCCTTGCGGATCAACGCAGCGGTGGAGAAGGCGCTGGCCCGCCCGATGCTGCGCCGCCGCTTCGCTGAACTCGGCGCGGAATCGGAGTTGCCCCGCCCGCCCCGCGCGGTGGACCCGTTCTACCGGGCGGAGCGCCTCGTGACTTCTGGCGGTGCGGGCCTCCGGCGCCCGCGCGGGATGGCGGACCGCCCCGCTAGGAGGCGGCGAGGGTCGTCCTCGGCTCCGGGGCGACGCAGGCGTTGCCGCGGGCGCTAAAGCCCACCACGCGGCCGGCACGGACCTCGAAGGTCAGGTCGCAGGCGCGGGTCTCGACGACGGGCCCGTAACCCCCGCCGAAGCCGACGCCGAGGCCGTAGCCCCTCCGGCCGAAGCCATACCCGAAACCGCCATACGGGGAGCCGCCGTAGGAGACCAGGCGGCGGTCCTCATACTGCAGGAAGCGCCGGCCCTCCGCATCGTGGGTCCGCGCCGGCACGCCGAGGGTGGCGACGAGTTCGGCCTCCGACCGCCCGATGAGGCTCGCTTGGCGGGCGTCGAAGCCCTCGCGCGTGGCGCACGCTGAAAGCGAGAGCGCGGCCATCGCCGTGACGATGATGCGGGTCATGTGCCGCATGTGGGATGGGCGTGGCGGAGGGGGAAGGGGTCGGTCCACGTCGCCGCCGGGCGTCGCCGATGCCGCCGGGTCCGCGATGCTCACGGCGCGGGAGGCAGCGCGCGCCGCGAGGGAGCCGTCACCGGCGGGCAGGGAACGCCCCATCCAACGGGCGTAGCGGACGTCCGCGCGATCATGCCCGGGAGCTTGCGGTGTCGCGGCGGCCGCGAGCCCGATCGTGAGGGGGAGCAACACGGAACGCAGGCGCCCACGCTCTTGTTCCGGCGGGCCGATCACGGGTGGAAGAAGGACTGGCGGAGGGGATGGGATTCGAACCCACGAAAGGGGTTGACCCCCTTTAACGGTTTAGCAAACCGCCGCCTTCGGCCACTCGGCCACCCCTCCGCAGGAGTGGAAGTCACACGGCGTTGCAGGGGTCCACTTCTAACGGGCCCGTCGCGGTGGGTCAAACACGCCCGCCCGTCAGGACAGCGCCACCTCGAAGCCGCGCTTCGTCGCGGGTCGCGCCATCATCCGCCCGTACCAGGCGCCGACGTTCGGCAGGTCGTCGAACCCCACCCCATGCCGCTCGTGCCGCCACGCCCAGCCGAGGATCGCGAAGTCCGCGATGCTCGGCTCCCCCTCCGTCGCCACGAACTCGCGGCCGGCGAGGCGCCCCTCCAGCACGGCGTAGAGGCGCCGCGTCTCCTTCCCGTAGCGGGCGAGGCCATACTCCTTCGCCGCGCCGTCCGGCTGGCCGAGGAAGTGGTGGACCTGCCCGGGCATCGGCCCGAACCCCCCCATCTGCCACATCAGCCATTCGAGTACGGGAATGCGGGCGCGGAGGTCGGCCGGCAGGAACCGCCCGGTTTTCTCGCCGAGGTAGAGAAGGATCGCCCCCGATTCGAAGACGCTGACCGGCGCACCGCCCGGCCCGTCCTCGTCGGTGATCGCGGGGATGCGGTTGTTCGGGGAGATCGCGAGGAACGCCGGCCGGAACTGCTGGTCCTTCGTGATGTCCACGACCTCCACCCGATAGGGGAGCCCCATCTCCTCCAGCGCGGCGCTGACCTTGCGGCCGTTCGGGGTGTTCCAGGTGTGCAGGGTGATCATCGATGCGTCGCTCCGGGTCCGGCGCGACCCTGCCCCGCCGGGCCGGCCGCCACAACCACGCTTGCGGCGGGGCGGCCGGCCCGCTCACACTCGCCCCCGGACCGGAACGGTCCCTCCCGGGAGGAACCAAGAATGATCACCCGCCGCAGCCTCGGCCTTGCCGCCCTGGCGACCCCGGCCGTCATCGGCCACGCCAACGCGCAGGCGCAGCGCATGCGCTGGGCGCACGTCTACGAGGCGAACGAGCCCTACCACGCCGAGGCGCAGTGGGCCGCGCGCGAGATCGCGTCGCGCACGGGCGGCAAGTTCAACATCGAGGTCTTCGCGGCCTCCGCCCTCGGCAACGAGCCGCAGATCAACCAGGCGCTCACCCTCGGCACGGTGGACATGATCTACACCGGCACGGGCTTCGCCGGCGCGTCCTACCGCCCGATGGCGCTGACGCACGCGCCCTACATCCTGCGGGACTACGCGCATTTCGAGGCCTACAAGCGGTCCGACCTGCACACGGAACTTGCCACGGGATACGAGCGGCAGACGAACCATCACACGGTCGCCCTGACCTATTACGGCGAGCGGCACTGCACCGCGAACCGCTCGATCATGCAGCCGGCGGACATGCGGGGGATGAAGCTGCGGGTGCCGCAGGCGCCGTCCTACATCGCCTTCGCCCGCGCCGTCGGCGCCAACGCCACGCCGATCGCCTTCGCGGAGGTCTACCTCGCCCTGCAGAACGGCACGGTGGACGGGCAGGAGAACCCCCTGCCGACGATCCAGGCCAAGAAGTTCTACGAGGTGCAGTCCCACGTCTCGCTCACCGCGCACATCACGGACGCCCTGCTGACCATCGTGGCGGCGGGCACGTGGCGGCGCCTGAACGCGGCGGAGCGCGAGACCTTCACGGCCGTGCTGATCGAGGCCGCCGATCGCTGCTCCGCCGAGATCCGGAAACAGGAGGGCGAACTGGCTGGCTTCTTCCGGCAGCAGGGCAAGACGGTGCAGAACCCCGACCGCGCCGCCTTCCGCGCGGTCTGCGCCCCCGGCCACAACGAGGGCGTGGGCTGGACGCGGCAGCAGTACGACCGCCTCCAGGCGCTGTAGCCGCCCCTACCCTCCCCCGGCCGCCGGATACCAGCGCCGGGGGAGCCACATGACCATCTCCGGCCAGTAGGTCACGAGCATCAGCACCCCGAGCAGCGGGACCATGAAGGGCAGCACGCCCCGCGCCGCGTCCTCGAACGAGATGTTGCCGACGCGGGCGAGGATGAACAGGACGATCCCGACCGGCGGCGTCAGCAGCCCGATGCACAGGTTCAGCACCATGATCAGCCCGAAGTGCACGGGATGGACGCCGATCGTCTCCATGATCGGCAGCATGATCGGCGTGAGGATGAGGATCGCCGGCAGCGGCTCGATCGCGAGGCCGACGAGGAGGAGGAAGATGTTGGCGAGCAGCAGGATGAGCCACTTCTGCTCCGTCAGCGCCAGCACCCAGCCGACCACCTGCTCCGACACGCGCGTGGTGGTCAGCAGCCAGCCGAAGATCTCGGACGCCGCGACGATGAGGAGGATGGTGGCGGTGATCTCCACCGTCTCGAACGACACTTTCGCCAGCGCCCGCCACCCCAGCGTGCGATAGACGATGACGCCGAGGATGAGCGCCCAGGCGACGGCGGCGATGGCGCCCTCGGTCGGCGTGAAGGCGCCGGCGCGCATGCCGCCGATGATGATCACCGGCGTCAGCAGCGGCAGGATGCCGCGGGCGAGGGTGCGGCCGAGTTCGTAGAGCCGGAACTTCGCGTCCGCGCCGTAGCCGCGGATTCGGGAGTAGCCGTAGACCATGACCATGAGCGACGTCGCGACGATCAGCCCGGGGATGATCCCCGCCGCGAAGAGCTGGCCGATGGAGGCGTTGGCCGACACGCCGTAGATCACCAGCGGCAGGGATGGCGGCAGCAGCGGCCCGAGCATCGACGACGCCGCGGTGATGCCCACCGCGAAGGACGGGTCGTAGCCGTGCGCCTTCATCGCCCGCACCTCGATGGTGCCGAGGCCCGCCGCGTCGCCCACGGCCGTGCCGGACATGCCGGCGAACACCACCGATCCCACGACGTTCACCTGCGCCAGTCCGCCGCGCATCCACCCCACCGCCGCCACCGCGAAGTCGTAGATGCGTTCGGTGATGCCGCCGGTGTTCATCAGCAGCCCGGCCATGATGAAGAACGGCACGCACAGCAGCGGAAAGGAATCCACCCCGCCGGCCATGCGGTGAACGATGGCGAGCATCGGCACCGTCTCGTCGAGGATCGCGAACAGCACCCCCGCGCCCGCGAGCGCGATGGCCACCGGCAGCCCGATCGCCAGCAGCCCGAAGAAGCCGAGGAGGAGGATCGCGGCGGTCATGCCAGCACCGTCTGCTCGTTCGGCGCGTCGCCGCGGCGCCACCGCCGCCAGATCCACCCGACCTCGCGGATCGACATCATCACGAAGCCCGCGAAGATCGGCCAGTATACCCAGGACAGGGTCGCGTTCAGGCTGTCCATCGGCATGACGCCCATCCGGTCCGCGAGGTCGAAGCCCACCCAGGCCCCGAAGACCCAGAAGGCCAGCCGGGTGGCGTCGAGGATCGCCCACAGCACCCGCCGCGCCGGAAGCGGCAGGAGGGTTTCCAGCAGCTCCACCCGGATGTGCGTCCCCCGCCGCACCGCCCCCGCCGAGCCGATGAAGGTGAGGGCGATGAGGAGGTAGCGCGCGACCTCCTCCGTCCAGGCCACCGAATCGTTCAGCACGTAGCGGGAGAAGAACTGGACGAAGACGAGGATGCCGGTGACCCAGAGGAGGACGAGGCCGAACCAGTCCTCCGGCCCGTAGGCGCGGATGTCGAAATGGCGGAGGTCGTCGGCGTAGCCCGCCTCCGCGGCCTCGGCCACGCCCTCGAACGGCTTGGACATCGTGTTTCCCCGGGGCGAGCGCCTTCCCGCGAGGCTAGGATGCGGCCGCGCCGCCTGTCCATGCGGTCTTGTTCCGGGGGCGGCGCGCGGCCATCTGGGGGCCGCCGAACAGGGGGTCCGCATGTCTTTCAGCACGCCGCGCACGGGCAGCACGCCGCGCACGGGGCCGGGCGACGCCGCCGCGATGATGCATTACGATGCCAACAGGAAGTCGGCGCTCATCGCCTACCTCCTGTGGTTCTTCCTCGGCTACGTCGGCGGGCACCGGTTCTACGCCGGCCGGATCGGGTCGGGCGTCGCGATGCTCGTGATCTGGTGCGTGTCCTTCCTGCTGAGCTACGTGCTGATCGGCTACCTCGGCTTCGCGCTGATCGCCGTGTGGTGGCTCATCGACGCGCTGCTGATCCCCAGGATGATCGCCGGCCACAACCGACGCCTCATCGCGAGCATGGACCGCTAGGTCCTGTGGACACTTACCTGAGCCAGAGGATGGTGGCGGCGAGGGTGACGATGCTGAGGTAGTTGCGCGCGGTTTTCTCGTAGCGGGTAGCGACGCGGCGGAACTGCTTGAGCTTGCCGATGCAGCATTCGACGAG
>CAXVWQ010000214.1:0-8588 GCA_964263755.1 Roseomonas sp. | reverse complement strand
TCGGCCGAGAGCGGCAACTCCGTGATCCGGACGCCGACCGCGTCGTGGATCGCATTGGCGATGGCCGCGGCGACCGGCAGCATCGCCCCTTCGCCCATCCCCTTCGACCCGAACGGCCCCGGCCCGTGGCCCTGCTCCAGTGTCAGCACGGCAAAGTCTTCCGGCAGGTCCTCGACGAGCGGCACGCGATACAGCAGCGGCTCCCCGTTCAGCAGGTTCCCGGCGTCGTCATGGACCATCGTCTCGAACATCGCCTGTCCGAAGCCCATCACGGCCGAGCCTTCGTCCTGTCCCCGGCACAGCCGCGGGTTGATCGCCCGCCCCGCATCGCCCGCCACCGCCAGTTTCGTGACCGTGACCTTCCCCGTCTCCCGGTCCACCTCCACTTCCGCCGCCGCCCAGCCCGTCTCCCAGAACACGCAGCGCGCCTCCAGCGGCGCGTCGTGGTCCGTCTCCGCCTTGAAGAACCCGTCGGCCGAGAACTCGAACCCCGTGCCCCCGAAGTGCCGCATGATCATCGGCCCGAGCGGATGCGCCTCGTTGCCCCGCAGGATGGTCCAGTCGCGCAGGGACAACTCGTCGCGCGGGCACCCCAGCCGCTCCGCCGCGAACGCGATCACCCCATCCCGCACCGACACCGCGGCGCGATGCACCGCCTGCCCCATCACCGCGATCCCGGAGGACGCGTTGGTCCCCTGGTCGAACGGCGTGTGGTCCGTGTCCACCGGCGCCGCGCGCACCCGTTCCGCCCGCGTCCCCAGCACCTCCGCCACGACCTGCGGCAGCGCGGTCCGTGCCCCCTGCCCGATCTCCACGGTGCCGCAGCCGAGGAACACGTCCCCGTTGGTCGAGACCTTCACCCGCGCCTGCGCCGGCTTGTTCACCCCGCCGCCATCCTTGAACCCCACCGCGAAGCCGATCCCGCGCCCGGAGGTGCGTTGCCCGACCTCGGCGATCACCGCCTCCAGCCCCTCCAGCAAATCCGAGTCCACGCCGGACTCCCCGGGCATGAAAGGCTCACCCAGCCGCAGCATGTTGCGTCGCCGGATCTCCAGCGGGTCCATCGCCAGCCGGCGCGCGATCATGTCCACCTGGGATTCGCTCGCCCAGGTCGCCTGCGTGCCGCCGAAGCCGCGGAACGGCCCGGCCGGCGCGGTGTTGGTCATGACGCAGCGGCACACGCTGTCCACGAAGTCCCAGCGGTACGGCCCGGGGATGCGATACCCCGCCTTCTCCGCCACGAGCGGCGAGGCATCGGAATAGGCGCCGGAATCCAGGAGGATCTCGCTCCGTCGCGCCACGAACCGCCCGTCCGCCGTCACGCCCGTCCGCAGCCGCAGCACCGCCGCGTGCTGCGTGTTCGTCAGGAACCCCTCCTCCGTCGTGAAGGCCAGCCGCACGGGGCGGCCCGACAGCATGGAGAGGAGGACCGCCGCCGGCTCCGTCTTGCAGTTGTTCTTCGCCCCGAACCCGCCGCCGACGAACGGCACGCGCACGGAAATGGCGTTCTCCGGCACCTTGAAGATGCGCGACAGCTCCTTCCGCAGCGGGAAGGGGTTCTGGTTGCTCGACCAGACCTCGATCCGGTCGTCCCGCGCGTCCGCGACGGAGACGAACGGCTCCAGGTGGAAGTGCCACATGCGGGAGAACCGGAACGCGTCCTCGAACACGTGGTCGCAGCGGTCGAACGCCGTCTCGTCGCCGGTCCGATACCCGAACTCGAAGCACACGTTCCGCGCCGGCCGCAGCGCTCCCCGTGCCCCGGCCCCGTAGCCCGGCATGAACCCCAGCGGCGCCGCCTCGAACAGCTCCGGCGCGTCCGCCCCCAGCGCCGCCTCCACGGTTCCGACGACCGGCAGCGCCTCGTATTCCACCTCGATGAGCGACAGCGCGTGAACCGCCTGCGCCTCGCTCTCCGCCGCTACGGCGGCCACCGTGTCCCCGACGTAGCGTACGCGATCCACCGCGACGATCGGCTGGTCCTTGATGAAGTAGCCGTACACCGCCATCAGGTGCCCCGGCACGTCGTCCCGCGTCAGCACCGCCCGCACCCCCGGCGCCGCCCTCGCGCGCGAGGCATCCACCCGCACCACCCGCGCGTGGGCGTGCGGGCTGCGCAGCAACTTGGCGTGGAGCATCCCCGGCAGCACCACGTCCGCGGCGTAGGTCGCGCGCCCCGTCACCTTCTCCGGCGCGTCGGACCGGCGGATGTCCTGTCCGATGACGCGCAGCGGCGGCATCGCGTTCACGCCGCCCGCCCCCGCAGCAGCACCGCCGCCTCCTCCACCGCCTCCACGATCGTCCCGTATCCCGTGCAACGGCAGATGCTGGAGGACAGCCATTCCCGGATCGTCGCGCGCGACGGCGACGGATCGCGGTCCAGCAGCGCCTTCGCCAGCATCAGGAACCCGCCCGTGCAGTAGCCGCACTGGAAAGCCGCGTGCTTCGCGAAGGCTTCCTGAATGGGATGCAGAGCCTCGCCCGGCCGCGACAACCCCGCCACCGTCTCCACGACGCACCCCTCGACCTGGAACGCGAACATCGCGCAGGACGCCGCGGGCACCCCGTCCACGATCACCGTGCAGGTGCCGCACACCGCGCGGGAGCACGCCACCCGCACCCCCACCACGCCGCACCCCTCGCGCAGGAGGTCCGCCAGCGGCTGCGCCGGTTCCGCGGAAACCTCGGTGGCCCGCCCGTCCAGCGTGAAGCGGATCACCTCAACCACCGCACGCCTCCACGCCCCGGCGCAGCAGCGCCGATCCCGCTCGCCGTGCATACCAGTGCGAGATCGCCGCGTCCGCGAAGGCGGCAGGCAACCCGTCCAGCCGGACGTCGTCCGCTGGCAGCGCCACCGGTCGCAGCATCTCCGTCGCCACCGCCGCCCGCCCGCCGCCGTCATGCAGCGACACCGCCACCGTCAACGACGGCCGCAGCGACCGCTGGTAGGAAAACCGCGCCCCCGCCCGCCGCGGGATCGCGACGTGGTGCAGCAGGGCAGGGGAGGGGACGCGCCCCTCCCACACGTCATCGGTGGACGCCTCGAAGAACCCCCCGCCCACCGCGAAGCGCAGCCGCGCATCCAGCGCCGTCAGCAGCACCGACATCTCGTAGCGCGTCCGCCGCGCCATCAGGTTGCCGCCGATCGTCGCCCGGAAGCGCACCCGCACGTTCGCCAGCATCGGCCACGCGCCGGCGAAGCCCGGCAGGAAGGCCCGCACCGCGTCGTTCGTCCCGCCTTCGGCATGCGTCACCAGGGCCCCGATCCGCAACTCCGCATCGTCGGCCTCGATCCGTCGCGGCGCATCCAGCCGGTCCAGCGACACGAGCGACGCCGGCATCCGCCCTTCGTTGTACTGCGCGCAAAGGTCCGTCCCGCCCGCCACGGCGACGGCGCCCGGCGCCGCGAGAAGGGCCAGCGCCTCGTCCACCGAGCGCGGCCGATGCACCCGTGCGGGCGGCGCCGTGCGCGCCGTCGTCGAGACGATTCCGTGCTCCGCGACGAGCATCAGCCGGGAAACGACGGCGAGGGCGATGTTCGGATATGAACCATGCGTTCATCCACGCGACGGCGCGACGTAAGTGCCGCGTCGCCGGCGTGTCAACGCCCGTCGCCCCCTCCGTGCCCGCGGTCGGATGGCGGACGCTGCCGGCATCATCGGCTCGCCCTTCGCATGCGTGGCGCCCGCACGGCACCACCGCCCCGGGCGCAGCCGCCCGCTCGCGCGCCCGCGGCGGACCACGCCGCGGCGGGTTCCGTGCTACGCTTCCTCGCGTGACGACCCCTTCACCCGGCGCCGCCCTGCTGTTCCGCCGCGCCGCCCTCATCCCCGGCGGCCCCGACCTCGCCCCCCGCGCCCGCACCGACATCCTCCTCCGCGCGGGTCGTGTCGCCGCCGTCGGCCCGGACCTTCCGCCCTCGCCCGACGCCGAGGAGGTCCCCGCCGACCACCTCCTCATCCTCCCCGCCTTCCGCAACGCCCACACCCACTCCCCCGAATCCCTCGGCCGCGGCCGCGCCACCCGCGCGCGACAGGCCGAATGGCTCGAAGCCGCCTATGCCGGCGGCCTCGACGCGCTGGACGAGACGGGCATCGCCCGCGCCATCGCCGCCACCGCCGCCGACACGGTTCGCGGCGGCGCCGCCTCCGCCACCGACCACTTCCGCCAGCTTCCCCCCTCCCGCGACGCCGTCCGCCACGCCGCCGCCGCCTGGTCCGCCACCGGCCTCCGCGTCGGGCTCGCGGTGATGATGCGCAACCGCGCGATGCCCGGCGCCCACGCCCCGATGCCGACCCGTGACCTGCTCGCCATCGCCGCCGCCTGCCTCGCCGAGAGCCGCAACGGCGTCACCATCGGCCCCGGCCCCTCCGCCCCGCAGCGCTGCACCGACGACCTCCTCGCCGGCCTCGCCGCGCTGGCGGCCGAAGCCGGAACCTTCCTGCACCTCCACCTCTGCGAGACCGCCGCCGACGCCGCCGCCTGCCGCGCCCTCTACGGCACCTCCGCCGTCGCCCACCTCCACTACCTCGGCGCCCTCGGCCCGCGCACCGAACTGGCCCACTGCGTCCACGTCGACGACGGCGACCTCGCCCGCATGGCCGACACCGGCACGGTGATGGTCCACAACCCCGGCGCCAACCTCCGCCTCGGCAGCGGCGTCGCCCCCGTCATGGCCGCCCTTCGCGCCGGCGTCCGAATCCGACTCGGCAGCGACGGCGCCGGCAGTAATGACGGCCTGAGCGTCCTCGACGCCGCCCGCCTCGCCTGCCTCATCCCGCGCCTCACCCACGAACCGGACGACTGGCCGGAACCCGCCGACGCCCTCGCCATGGCCACCGACGGCGCCACCCTCGCCCCCGGCGAGCCCGCCGACCTCCTCGCCATGGACCTCACCGCCCCCGCCTTCGCGGGCACCACGCCGGAGGAGATCGTCCCCCGCCTCATCCTCGCGGCGCGGGAAACCGAGGTCGTCCACCTCCTCGCCGCCGGCCGCCCCCTGCTGTGGGACCGCCGCCCCGGCTGACCGGCACGCCGCTTGCCCGCACCCCGTCCATGCCCGACGCCCTGCCGTTCCAGTCCCGCCCCCCGGGGGGCCTCGATGCCCTCCGCCGCCGGGTCCGTCACGACCTCGACACCCTCGCCTACCCCGCCGCCGACTGGGTCCGCCCCGCCCCCGCCGCCGGGCACGGCGAAACCCTGGACTGCGCCATCATCGGCGCCGGCCAGTACGGCCTGACCCTCGCCCACGGCCTCATCCGCGAGCGCATCACGAACGTCGCCGCCTTCGACACCGCCCCCGCCGGCCGCGAAGGCCCCTGGGTCACCTTCGCCCGCATGACGGTGATGCGCACCCCGAAGCACCTCACCGGCCCCGACCTCGGCATCCCATCCCTCTCCTTCCGCGTCTGGTGGGAGGCCCAGCACGGCGAGGAATCCTGGGATGCCCTCTTCCGCATCCCCCGCACCGCCTGGATGGACTACCTCAACTGGTATCGCGACGTGCTCGACCTCCCCGTCCGCAACGCCCACCGCCTCGTCGCCCTCGACCCCGCCGGCGACGCCCACCTCCGCCTCACCTTCGAGACGCCGGACGGCGAACACACCTTGCACGCCCGCACCGTCATCCTCGCCACCGGCGCCGACGGCACCGGCCGTTCCGGCATCCCCGAGTCCATCGCCGCCGCCGTCCCGGCCGACCGCCTGCACCACGCCAACGACCCCTTCGACCCCGCCGCCCTCCGCGGGATGCGCGTCGGAATCCTCGGCAACGGCGCGAGCGCCTTCGACGCCGCCATCGCCGCCCTCGAGGCCGGCGCCGTCTCGGCTGACCTCTGCTTCCGCCGCCCCGACCGCCCCCGCACCAACCCCCGCCGCTGGATGGAGAACGCCGGTACCCTCGCCGGCCACGCCGACCTGCCGGACGCCCGGAAATGGGCCGTGCTCCACCGCCTGGAGGAGGTCGGCCAGGGCCCGCCGCAGCCCACCTACGACCGCGCCCTCGCCACCCCCGGCTTCACGATGCACCCCGCGACGCCCTGGGAGGACGCGCGCTGGACCGGCGACGAGATCGTCGTGACGAGCGGCGCGAAGACCCTGCGCCTCGACGCCGTCATCGTCGCCACCGGCATGAGCGTGGACCTGTCCCACCGCCCCGAACTCGCGACGGTCGCCCGCCACGCCGCCCTGTGGTCCGACCGCTTCGCCCCGCCGTCGGACCAGCCGAGCGACGTCCTCGGACGCTACCCCTACCTCGACCGCCACGGCACCTTCACCGAACGCACCCCCGGCGAGGCCCCCTGGCTCTCCCGCGTCCTCACCATCGCCCGCGGCGCCACCCTCTCCCTCGGCCCCGTCCACGCCTCCAACTCCGGCATGAAATACGCCGCCCCCCGCCTCATCGAGGCCGTCCGCCGCCGGCTCTTCCTCGATCAGGACGAGGCGGAGTGGGACGCGCTGCTGAACGCCGACCACGTCGAACTCCGCGACCCCGTGCGGTGACCCTCCGAACCCACGGCCGCTATCCCTGTTCCGCCCTCCCGCACCGCCCGGCCTACGAGTGGCCGAACGGCGCCCGCGTCGCCGCCTACGTCGCCGTCAACGTCGAGGTCTTCCCCTTCGCCGAGGGCCTCGGGATCCCCCTCGCGTCGCCGCTCCCCGAGCCCGACGTGCAGAACTTCACCTGGCGCGACTGGGGCAACCGCGTTGGCGTCTGGAACCTCCTCGACGCCCTGGACGAGCACGCCATCCCCGCGACCGTCCTCCTGAACGCCCTCGCCTTCGACGAGTGCTCCGCCATCCCCGCCGCCTTCGTCGCGCGCGGCGACGAGATCGTCGGCCACGGCCTCACCAACGCCGAACGCCAGTCCGACATGGACGAGGCGACGGAGCGCGCGATGATCCGCGCCGCCCGCGACCGCATCGCCGCCGCGACCGGGACCGCCCCGCGTGGCTGGATGTCACCCTGGGTGTCGGAAACCCACCGCACCCCCGACCTGCTGGCGGAAGCGGGCTTCGACTACGTCATGGATTGGGCGCACGACGCCCAGCCGCTGCCGCTCGCCACGTCGCACGGCCCCCTGATCGCCGTCCCCTACTCGACGCCGACGAACGACATCCCCGCCCTGCACGCCGCCAAGTGGCTCCCCGCCGCCTGGGCCGACGCCCTCCTCGACGGCCTGGAGGAAACGCTCCGCCTCGCCGCCAGCGCCCCCCTCGTCTTCAACCTCTCGCTCCACCCCTTCCTCGCGGGCTGGCCCTTCCGCCTCCGCCACCTCCGCCGCGTGTTCGCGCGGCTGCACGAGGCGTCGGACCGTGGCGAGATCTGGCTCGTGACGACGGGGAACATCGCGGCGCATGCGCGCGAACGGGACCGCGACGGCAAGCCCCCGACGCCTCAATACTCCGCGTAGATCTCGATGACGTTGTCCTCCGGATCGCGGAAGAACAGCGTGCGGTGCCGCCAGTTCGGCAGGTCCGTCGGTCCCCGCAGCACCGGCACCCCGAGGGCGACCAGTTCGGCGTGGCACGCCTCCACCGCCGGCGGCGGGACGCGGAACGCCAGTTGGACCGACGCCGACCCCGGGACGGACGGCCCGTCGTCGCACACGGACCACGGCCCGCGGGACCGCAGCGAGAGCAGCGCGGCCCCGACCCGGAAGCTCACCCAGTTCGGCAGGTCCGTCTCGACCGGGAACCGCATGACGTCGCGGTAGAACCCGCGCGTCTCCGCCATCCGCTCGCAGAGGAGGACCGTGTGGTCGAGGTTGCGGATCGCACCGAGGCTCACGCCGGCTTCCCCCGCTCATCCGCATCGCCGCGAGGACGCGGCGGCGTCCAACCGCCCCGACCCGTCAGCGATACCCCGGCAGGAACGCCCGCACCGCGTCCGCAAGGTCCGGCCGCGCCAGCGCGAACGCGATCTGCGCCTCCAGATACCCGATCTTGTCCCCGCAATCGAAGCGCCGCCCTTCGTAGCGCAGCCCGTGGAACGGCTGGTTGCCGATGAGCTTCGCCATCCCGTCCGTCAGCTGCACCTCGCCCCCCGCCCCGCGCTCCATCTTCGCGAGGTGCCCGATCACCTCCGGCATCAACACGTAGCGCCCGATGATCGTGAGGTTGGACGGCGCCTCCTCCACCTTCGGCTTCTCGACGAGCCCCTTCACGGAGACGAGCCGCCCGAGGTCCTCCGCCACGTCGATCACGCCGTACTTGTTCACCCGATCCCGCGGCACCGCCTCGATCGCGACGACGTTCCCCCCCGTCTCCGCGTAGGCGTCGGCCAGCTGCTTCGTGCAGGACACCTCGCACTGCATCAGGTCGTCCGGCAGGAGGATCGCGAAGGGGTCGTCGCCGATGAAGGTCCGGGCGCACCAGATCGCGTGGCCCAGCCCCATCGGCACCTGCTGGCGGACGGTGGTGATGTTGCCCGGCTCCACCGCGCTCGCGCGCATTGCGGCCAGTTCCTTCGCCTTCCCCCGCTCCTCCAGCGTCCGCTCCAATTCGAACGCCACGTCGAAGTGCTCGACGATGGAGACCTTGCCGCGCCCGGTGATGAAGCAGAACTGCTCGATGCCGGCCTCGCGCGC
>CAXVWQ010000213.1:0-8382 GCA_964263755.1 Roseomonas sp. | reverse complement strand
GGCGCTGCGCGACGCGGTGCGCGCCCTGCCCGGGATGAACACCGGCCATCCCGACCTGTTCCGCGCCTTCATGGCCCGCTTCGCGCAGCTCCTGTGCGGCGATGGCGGCCGCTACGGCGTCGTCCTCCCCGGTGACGCCTTCAAGATCAGGGGCAACGGGGCGATCCGCGAGGGACTGGACCACCGCGCCAAGGGCGTGGACGTCCAGATGCTCACGAATCGCACGCATTGGGTGTTCGCGGACGTGGACGTCCGCAAACTCGTCGCCCTCGTGGCGGTCGAACTCGGCCCGCAGGGCGATGGCGGCTGCACCTACACCATCCGCCCCGAGCACCACCGCGAGAACGCCTTCCGCGCCCGCTCGCTCGCCGACCACGTCACCCGGCCGAGCGCGTTCCTGCGCCGCTACAGCGGCGGCCTCGTCCAGCCCACCCTCCCGACCGCCAACGCACCGGCGACGATGGCGGTTATCGAGGCGATGATGCGCGTCCCGACCATCGGTGATCATCCCCGCCTGAAGGTCCGCCGCGTCTATGCAGACGTGGAGACCAGCCGCGCCTACAAGGCCTATTACAGCAAGGAGGACGATCCCGCCCGCTGGCCCGTCTACGGCGGCGACAGCTTCGACCTCTGGCAGCCCGATACGGGTCGCTACTACGACTGGGCGAATGGCGACGAGATCGCCGCCCTCGTCCAGTCCAAGCGCGCCCGCGCGCGCCAGGGCACGCCTTACGCGGGTCTCCCCGATCCGTGGCGCCGCGACCCCGCGGCGAACCCGTGCCGGCACCCGCGCATAGCCTATCGTGACGTGACGAACCGCACGAACACCCGCACGCTCCTCGCGGCACTGATTCCGCCGAACCGCGTTCTCGTCCAGACCGCGCCCTGGGTGCTGTGGACCGACCCGCGCCGCTCGGTGTCGCACGAGGCCTTCCTGCTCGGCGTGATGTGCAGCGTCCCTGCGGATTGGTGGATGCGGCGCTTCGTCGAGGGACACGTGGACGAAGAAGCGTTCGACTCCCTTCGCGTCCCTGACGCCGACCCGGCGACCGGCCTCGGTGCCCGCGCCGTCGCCCTCGCCGCCCGCCTCGCCGCCCCCGACGCCCGCTTCGCCGGGTGGGCCGCTGCCGCCGGCGTCCCCCACGGCCCCCTCGCCCCCGACGAGAAACGCGCCATGATCGAGGAGTTGGACGCCGTCGTCGCCCGCCTCTACGGCCTCACCCCCGCCCACCTCGCCCACGTCTACGACACCTTCCACGACCACCGTTCCGACGACGCCCGCGCCGAATGGTCCGCCCGTCGCGACCGCACCCTGGCCCATCTGGAACGCCTGTCGTGACCGACCCGGCCTTCATCACCAACCAGGGCGGCAACACCCTCCTGGCCGCCCTCCGCGCCGCCGTCCCAGACGCACCCACCACCCCCGGCCTCGCGGAAGCGCCGCCCGTACTGTCGGAGGTCTGCCTCGCCACCGCCTTCTTCACCCTCGCCGGCTTCGCCGCCGTGTCGCGCCAGCTGGAGGCCGCCGGCCGCGTCCGCCTCCTCCTTGGCGCCGAGCCGCACCCGGAGGCGACGCGCGCCCCCCGCCGCCCCGGCGACCCCACCGCCGCCCGCTTTGCCCGCCGCCTCGTTGCCGACGGTCTGCACGACTTGGAGGCGGGGATGCGCCGCGACCGCGATCGGACGCCCTTCACCCCAGCCTCCCACGGCCACGCCCGCGCCATGCGCCGGATGCTCCGCGACGGCAAACTGGACTGCCGCATCTACCGCGCCAACTTCCTCCACGCGAAGGCGACGCTGCTGGACGGCTATGACCCTCTCCTCGTCGCCGGCTCCTCCAACCTCACGGTCTCCGGCCTGACCGGAAATCTCGAACTCAACCTCGGCCTGCGGCATCCCGGCACCTTCGCCCAAGCCCGCGCCTGGTTCGACGGCCTGTGGACGGAGGCGGAGCCCTACGACCTCGGCGCCCTGTTCGGGGAAGCGGAGCGCGAATTCCCCCCGCACCTCATCTTCCTGAAGATGCTGCACCAACTCTACGGCGACGAACTCGCGGCCGAGCCCGCGGAACTCGGCGCCGTGCCGCTGCTGGAATTCCAGCGTCACGGCGTGGACCGTGCCGTCGCCATCCTGCGCGAGCATGGCGGCGTCATCGTCGCGGACGAGGTCGGCTTGGGAAAGACCTTCGTCGCGGGACGCCTGCTGGAGGATTGCGCGAAATCCCTCCGCCGCGCCCTGCTGGTGTGCCCCGCGGCGCTGCGCTACACGACGTGTAAGCGATTCCTGACCGACTACAACATCGGCCGTTTCGTGGACATGGTGTCCTACGACGAACTCGGCCGCGACCGCCGCCTCGCCGACGCCCGCCGCCCACTGGCCACCGGCGCCGCCCTGCGCTTCGACCCGGAGGAATACGCGCTGGTGGTGGTGGACGAGGCGCACAACTACCGCACGTCGGACGCTCCCTACCGCGCCGAGGTCCTGGCCCGCCTGCTGACGACGAACCGCAAGGAGTTGGTCCTCCTCACCGCGACCCCCGTGAACAACTCCCTCTACGACCTCCGCAACCTCATGCGCTTCTTCCTCCGCGGCACCGGCGCCCTCGCGGCGACCGGCATCCTCGATTACGAGGAACGCTTCCGCGAGGCCGCGCGCCAGGACCCCTACGACCTCTCCCCCGACTACCTCTACCCCGTGATCGACGCCGTCACCGTGAAACGCACCCGCGCCTTCGTCCGGAAGCACTACGCGAACGACACCATCACCCTCCCCGACGGCACCCGCCGCCCGGTACAGTTCCCCCAGGCCGTCCCGCTCTCCGTCCGCTACGATCTGGACGCCCGCGCCCCCGGCCTGTTCGACGCGGTCGCCGACGCGCTGGACCCGGAGGAGGGACGCCACCTCCTCTCCTTCGCTCGCTACGCCCCCGACGCGTTCCGCCGCGACGCCGAGGCGAACGAGGAGGTGGCCGAGGCCGCCGCCGCGGCGGGCCTGCTGCGGTCCGGGTTGCTCAAACGCTTCGAATCCTCCGCCCACGCCTTCCGCGTCTCGCTGAACCGTATGGTGCGGGAACACGACGCCTTCCTCGACGCCCTGACGCGCGGCGCCGTCATCACCTCCGGCTTCCTCCGCGAATGGTCGGGCGACGAGGGCGACTTCGACGCGCTGCTGGCCTCCGGCGCCCACGCCGACGCCGCGGACTACCGGACCGCCGAACTGCGCGTCGCGGTGGAGCGGGACCGCGCCATCCTTGCCGGCCTCGCGGGCCGCGTCGGCGCCGTGGACGCCGCGCACGACCCGAAACTCGAACGCCTCGTCGAGGAGCTGACGATCATCGTCGCCCAGGCCCGCGACGACGCCGCCACCGACGCCGACGAGCGCCGCAACCGCAAGGTCCTGATCTTCTCCTACTTCGCCGACACCGTGGACTGGCTCCGCACCGCCCTCCGCGACCGCGTGACGAGAACGCCCGCCCTCGCCCCCTACCGCAACCGCATCGCCGCCGTCGCCGGCAGCGCGCTGGACGACGAGCCCGCCCGCGCCGCCGCCGTCCACGGCTTCGCCCCCGAATCCTCCGACGCGCCGCGGGATCAGCCCGACCTCTACGACCTCCTCGTCACGACGGACGTGCTGGCGGAGGGCATGAACCTCCAGCAATGCCGCCACATCGTGAACTACGACCTGCCCTGGAACCCCATGCGCCTCGTCCAGCGCCACGGCCGCGTGGACCGCATCGGCTCCCGCCACCCCCGGGTGTTCCTGCGGACGGTGTTCCCCGCCAACCGCCTCGAAGCCCTCCTGGCTCTCGAATCCCGCATCCTCCGCAAGCTGACCCAGGCCGCCCGCTCCATCGGCGTCGCCACCCCGCCGCTCGACGGCGCCGACCCCGGCGCCCAGGTCTTCGCCGAGATCCGCCGTCTCGCCGAAGGCGACGCCGCCTTCTACGACCGCGGCGGCACGGAATCCGCCGCCCAGACCGGCGAGGAATACCGCCAGCGCCTCCGCGTCGCCCTCAAGTCCGATCGCGACGCCATCCTCAACCTCCCCGGGCATGCCGGAAGCGGGATGCGCAAGGGCCGCCGCGCCGGCCTCCTCTTCTGCGCCGAGGTCGAGACGAACGAGACGAAGCGCACCTTCCTCCGCTTCGTCCCCGCCGCTCCGGACTGGACGCCCGCCACCCCCGTCGTCACCGAACTCGGCACCTGCCTTCGCCTCGGCGACTGCGAGGAGGGCACCCCCCGTCACCTCCCCGACCGCGCCTTCGCCGCCCGTTACGCCTTCTGGGAGGCCGCCCGCACGACGATCCTCGACGATTGGGACCGCCTCTCCGACCCGCGCTTCCTGCAGCCGCCGGTCCGCCGCTCCAACCGCCTCGCCGCCGCCATCCTCCGCGCCGACCCGCCGCCCGGCATACCCTCCGCCGACCTCGACCGCGCCCTCGACATCCTCGAAACCCCCTGGCCCCGTCGCGAGGAGACCCTGCTGCGCGACGAACTCCGCCGCCGCGACGCCCCGCCGGAGACCCGCCCCCGCCGCCTCCTCGACCTCATCCTGCGAACCGGCCTGCACCCCGCCACCCCGCCCGCGCCCCTCCCGCCCATCACCCCCGAAGACGTCCGCCTCGTCTGCTGGCTCGCGATCGGGCCGGCGCAAGTGGACCCCGCACCGCCCCCCGCGCTAAGACGCCCGCCCCCGTAGGAATCCACCCCCGACCCCATGCCGGACGACGCCATCCCGGACATCGTCGGCTTCAACCGCCCCACCCTCGTCGGGCGCGAGTTCGACCTCATCGCCGAGGCGCTGGAGCGGATGCACCTCTCGGGCAACGGTGCCTTCACGAAGCGCTGCCAATCGCTCGTCGAGGCGTCGGTCGGCGGCCGCGCCCTCCTCACCCACTCCTGCACCGGCGCGCTGGAGATGGCCGCGATCCTCTCGGGGATCGGCGTGGGGGACGAGGTCATCATGCCCTCCTTCACCTTCACCAGCACCGCCAACGCCTTCGTCCTCCGCGGCGCCGTGCCGGTCTTCGTGGACGTCCGCGCCGACACGCTGAACCTCGACGAGACGCTCATCGAGGCCGCGATCACGCCCGCCACGCGCGCCATCTGCGTCGTCCACTACGCCGGCGTCGGCTGCGACATGGACGCCATCATGGGGATCGCCGCGCGCCACGGCCTCCGCGTCATCGAGGACGCCGCCCAGGCCCTGCACGCCACGTGGCGCGGCACCCCCCTCGGCGCCTTCGGGGACTTCGCCGCCTTCTCCTTCCACGAGACGAAGAACGTCATCGCCGGCGAGGGCGGCGCCCTCGTCATCCGCGACCCCGCGGATCTCGAGCGCGCCGAGATCATCTGGGAGAAGGGCACGAACCGCGCCGCCTTCCAGCGCGGCGCCATCGCGAAGTACGAGTGGGTGGACCTCGGCTCCTCCTTCCTGCCGAGCGAGATCACCGCCGCCTTCCTCCTGGCCCAGCTGGAGGACGGCCCCGCCATCACCGCCCGCCGCCTGGAGGCGTGGCACCGCTACCACGCCGCCTTCCGCGACCTGGAGGAGGATGGCCGCCTCCGCCGCCCCCGCATCCCGCAGGATGCCGGCCACAACGGCCACATCTATCAGGTCATCGCCCCCACCCCCGCCGCCCGCGACCGCGCCGCCGAAGCCCTGCGCGACGCCGGCGTGCAGGCGGTGATGCACTACGTCCCGCTGCACTCCGCCCCCGCCGGCCGTCGCTTCGGCCGCGTCCACGGCGGGATGGCCGTGACGGACGACCTGCCCGCCCGCCTGTTGCGCCTGCCGATGCACGCCCGTTTCGATGCGGCGGCGCAGGACCGCGTCATCGCCGCGGTGCGCGCGGCCTTTTCGTAGTGTCGCGCACGGTCGTGGTCACCCAATCCAACCACCTCCCCTGGCGCGGCTATTTCGGCCTGTTCCGCATGGCGGACGAGGTGATCCTGCTGGATTCCGTGCAGTACACCCGCCGCGACTGGCGCAACCGTAACCGCATCAAGACGGCGAACGGCCCCGCCTGGATCACCATCCCCGTCGAGGTCTCCGGCCGCTACGCCCAGTCCGTGGACGCGACCTGCATCGCCGACCCGTCCTGGGCCGACACCCACCGCAACGCGGTTGCCGCCGCCTACGGCCGCGCGCCCCACTTCGCCGCCGAACATGCCTGGCTCTCCGATCGCCTCACCGAGGCCGCCCGCCACGACCGCCTGACCGACGTGAACGAGGCCCTGCTGCGCGCAACCTGCGCCCGCCTCGGCATCGCCACCCCCATCTCCCGCGACGTGGACCTCCTCCCCCGCGCGACCCTCGACGCGATGAGCCCCTCCGAGCGCCTCGCCGCCCTCGCGGCCGAGCGCGGCGCCGCGCGCTACCTCACCGGCCCCGCCGCCCGCGCCTACCTCGACACCGCCCCCTTTCAGGCTCGCGGCATCGAGGTCGCCTGGATGGATTACGCCGGCTACCCCGCATACCCGCAGCTCCACGGCCCCTTCGAACCCGCGGTCTCGATCGTGGACGCCCTGCTGAACCTCGGCGACGACGCCCGCCGCTGCATGGACCGCGCGCCGTGAAACTGTCGGTCGTCGCCACCCTCTACCGCTCCGCCCCGACGATCCGCGAGTTTCACCGCCGCGCGATGGCAGCCGCCGAGACCGTCGCCGACGAGGTCGAGATGCTCCTCGTCAACGACGGCTCTCCCGACGACAGCCTCGCCCTCGCCCTGGACCTGCACCGCGACGACCCCCGCGTGACGGTGGTGGACCTCGCCCGCAACGTCGGGCACCACCGCGCGATGATGACCGGCCTCGCCCATGCCACCGGCGACCTCGTCTTCCTCCTCGATGCCGACCTGGAGGAACCCCCCGAACTCCTGCACGACCTCCACGCCGCGATGGAGCGGGAGGGTGCCGACGTCGCCTACGGCGTCCAGCGCGCCAGGAAGGGCGGCTTCGTCGAGCGCGTCACCGGCGACGCCTTCTTCCGCCTCACCGAGCTGCTGTCCGACGGCACCATCCCCCGCAACGTCGTCACCGCCCGGCTGATGACGCGCCCCTACGTCCGCGCCCTCATCCGCCACCGCGACCGCGAGTTCGTCATCGCCCACCTCTGGACCATCACCGGCTTCCGGCAAGTGCCGGTGACGGTGGAGAAGCTGTCCCTCTCCCCCACCACCTACTCGCTGCGGCGGCGCGTCGAGATGGCGGTGAAGCACGTCACCACCACCTCCACGCGGCTCCTCTACGCCTTCCTCTACCTCGGCCTGACGATCTCCGCGGCGTCGGTGTTCGTGACGCTGTTCTACCTCGCCCGCTACTTCGGCACGGGCATCGGCGTGGACGGCTTCACCTCCCTCATCGTCTCCGTCTGGTTCTTCGGCGGGCTCACCGTCCTCATCCTCGGCGTGCTCGGCGTCTACGTCGCGAACATCCTCGGGGAGGTTCGGCGCCGCCCCTACGCGACGATCCGCGCGGTGCATCGCGGGCCGGCATCGCCCCTCGCGGCGCGCGGCCGGGCGCGAGCGGGGATTTCCCTCCCCGCCGCGTCCGGAGACCCGTCGGCGACCGGCGCGCCCGAACCCGTCGCGGCGAACGCACGGCCGCCCCGCTCGTCCACGCCCTCGCCACACCATGCCCCGCGCTAGCGCACCGTCCGCCCCGCGGCGCTGCCCCATCTGCCGCGCCCGCGGCCCCGTCGCCATCCCCGCCCCCTGCGCCCGCGGGATGCTGAGCGACGGCGCGATCGTCGGCGCCGCCCCCGCCCGCCTCGCCTGCCGGTCCTGCGGCGCCGCGTGGCTGACCGCGCGGCAGGCCGCCCGCTTGCCGCGCCGCACCTTCGGCACGGCCTACGCGCTCGGCGCCGCGGCCCCGTGCGCCGCCGACATGGCCCGTGCCGGCGCATACGCCGAACGCATCGCCGCGATGCTCCCGGGCGCCCCGGCATCCGTGCTGGATGTCGGCTGCAACAACGGCGCACTCCTCCTGACCCTCCGCACCCTCTGGCCCGCCGCCCGCCTGTCCGGCGTGGAACCCGCCCCCCGCCCCGCCGCCGCCGCCCGCGCCGCCGGCCTGGACGTCCGTCCCGCTCTTCGTCCCGGCGCCCGGGCCGACCTCGTCGTCGCCGTCAACGTCGTGGAGCACACGCCGGACCCCGTCGCCTTCCTCGGCGCCCTCCGCCACGCCGTCGCACCCGGCGGCGCCTGCGTGGTCATCTGCCCCGACGGCACCACCCCCTGGCTGGAATGGATGATGGCCGACCACCGCTGGTCGCTCACGCCCGCGGCCGTGCGGATCGCCGCCCGCGCCGCCGGCCTCGCCGCCACGACCCACCCCGCCCCCGGCGGCTTCCAGGCCGCGCTGCTGCGCCCCGCCCCCCGCC
>CAXVWQ010000212.1:0-7190 GCA_964263755.1 Roseomonas sp. | reverse complement strand
AACAGCGCCGCCCCGCCGGACCGCGCGACGCGGGCGCCGAGCGCGGCGGCGAGGGCGCGGGCCGGCTCGTTCACCTCGAACGTCGCGCCCTCCGGCACGGCGGGGACCATCGCGTCGCCGGGGCCGTCGGCCGGTGCGGTCCGCCCCGGGGCGCCGGCCCACCGCATCGCCTCCGCCGGGCCGGGCGGTGCCGGTGGTCCGTCGGCGGGACGCTCGACGAAGCGCGCCCCTTCGACCCAGCGCTCCGCCCAGCCCGCGCCGCGACGGACGAAGGCCCGGATGGGCAGCGCATCGAGGAACTCGTTCGCGAGGAGGATCAGCGGGCCGTCCGGCAGGGCGTCGGCCCGGTCGTGCCACGTCGCGTCCGGCACCGCCCCGGCCTGCCGGGCGCGGAGCACGGGGGAGGTCTCGACGAGGTGGACCCGGGCGGCGCGGGCGAAGGCGGGCGCCACCTCCGCCACCGCCCGGCGCGCGTCGGCCATGAGCGTGCCGCGCCCGGGGCCGAGTTCGGCGAGGATGACCGGATCGGGCGACCCCATCGCCGCCCAGGTCACGGCGCACCACAGGCCGAGGCATTCCCCGAAGGCCTGGGAGATCTCGGGCGCGGTCGTGAAGTCCCGCCCCAGCGGGTCGCGCGCGGCGTAGTAGGCCGCGTTCGCCCGCGCCATGAAGCGGTCGAGGCGTTCGGCCGTCACGCCGCCGGGTTCGGAACGGCCGCGCCGGCCGGCCGGGCCCGGGCCATGAGCCAGACGCCCGCGACGATCATCGGCACCGACAGCACCTGCCCCATCGTGGCCCCCGCGAAGAGGAAGCCGAGATGCGCGTCCGGCTGGCGGAACACCTCCCCGACGATGCGCGCGACGCCGTAGCCCGCGAGGAAGGCGCCGGACACGAAGCCCGGCCGCGCCCGGAACCGGTCCTGCCGGATCAGCACCTGCAACAGGACGAACAGCGCCACCCCTTCCAGCGCGAACTGGTAGAGCTGGGACGGGTGCCGCGGCGCCGGACCCGCGCCGGGGAAGACCATCGCCCAGGGCACGTCGCTCGCCCGCCCCCACAGCTCCGCGTTGACGAAGTTGGCGAGCCGCCCGAGGCCGAGGCCGATCGGCACCACGCTCGTGATCCGGTCCGCGAAGAGGAGCGAGGGGAGGCGCCGGACGTGCGCGAACCAGAAGATCGCGACGATGACGCCCGCCGCCCCGCCGTGGAACGCCATGCCGCCCTGCCAGACGTAGAACGCGTCCCAGGGACGGGCGGCGAGGATGTCCGGCCGGTAGAACAGCACGTAGCCCAGCCGCCCGCCGACGACGACGCCGATCGTCGCCCAGGTGACGAAGTCGTCCGCATCCTCCGGCCGGCCCGCGGCGGGGGGACGTGGCATGAGGCGCCGGGCGACCCGCCACGCGAGGACGATCCCGGCGATGTAGGCGAGGGCATACCAGCGGATCTGGAGCGGGCCGATCGCGAGGGCGACGGGGTCGATCGCGGGGAAGGCGATGGCGGGGATCACGCGGGCTCCTCGGGGATGGCGCGATCCGGCGGGACGGTTTGCCCGTCGGACGGGCGCCCCCTACCATCCCGTGCCGAAGGACGCATAGGACCGGGGATGTCCCGCTCGAACGAGGGCTTCGCGTTCCAGCTCCGGGTCACCCGCGCGATCCTCCGGCGCTTCCGCGACTGGGACAGCGTCATCGTGACGGACGGCCGGGGCCGCGTGATCACCGCGGCGGAGGATGTGCCGCTCACGCGCGACGGCGGGGGGACCTGACGGTGACGGTGCGCGGCGACCTCCCCGACCGCGTCCAGAAGGCCATCGAGACGCGCATCCGCAAGATCATGGAGGGCGAGGACTTTGCTTCCGGGTAGGGGCACCTCCATCCACGTCACCGTCGGGCGGCTGACGGAAGATGGGCTTCGCTCCAAGGTCGCGGCGCATCTTCACGTCATCCCGCACGCCCGGATCCTCACGGTCATCTGCGACAGGGCCACGAGGGATGCAAAACGTCTCGCTTCGGCGCATAACTGGCGAACGCACAAGCTCGAACCGCTCGTCATCATCATCCGGGAGAGTGGGGTCTGATGGACCTTTGGCTGACCCGCAAGAAGGGCGACCGCTTCCATGCGGTGGAGAACGTGCCCCTGCACGGCTTCGAGGACCTGTTCGAGGCCGACCTCGCCCGCCAGGGCGCGCCGCTCCGCCTGATGGTCGAGGCCGGGGGGCAGGAGGTGCAGGTGAAGGCGATCGTGCTGCCCTCCTTCTCCATTCTCAAGCGCTCCGGCCGCGCCGCGGCGATCGAGGATCGCGTGGGCGAGACGCTCGCCGGCCTTGCCGCGAAACTGGCTTCGCGCTCACGGAACGTGGACGCGGCGCAGACGGCGGGCGTGCGGGACGCCGTGACGATCCTCGATGCCCTGCTGCGCGCCAAGCGGCCGTTGACGGCCATCGTCTCGGCCTGAGCCCGCCTACGCGGCATCCCCCCCGGCGTCGAGCCACCGGACGTAGGACGCCACCCCGTCCTCCAGTTCCGTCGGCGGATGGTCGAAGCCGGCGGCGCGCAGGCGGTCCATCCGCGCCTCGGTGAAATACTGGTACTTCCCGCGGAGGTCGTCGGGCATCGGCACGTACTCGATGTCCGGCACCGCGTCCTTCGCCGCGAACACCGCGCGCGCGAGATCGGCGAAGGACCGCGCCCGCCCGGTGCCGAGATTGAAGATCCCGGAGACGAGCGACCGCTCCGCCAGCCACAGCATCGCGGCGACGCAATCGTCCACGTGGACGAAGTCGCGCCGCTGCCCGCCATCCTCCACCCCCTCGCGGTCCGAGGCGAAGAGGGAGGCGGGCAGGGCGCGGCCGATCTGGCGCCACTTCTGCAGCACCACGCTCGCCATCCGCCCCTTGTGAGCTTCGCGCGGGCCGTAGGCGTTGAAGAACTTCAGCCCGGACCAGTGGGGCGGCGCCGGGTGGCCGCGCGCCACCATCTGGGCGATCCGCCGGTCGGCCGCGTGCTTCGACCAGCCGTAGAGGTTCAGCGGCTGGAGGCGGGCGAGCGCCGCCGGGTCCGGATCGTCGTCGAACCCCGCGGCCCCGTCGCCGTAGGTCGCGGCGGAGGAGGCGTAGACGAAGGGCACCCGGTGCCGCGCGCACCAGTCCCACAGGCGGAGCGTCAGGTTCAGGTTTGCCTCGGCCACCCGGTCCCCGTCCGTCACCGTCGTCGCGGAGACGGCGCCGAGGTGGAACACGCCCTCCAGGTCGCGCCCGCCGCGGAGCCAGCGCGGCAGGTCGTCCGGCGGCACGATCCCCGCGACCACGGCGCCTTGCAGGTTGCGCCACTTCCCCCCGTCGCGGAGGCGGTCGCACACCGTGACCTCCGCGCCGCGCGCGGAGAGCGCGTGGACGAGGTTCGAGCCGATGAAGCCGGCGCCGCCGGTGACGAGGAACATGCTCGCGGCTTAGCCGGGAACGTCCCGGCGGGAAACCGGCGGGGCCCGTTCCCTCCGGGCCGCCCCGTCGCCATATCCGCCCCGGCACACACGGAGACGGACCATGCGCGACGACGGCACCACGGGTTCCCCCGGCGGCTCAGGCGGCAACACCGGCGGTTTCGGCCGCGGCTTCGGGGGCGGGCTCGGCGGCGGCAAGTTCTTCGACGACCTCGCGGGCGCCGCCAGCGGCGCCTTCTCCGTCCTCTCGGGCCTGCGGTCGGAGATGGAGGCGATGGCGCGCGCCCAGGCCGAGGCGATCATCGCCCGCCTCGAACTCGTCCGGCGGGAGGAACTGGACGCCGCGCTGGAGGTGGCCCGCCGGGCGCGCGAGGAGGTCGAGGCGCTGACCATCCGCGTGGCGGCGCTGGAGGCGGGCATCGGCACGACGAACGCCGCGGACCCGGTCGGCGCGCCGATGGGCACCCCGGGCGAGGGCGGCGCGGAGGCCGGGGCCGGCGGCGCGGCGGGCGGCGACGCCGGGCCGTGAGGCGGCCTTGACCGGTCACCTGCCGCCGACGGACGTTCCCGGCATCGAAGGGAGTCGTGCCGTGCCGAACGTGACCCTGACACCTGACCTGGCGGCCTTCGCCGAGGCGTGCGTCGCCTCCGGTCGCTACGCGCACGCCGGGGAGGTCGTCGCGTCGGCGATGGTCCTCCTGCAGGACCAAGAGGCGCGCCTCCGCGCGTTGCATGCATCCCTGGACACGGCGGAGCGCGATGCTGAAGCGGGGAACGTCTTCGACCTCGACGAGATCATGGCCGAGATGGACGCGATCATCGCGGAGGAAGAGGCGCGCCGGGCCGCGGAGCCGGCCCGCTGACGACACCGCCGGCCCGCCTCTCGGGCGAGGCCAGGGCGGATCTGTCGGAGGCGACGCGTTGGATCGCGCGGGACAGTCCCTCGGCCGCGAGAGGATTGCGAGCGGCCGTGGCGGACGCCGCCATGCCGATCGGGACGCATCCCCTGGTGGGCTCGAGCGCCCCGATGTCGCCCCTCGACCACGCCGCATCCTGATCCTCACAGGGTATCCGTACGTCCTCATCTATTCGGCTGCGCGGCATCCACTGCTCATCCTCCGGATCCTCCACGGGGCCCACGACCTGCATGGCCTGCTCCACGATGCCTGACGGGTGCCCCGCACGATTCGTCCACAACTTTCACGCGCCGCGTCCCGCACCGCCGCATCCCGCGCCTTGCCGCGGCGTTCCGGCCCCGGGTATCAATCCCTGGGGGTCGCCCTCGCCGATTCGCCCCAGATGTCGGCGCGGACGTCCCCACCCGGAACAGGAGGTGACGCGATGTCCGCCACTCTTGCCAGCAGCCGGGACGGGGCCAGCAACCCGCTCGAGGTCATCGAGCAGATCGTGGCCTCCAACGACTGGCTCTTCGACCGGCGCTCCGATTCCGAGATGGCCGCCGAGGCCCCGGGCAAATGGTGCGACTACGGCCTCATGTTCTCCTGGTCGCACGAGATCAGCGCACTTCACTTCACCTGCGCCTTCGACATGAAGGTGCCGCCCGGCGCGCGGGCCAAGCTGCACGAGCTCCTCACCCTCGCGAACGAGCGCCTCTGGATCGGTCATTTCGGGATGGACGAGGAGGATGGCACGCCGGTCTTCCGCCACGCCGTCCTCCTCCGCGGCGCCCGCGGGGCCTCGGTCGAGAGCCTGGAGGACCTCGTGGACATCGCGGTGACGGAGTGCGAGCGGTTCTTCCCCGCCTTCCAGTTCGTCCTCTGGGGCGGCAAGCCGCCGGCGGAGGCGATCGCGGCGGCGATGCTGGACTGCGCCGGGGAGGCGTGACGGGACCCCGCCGGACTCGCCGGCCCCCGCCCATGGGGGCATGAGGGGCCAGGCCGGCGCGGAACCCTGCGCCGGGTTCGCCGGTTCCTCTCCCATGCCCGCCCTCGCCGCCGCCCTCCGCGACACCCAGACGCCGCCGATCCCGGAGGTCCAGGCCTGGGGCCGCGCCTACGACGGCGCCCGCGGGCCGCTGATGAACCTCTGCCAGGCGGTGCCTGCCTACCCGCCGCCGGACGCCCTGCTGCGCGCCCTGGCCGAGGCGGCGGGCGACCCGGCCTGCGCCGCCTACGGCCCGATCCTCGGCGACGACGCGCTGCGGGCGGCCTACGCGGCCGACCTCCGCGCCACGCTGGGTGGCGGCGCGCCGGAGAACGTCGCGATCACCGCGGGCTGCAACCAGGCATGGCACGTCGTCCTCACGGCGCTCGCCGATCCCGGCGACGCCGTCCTCATCCCCACCCCCTGGTACTTCAACCATCCGATGACCGCCCGGATGCGCGGCGTGGAACCGCGCCCCCTCCCCTGCCGCCCGGAGCACGGCTTCGTGCCGGAACTGGCGGAAGCGGCCCGCCGCATGACCGACGGCCGCGTCCGCGCCCTCCTCCTCGTCACCCCGAACAACCCGACCGGAGCGATCTACCCGCCCGACCTCATCGCCGCCTTCGCCGACCTGTGCCGGGACCGCGGGGCGTGGCTCGTCCTCGACGAAACCTACCGGGACTTCCTCCCCCCCTCCCACGGCCCGTCGCACGGGCTGCTGGCGAGGGACTGGCCGGAGGGGGTGATCCACCTCACCTCCTTCTCCAAGTCCTTCGCCATTCCCGGCCACCGCCTCGGCGCCGTCGGCGCGCCCGCCGCGATCCTGCCGGAACTCGCGAAGGCGATGGACTGCGTGCAGATCTGCGCCAACCGGGCCGCCCAGGTCGCCCTCGCCCGCACCATGGCGTCGCTCGACGGCTGGCGCGCGGCGCGGCGGGGGGAGGCGGACCGGCGCGCCGCCCGGGTGCGGGAAGGCTTCGCGCGGCTCCCGGCTTGGCGGCTCGACTCCCTCGGCGTCTATTTCGCCTACGTCCGCCACCCGTTCGGGACGGAACCGGCCCGCTCCGTCTGCGAACGCCTCGCCCGCGACCACGGCCTCATGGCGCTCCCCGGCCCCGCCTTCGCGGGGGAGGACACGCACCTTCGCATCGCCTTCGCCAACCTGTCGGAGGGAGAGGTCCCTGCCCTCGTCGCCCGACTGGCCGCGGCGACGAGCCCCGCCCGCGCCGATGCGGCCTGACCCAGCCCCACGCCGGTAGCGCGGACGCGGAGGTGGCACCCCCGCATCCCGTCCCGCCCGCGTAACGCCCGCACGCCCACCCGTGACGCGGGCGCGGCCCCGACCTAGAAAGCGCCCCGCCGCCCGCGACGCGCCTCACCGGCGCCGCGATCCCGGGGCAGGACACCGCCCCGCACCGACGAGAGGACCCTCCCCGTGACCCACCGCCTCCTGCAGCTCCCCCCGATCGGCGTCCTCGCGCTCCTCGCGGCCTGCACCACGCCCGACGCGCCCACCGCCCAGGCGGCCGCGGGCCCGGAGGAACAGTTCCGCGCCGTCTGCCAGCAGCGCCTGCCGAACGCCGTCGAGTTCGGCCTGAAGAACTGCATGTTCCAGGAACTGGAACGGACCCGGAGCCCCGTGACGCCGGTGGCCGCCACCCCGGCTCCTGCCCCGGCCACGCGCGCCACGCCGCCCCGCCGCGGCACGACCCAGCGCCGCGCGCGGTGAACGGGGCAGGGCTCGTCGGCTGACCTTTCCGGGGTGGCGCCTGTGGGCCGGAGAAGGGCTTTGCCCTCCTCCGGACCTCCACCCACCAGGAGCCTGAGGCCCCTGGACCCGCCTCTGTAGAAAGAGAGACGCCGTC
>CAXVWQ010000211.1:0-3557 GCA_964263755.1 Roseomonas sp. | reverse complement strand
GGTGACGTAGATCTCGTTCACGGCGGTGTAGAAGCGCACCCAGGGATAGCGGCGCGCGACCTCGCCGCAGTAATGCGCGAAGGCCACCGGCAGCTCGGGATTGTCGAAGCCGCCGAGCCAGTCGGGCAGCCCGAAGTGCAGCATGTCGAGGATGGGAGTGATCCCGGCGGCCCTGAGCGCCGCCATCGCCGGATCGGCGAAGGACCAGTCGTAACGGCCGCGCGCGGGGTTCACGCGGTGGTAGGGCAGCCCGTAGCGGAGGGAGCGGAGGCCGAGGTCGCGGACGAGGGCGAAATCCTCCTCGTAGCGGTCGTAGTGCCCGCACTCCGCGAGCATGTCGCGGCGGATGGTGCCGCCGCGCCCGTCGGGGATCGTGGGATAGGAGCACTCGATCCCGGTGGACCAGGCGAACTTCATGTACTCGCCCGTCGGCGCCCCGGAGCCCGTCTGTCCGCCCGCCCCGCCATGACGGCCGGCCCGCGCCATGAGATCGCCGAGCGCGTCGTGGACGACCTCGTCTATGCCGCGACTCATCGGGTCGCGGCCCGCCGCGCGTCGCCCGACGCGGTCACAGGTGCGCCATCCGGCCACCGTCCGCCGTGATCGCGGCACCGTTGACGAAGGCGGCGTCGGGCGAGGCGAGATAGGCGACGAGCGCCGCGATGTCGGCGGGCTGGCCGAGTTCGCCCGGAGCAATCCTCTCGGCGCCCGAGGCCACGTTGGGGTTGTTCCGCAGCATCGGCGTCTCGACGGCGCCGGGGAGGACGACGTTGCAGCGCAGCCCCGTCCCGCGCCCCTCCAGCGCCACCGACCGGGTCAGCGAGACGAGGGCGGCCTTGGCAGCGGCGTAGACCGCGGCGTCCGCCTCGACCGCGAGGGCGTGGATGCTCGCGACGTTGACGACGGCGCCCGGGCGGCCCCGCCGCAGCATTTCGCGGATGAGGACGAAGGGCCCGATCAGGTCGGTGTCGAGCGTGTCCCGCCAGTCGCCCGGCCCGGTGTCCGCGAGGGGCTTGAAGGGCATGGAGCCCGCGGCGTTGACGAGGATGTCGAGGTTGCCGTGCCGCTCGACGATCCCCTCCACCGCCCGCACCGCGGCGGCGGGGTCGGACACGTCGAGTTCGATGGCGTCCCAGGCCGGGTCGAGCGGCTTCGCCGGGTCGAGCCGTCGCACGCCGGCGACGACGGTCGCGCCCTCCTCCGCGAGGCGGGACGCGACCGCGCCGCCGATGCCGCCGTCCGCCCCCGTGACGAGGGCGACCTTGCCGCCGAACCTGTGGGTCACGCGATGTCCTCCGATGATGCCCGCCGGGCGCACAGCCGGTCCCAGTTGCCGTGCGCGATGCGCTCGCGGTCCACGGGGCTCAGGTCCGCCTCTTCCAGGAACCTGCGCGCCGCGCCCTTCGGGGCGGGCACGTAGGGGTGGTCCGTCGAGAACAGGATGCGGTCGGCGCCCATGACGTCGAGCGCCCAGGCGAGGTAGCGCGGGGAGAACATGCCGCTCGGCGTGACGTGGACGTTCGTGCGGAGGTAGGACGCGACCGGCCGCCGCAGGTGCCGCGCCGCGCGCGACAGCACGTTCACCCGCTCGAGGTAGAAGGGGATGACCTCGCCCCAGTGGCCGAGGATGACCTGCAGGTCCGGGAACCGGTCGAAAGCGCCAGAGAGGATGAGGCGAACGAGCTGGACCCCCGTCTCGACGTGCCAACCGAGGCCGCCGGTCGCGAGGTGGAGGTCGAGTTCGTCCCCCAGCCCTGAGTAGAGCGCGCCGCGCACCGCGGGGGCGGGGATCTGGGGATGGAGGTAGAGCGGGACGCGGAGCGCAGCGGCCGCTTCGAGGATCGGCAGGAAGTCGGGATGGTCGAGGTTCCGCTCCCGCGTGCGCCCGTGCAGCATCGCCCCGCTCAGGCCGAGGACGGTCACGGCGCGTTCCAGTTCGCGTGCGGCCTCGGCCGGTGCGGGGGTGGGCAGCGTGGCGAAGCCGCCGAAACGGTTGGGATGCGCCCGCACCGCCTCGGCCAGCAGGTCGTTCGTGCGGCGCGCAAGCGGGACGGCGACGGCGGCATCGAGGTTCTGCACGCCCGGCGTGGTGAGCGAAAGCACCGCGAGGTCCACGCCGGACACGTCCATGCGCCCGATGCGGGCCTCGGCGAGGTCGTCGAGCATCGCCCCGACCTCGCCGTCCGTGAACAGCGTCAGGCTGCCATCCCGCTCCGCCGGGGCGAGCGCGGCCCAGGCGTCGCGCACGTCGCGGGTCAGGAAGTGCTCCTCCAGCGCCACGATCCTCATGCGCGATCCCCCAGCGGCCACGGATTAGGCAGCCTTTGCCGACGGGTCTCCGAAAACCTTCTCGCAGTAGGCCTTCAGGAGTTCGGGCCGCTCCGCCGGGCCGCGGAAGGCGATGTGGCCGTCCGGGCGGACGAGGACGAGCGCGGGGATGCCGTCGAGCACGTAGGCGCCGTGGGCGCGGGCGTCCATGTCCGACAGGACCGGCGTCCCGCCCAGCTCGGCGCGGGGGATGAGCGGCCCCGCGAGGACCATGCGCGGCCGCACCCAGTCCCAGGCGGCGACCTCGGTCTGCGCGCTGACGAGGAGCGGCGCCGCGTCCTGCTTGCCGCCGTCGAAGGCGAGGAGCGCCCAGCCACAGGTCCGGCCGTCCGGGTTGTAGATGTAGGGGAACAGGCTCGTCGTGCGGCCGGCCGCGTCGGTCACCTCGGCAACGGGTGCGCGGTCGCCGGCGTGCGGGCCGCCCCGATGCAGCAGGCCACCGATGTGGTCGTCGTTCAGCGGGCTCTTCGGGTAGGCCACCGACATCTGGTGCAGGTCGTCGGTGCCCTGGATGCGGGCGCCGATGTCGGGGATGAGCTTCGCCCCGACGTCGAGCGCCAGGTCGGTGAGGGCGCCGCGGTAGACGACGCGGCGGAACCCGGTGGCCTGCTGCTCGTCGAGCCGCGCGTGCTCGCCGCCGCGCTCCGCGTCGTAGGATTCGAGCGTCACGGGCGCGGCGCGGCCCTCCAGCGCCATCGCCAACCGCCACGCGAGGCCCACCGCGTCGTGGAACCCCGCGTTCATGCCCTGCCCGCCGATCGGCAGCGTGGTGTGCCCGGCGTCGCCCGCGAGGAAGACGCGGCCGCGCGCGTAGCCCGGGGCCGAGCCGTGCTGGAAGCGGCTGTGGGTCAGCCAGGCGGGATCGGTCAGGGTGAGGGTGTCGTCGTCCGTGACCTCGCGGGCGACGGCCTGCATCTCCTCCAGCGTCGGGTCGCGGTCCGGGATGCCGGCGTCGTCCGCGAGGAAGAACAGGCGGTGCAGGCCGCCCCACACCGGGAGGACGCCGCAGAAGCCGTTGTGGTAGTAGAAGAACCAGACCTGGTCCGGGTCCGTGGACCGGCGCCAGTGCAGCTTCGCGTCCACCTGGCGGTTCATGCGGTCCGGCAGCCGCTCCGTCTCGAAGTCGAGGACGATGGTCTTGCGGACCTTGCCCTCGTTGCCGTCGGCGCCGAAGAGGTAGCGGCAGCGCAGGTGTTCGGCCGGCGCGTCGGCGAAGCCGTCCTTCGTGG
>CAXVWQ010000210.1:0-19263 GCA_964263755.1 Roseomonas sp. | reverse complement strand
CGCCCCGCGCCCGCCGCCGCGCGTCGCGCCCGCCGCCCAGGTCGCCCCGGTCGCCGTCGCGCTCTCCCTCCCCGGCGCCGGCGGCGGGCGGATGACCTTGCGGCTGGACCCCGAGGAACTCGGCCGCGTCGAGGTCACGGTGGACCGCACCGGCGATGCCGCCGCCGTGCGCGTGGCCGCGGAACGGCCGGAGACGCTGGCGCTGCTCGCGCGCGACGGCGCGTCGCTCGACCGCGCGCTGCGGGACGCCGGGATCGGCGCCGAGGGCGGGCGCACGCTGTCCTTCTCGCTCCTCACCGGCGACGGGGCGGGCGGTTCGTCCGGGGGCGGTTCCGGCGGCGCGTCCGGCGGCCATCGCGGCCCCGGCGGCGGATCGCGCCACGCGCCGCCACCCGAACCCGCGCCGCGCCCGCGCGCCGTCACCAGCCTGCTCGACATCGCGATCTGAGAGGGAAGCCCCCATGGCCGTCACCGCGACCACCGCCGCCACCACCCCCGCCACGACGGGCACGGCCGCGACCACCTCGGCCGCGACGGGCACCGCCGCCGCCCGCGCCACCTTCGGCACGAACTTCGACACCTTCCTCACCCTCCTGACGACGCAGTTGAAGAACCAGTCGCCGACCGACCCGCTCGACACGAACCAGATGACGCAGCAGCTCGTGCAGTTCGCCTCCGTCGAGCAGCAGATCTCGATGAACCGCGGCCTGGAGCAGCTCATCGCCCTGCAGCAGGCCTCCGGACTCGTCGCCGCCGCGCCGATGGTCGGCCGGCGCGTGGAGGTGGAGGGCGACCGCATCGCGCTGCAGGACGGCGCCGGCACCATCCGCCTCCCCGCCGCCGGCACCGCGCGCACCGCCCGCGTGGTGGTGCAGGACGACACCGGCCGCACGCTGCGCGAATCGCAGGTCACCCTCGGGAGTGCCGCGCAGGACTGGCGCTGGGACGGCCGTGATTCCGCCGGCACCCGGCGGCCGGACGGCGCCTACCGGGTCGTCGTGACCGGCGCCGATTCGTCGGGCGGCGCCGCGACGGTCCCCTTCACCGTCCTCGGCACCGTGACGGGCACGGAGCGCGTCGGCGGCGCCGTCACGCTCCGGATGGGCGCCGCGGCCTACGGCTTCGACAAGGTCCGCTCGGTCCTTCCGGCGTCGTCGTAACCCGGCGTTAACCCGACCCGGCAATCCTTGCCGCACCGGCAGGACGCCGGGCGCGGGGAGAGCGGATGCGCGTCGGGCATCGCGGCGATTGTCGGGATGGATTCGTGGGCCGCGCGGCCCGCGGGGCGCGCCGTTGAACCCGGGCGCCGTCCTCACCCAGCTGCGTGCCCTCGGCGCACTGCGGCTCGGCGCCATGGCGGCGGTCGGCGCGGGCGTCCTCGGCCTCATCCTCTGGTTCGCCTTGCGCGCCGGCCAGCCGGCGATGGCCCCGCTCTACGCCGAACTCGATCCGCGCGACGCGGGCGCCGTCGTCGCCGCCCTCGAACGCCAGCGCGTGCCCTTCCGCATCGGCGGCGGCGGCACGACCGTGCTCGTGCCGGAGGACCAGGTCGCCCGCCTCCGCCTCGCCCTGGCACGGGACGGCCTGCCCGCCGGCGGCGGCGTCGGCTGGGAGATCTTCGACCGCGGCGAGAGCCTCACCACCACCCCCTTCCAGCAGGACGTCAACCGCCTCCGCGCGCTGGAGGGCGAGATCGCCCGCACCATCCGCGGCCTCTCCGGCGTGCGCGCCGCGCGCGTCCACCTCGTCCTGCCGCGCCGCGAGGCCTTCTCCCGCCAGTCCGCCGAAGCCCAGGCCTCCGTCGTGCTGACGATGCAGGGCTCGGGTCGGTTGGATCGCGAGGGCGTGCAGGCCGTCCTCCACCTCGTCGCCACCGCCGTCCCGGGCCTCAAGCCCGCCGCCATCTCCATCGTGGACAGCCGCGGCGAACTCCTCGCCCGCGGCGGACAGGCCGTGAGCGGCCCCGCCGCCGCCGCGACGGGCGAGGAGATGCGACGCACCGAATCCCTCCGCATCGCCCGCGCCGTCGAGGAGATGCTGGAACGCACCCTCGGCCCCGGCCGCGTCCGCGCCGAGGCGACCGTCGAGATGGATTTCGACCGCGTCCAGACCACCGAGGAACGCTACGACCCGGAGAACCAGGTTCCCCGCTCCGTCCAGAGCAGCCAGGAGCAGTCGCGCAACGCCGAACCCGGCAACACCTCCGTCGCCAACCAGCTCCCCGGCGCCGAACCGAGCGGCGGCAACGCGGGCAGCGAGGAGCGCAAGACCGAGGAGACGACGAACTACGAGATCGGCCGCACCGTCCGCAACACCACCCGCGAACACCCGACCGTGCGCCGCCTGTCGCTCGCGGTGCTGGTGGACGGCGTGACGGAGGGCACGCCCCCCGCCTTCCGCGAGCGCAGCGCGGAGGAACTCGCCCGCCTCGCCACCCTCGTCCGCTCCGCCATCGGCGCCGACGAGCGGCGGGGCGACCGCGTGGAGGTCGTCTCCATGCGCTTCGCCGCGCCGGAGGGCGCGACGGGCGAGGTGGACGGCCTCGCCGCCTGGGGCATCGGCCCCGCCGCCGTGATGCGCCTCGCGGAGAGCGCCCTCTACGCCTTCGTCGCGCTGCTCGCCCTGTTCCTCGTCGCCCGCCCGATGGCGAAGCGCCTCACCGCCACCCTCGTCCCCCCCGCCCTCGCCGCCGGCGTGCCCGGCGCGGCCCTGGCGGACGGCACGGTGGCCGGCGCGCTGCCCGACGGCACCGCCGGCACCGCCGCCCTCGGCGGCCCCTCCGCCGTCGCCGCGCTGCTCCCAGGCGAGGAGGAGACGGAGGAGCGCGCCCGCCGCAACGCCGCTCTCGCCCGCGTCGCCACCCTCATGACCGGCCACCCCGACGAAGGCCTCGCGGTCATCCGCCGCTGGCTCACCCCCTCGGAGCACGCATGATCCTCACGGGCGCCCAGAAGGCCGCGGTGATCGTCTTCGCCCTCGACGAGACGATGACGAAGGGCATCTTCGCCAAGCTGCACCACGACGAGATCCGCGACCTCTCCGCCGCCATGGCCTCCCTCGGCCGCGTGCCGGCCGAGATCGTGGAGGCGCTCTGCAAGGAATTCGCCGACAGCCTCGGCGGCGCCGGCGCCCTCGTCGGCTCCTTCGAGACGACGGAGCGGCTGCTCTCCCTCAACCTCCCCGCGGACCGCGTCACCGCCCTCATGGAGGAGATCCGCGGCCCCGCCGGCCGCACCATGTGGGAGAAGCTCGGCAACGTGTCGGAGGCCGTGCTCGCGAACTACCTCAAGAACGAATACCCGCAGACCGTCGCGGTGGTGCTGTCGAAGATCCGCCCCGACAACGCCGCCCGCGTCCTCGCCCTCCTCCCCGAAGGCTTCGCGATGGAGGTGGTGATGCGGATGCTCCGGATGGAGAACGTCCAGAAGGACGTGCTGGAGGGCGTGGAGCGCACCCTGCGCCACGAGTTCATGAGCAACCTCTCCCGCTCGTCCCGCGGCGACAGTCACGAGCTGATGGCCGAGATCTTCAACAACCTCGACCGCGCGGCCGAGACGCGGATGATGGTCGCGCTGGAGGAGCGCAACGGCGAGAGCGCCGAGCGCATCCGCTCCCTCATGTTCACCTTCGAGGACCTGGAGCGCCTCGACGGCCCCGGCATCCAGGCCCTGCTGCGGGCGGCGGAGAAGGACAAGCTGGCCCTTGCCCTCAAGGGCGCGACGGAGCCGATGCGCGACCTGTTCTTCCGCAACCTGTCGGAACGCGCGGCGAAGATGCTGCGCGACGACATCGCCGCCCTCGGCGCCGTGCGCCTGCGGGACGTGGACGAGGCGCAGGCGTCCCTCGTCATCGTGGCGAAGGATCTCGCGGCGCAGGGCACGATCCAGATCGGCGACACCGGCGAGACGATGGTGGCCTGAGATGTTCGGCGCCCTCCGCCTCCCCGACCTCGACGCGCCCGCCGCGGCGCCGCCGCCGCCCGAACCCATCGAGGACCCGGTGGAGGCCGCCCGTCGCGACGCCCGCGCCGAGGCGCTGCGGGAGGGCGAGGCGCGCGGCCGCGCCGCCGAGGCCACCGGCTGCGCCGCCATGGCGGAGGAGAGCATCCGTCTCGCCCTCACGGCGATGGACGGCCTGCGGGAGGAGGCGCGCGCCGCCGCGGAGGCCGGCGTGCGCGACCTCGCGCGTATCGTGCTGGACATGGTGGACGCGGCCCTGCCCGGCGCCGCGGCCCGGCACGCGCCGGATCTGCTGCCGACGCTCCTCGACGCCCTCGGCCCCGTCGCGGAGGCGCCGGACGGCGCCACCCTCCGCGTGCCGCCCGCGATCCTCGACGGGGCGCGGGACCGCTTCGGCGACCGCGGCCTGCCCATCGAACCCGACCCCGCGCTGCCCGAGGGCGACGCGCGGCTCGAATGGCGGCACGGCGGCATTCGCCTGTCGCTCGAAAAGCGCCGGGCGGCGATCCGGGAGGTCCTCGCCTCCCTCGACCTGCTGCCCGCCGACACCCTGGCCCTCGAATCATCTGAAGGACACGAATCATGAGCGACGGCTTCGAACCCATCGGCGCCGAATCCGCCACCGCCCCGCGCACCGCCCCCCTCGGCACCGCGGGGATGGAGGCGGTCTACGACGTCCCCGTGCAGGTCTCCGCCGTGCTCGGCCGCGCCACGATGCAGGTGAGCCAGTTGCTCAAGCTCGGCCGCGGCGCCGTCGTCGAACTCGACCGCAAACTGGGGGAGGCGGTGGACATCTACGTCAACAACCGCCTCGTCGCCCGCGGGGAGGTGGTGATGGTGGAGGACAACCGCCTCGGCGTGACGATGACCGAGATCGTGAAGCTGGACCGCGCGGGATGACGCGCCTCCTCATCATCGGCTCGCTGGAGGCGGAACTCGGCCAGGCCGCGCGGATCGCCACGGCCCGCGGCGCGCGGCTGCGTCAGGCCGACGGCGTCACCGCCGGCATGGCGTCGGCGCGCGCGGAAGGCTGCGACGTCATCCTCTGCGACGTCGCGCACGACATCGGCTGGCTCGTCTCCTCCCTCGCCGCCGAACGCATCGCCTGCCCCGTGATCGCCTGCGGCCGCAACGCCGACGCCGCCGCGGCCGTGGCCGCCATCCGCGCCGGCGCGAAGGAGTTCCTCCCCCTCCCGCCCGACGCCGACCTGATCGTGGCGATGCTGCGCGCCGCGACGGGCGAACTGGAACGCCCGATCCACTCCGACCCCGCGATGGCCGCCCTGCTTCGCCGCGCCGAGGCCGTGGCGAAGGCCGAGGCCTCCATCCTCGTCACGGGGGAGAGCGGCACGGGCAAGGAGGTCCTCGCCCGCCACATCCACCGCCATTCCCGCCGGGGCGCCGGCCCCTTCGTCGCCCTGAACTGCGCCGCCCTGCCGGAAGCCCTGCTGGAATCCGAGCTGTTCGGCCACGAGAAGGGCGCCTTCTCCGGCGCCGTCGCCTCCCGCCGCGGCAAGTTCGAGCAGGCGGACGGCGGCACGCTGCTGCTGGACGAGATCGGCGAGATGGACCCCCGCCTCCAGGCCAAGATCCTCCGCGCCCTGCAGGAGCGCGAGGTGGACCGCCTCGGCGGCGCCGCGCCGGTGAAGGTGGACGTCCGCATCCTCGCCGCCACCAACCGCGACCTGTCGGCGGAGGTCGCGGCGGGCCGCTTCCGGGAAGACCTTTTCTTCCGCCTGAACGTCGTGGCGCTGCGCATCCCCGCCCTGCGCGAGCGCCCCGGCGACATCCTGCCGATCGCCGACCACTACGCGCGCCGCTACGCGGACGCCAACGGCATGCCGGAGCGCGACTTCTCGCCCCAGGCCCGCGCGATGCTCCTCTCCCACCCCTGGCCCGGCAACGTCCGCGAACTGGAGAACACCGTCCACCGCGCCGTCCTCCTGGCGGAAGGCGACGAGATCGGCGGCGAGGCGATCGAACTGCACCGCGCCATGCCCCGCGCCAGCACCGCCGCCGCGGACGAACCCACGCCCGCCGCGCAACCGCCGAGCGGCCACGTCACCGCCCTCGTCGGCCGCAAGGTCGAGGAGGTGGAGCGCGCCCTCATCCTCGAAACCCTCACCCACTGCCTCGGCAACCGCACCCGCGCCGCGGAGATCCTCGGCATCTCCATCCGCACGCTGCGCAACAAGCTCCACGAATACCGCGCGTTGGGGGAGGCCGTGCCGGCGGCCCCCGGCCAGATGCCCATCCCCGCCCTCCCCGCCTGGACCTGACGCATGACGGCGCCGGCATGGCTCAGGGGCATCGGCCGCTCCACCGACGTGGCGCTGGCGATCGGCGTCGCGCTCCTCATCGTCCTCCTGGTGGTCCCGCTCCCGGTGCCGCTGCTGGACGCCGGCCTCGCGCTCTCCATCACCCTCTCGGTGCTGGTCCTGATGACCGCGCTGTTCCTCCACCGCCCGCTCGACTTCACCTCCTTCCCCACCGTCCTCCTGCTCACCACCCTCCTGCGCCTCGCCCTCAACGTCGCGACCACCCGCACCATCCTCGCCCACGGGCACGAGGGCCCGAACGCCGCGGGCCATGTCGTCTCGGCCTTCGGCGGCTTCCTCATGGGCGGCGACGTGGTGGTGGGGATGATCGTCTTCGCCATCCTCCTCGTCGTGAACTTCACCGTCGTCACGAAGGGCTCCGGCCGCATCGCCGAAGTGGCGGCGCGCTTCTCGCTCGACGCCATGCCGGGCAAGCAGATGGCGATCGACGCCGACCTCTCCTCCGGCGCCATCGGGGAGGACGAGGCGCGGCGACGGCGCACCGACCTGGAGGCGGAGAGCGGCTTCTACGGCGCGATGGACGGCGCCGCGAAATTCGTGCGCGGCGACGCCATCGCCGGCCTCATCGTCACCGCGATCAACCTGCTCGGCGGCATCGCCATCGGTGCCGCGCGGCACGGGATGCCGTTCGGCGACGCCGTCTCCACCTTCGCCACCCTCACCATCGGTGACGGGCTGGTGTCGCAGATCCCCGCCCTCCTCACCTCCATCGCCGCCGGCATCGTGGTGACGAAGGGCAATACGGAGGGCACGGCCGACAAGGCCCTCGTGAAGCAGCTTGGCCTGACGAAGCCGCTCTGGCTCGCCGCCGGCGCCGCGGGCTTCATGGGACTGCTGCCGGGCATGCCGCTGTTCCCGTTCCTCGTCCTCGCCGGCGGCTTCGGCTACGCCGCCTGGAAGCGCCCCTCCGACACCGCGCCCGACACGCCCGCCGCCGCCCCCGGCATCGCCGCGGAGGCGCCGGTCGCCGAGACGCTGCGGATGGACACGCTGCGCATCGAACTCGGCTACGGCCTGCTGTCGCTCGCCGCCGGCGATGGCCCACGCCTCACCGACCAGATCCGCAATCTTCGAAAAACCACCGCGCAGGAGATGGGCTTCGTCCTGCCGAGCGTCCGCCTCCAGGACAACCTGCACCTCTCCCCCGACACCTACGTCATCCGCGTGAAGGAGATCGAGGCCGCCCGCGGCATCCTCCGCCCGCCGCTGTCCCTCGCCATCCACCCCTCCGGCGAACGCCCCGCCATGGCCGGGGAACCCTGCACCGAACCCACCTTCGGCCTCCCCGCCCTCTGGATCGAGGAGGCGGCGCGGGAGGAGGCGCTGGCCCGCGGCTGCACGGTGGTGGACGGCGCCGGCGTGCTGGCCACGCACCTGACCGAGGTGGTGCGCGAGCACATGCCGGAGATGCTGAGCCACGCCGAGGCCCAGAAGCTCCTCGACGACCTCGGCAGCGAGCACGCGAAACTCCTCGCCGACCTCATCCCCGCCCAGGTCACCACCGGCACCGTCCAGCGCGTGCTGCAAACCCTGCTGGCCGAACGCGTCTCCATCCGCGATCTGCCGACGATCCTGGAGGGCATGCAGGAAGCCCTTGCCGCCGGTGCCCGCGGCGTGCCCGCGATGGTCGCCTCGGTCCGCACCCGCCTCGCCCGCCAGCTCTGCGACGCCGCGCGCGGCCCGGACGGCACGGTGCCGCTTCTCCCCCTCTCCCCCGAATGGGAACAGGCCTTCGCCGAGGCCCTCATCGGCAACGGCGAGGACCGGCAGCTCGCCATGCCCCCCTCCCGCCTCGGCGAGTTCATGGGCCGCCTGCGCGACGCCTGCGACGCCGCCGCGGCGGCGGGGGACGCCCCCGTCCTCGTCTGCTCCGGCGCCATCCGCGCCCACGTCCGCGCCATCGTCGAGCGCCTGCGCCCCGCGACCGCCGTGCTGGCGCAGACGGAGATCCACCCCCGCGCCCGCATCCGCACCGTCGGGGCCGTGTAGCGGGCCGTCCCTACTCCAGCCGGATGTTCGCCGCCCGCACCACGGCGTCCCAGCGCCCGAGGTCGTCATCCATCGCCCGCCGTAGCCGATCCGGCCCGCCCGCCACGATGTCCGCCCCGACGCGCGCCATCAGCCCCCGCACCTCCTCCGTTGCGAGCGAGGCGGCGAAGGCGCGGTGCAGCGTCGCGACGATCTCATCCGGCGTGCCGGGCGGGGCGGTGATGCCGAACCACAGCGGCGCCGCCATCCCCGCGATCCCGGCCTCCGCGAAGGTCGGCACCTCCGGCATTCCCGCCGTGCGCCGGTCCGACGCCACGGCCAGCCCGCGCACCGTGCCCGAATCCAGCAGCCCCTTCGCGGAGGCGACGGTGGTGAAGGTCAGCGGCACCGTCCCCGCCGCCATGTCGTTCAGCACGAGCGTGGCGCCGCGATACGGGATGTGCAGGAACGACACCCCCGCCGAGCGGGTCAGCAGCTCGAGCAGCAGGTGCCCGAAGCTCCCCTGTCCCGGCGTCCCCACCGCCACCGCCCCCGGCCGCGCCCGCGCCGCCGCGAGGGCCGCCCCCACGTCCCCGATGCCCGACGCGGTCGCCGCGAACAGCGCCTGCGGCGTCTCCGCCAGCAGCGTCACGGGCGTCAGCGCCGCGGGGTCGTAGCCGAGGCGCGGGGAGAGCGCCCGGGCGATCCCGACCTGCGCGGGGTTGGTGAGCAGCAGCGTGTGCCCGTCCGGCGCCGAGCGCGCCACCGCCTCCGCCCCGACCGTGCCGCCCGCGCCGGCCCGGTTCTCGATCACGAAGGGCTGGCCGAGGAGTTCGGCGAACCGCGTCCCCGCCGCGCGTCCGATGATGTCCACCGCCCCTCCGGGCGCATAGGGCAGGACGAGGCGGACGGGGCGGGACGGGAACCCCTGCGCCCGCGCCACCGCCGGGGCGGCGAAGGGCGCGAGGAGGGCCGGAAGGACGCGGCGCTGCATGGGGGTCTCCGGGGACGGGTGGGTCGCGCCACGCTACACCCGTCCCCGGCCGACCGTCGTGGCTCCTGCCGCGCGCGGGCCCCCGACGGCCGGCCCACCGTTCCGGCCGTCCCCGCGCCGCGCGGCCGGGACCGCGGCGCGCGTCGCGTTCACCATCCGTAAAGGAGTCGCGGCCCATCATCCTGGCGATGCGGTTGCGCGTTTTCCAGGCCGCCAGGATGGCGGAGGCGATGGCGGCGTGCCGCCGCGACCTCGGCCCCGAGGCGCTGATCCTCTCGACCCGCCGCGTGGCCGGGGGCGTGGAGGTGACCGCGGCCGCGGAAGATGACGCGACGACCCCCGCCGATGCACCCGGGGCGACCCGGTCCTCCGGCGCAGCGCACGGATCGGGCGGCACCGGCGGCGCGGCATGGCCCGGCCCCGGCGTGCCGGGGGAGGGTCCGCCGGGACCGGACGCCCCGGCGGACCGCCCGGCCCTCGCGGCGTTCGCCCCGGCCCACCCCGGCGACGGCAGCGGCCCCACCCTCGCCCCCCTCCCCGACGCCGTCTCTCGCCCCCTCGCCCTCGTCGGCCCGCCGGGCGCCGGCAAGACCCTCTCCCTCGTCAAGATCGCCACCCGCTTCGTCATGCGCGGCGTCACCCCGCTCGTGCTGGACGGCGACGCGCAGCGCGCCGGCGCCCACGCGCAGCTCGCCGCCTTCGCCCGCGTCCTCGGCATCGCCCCCCGCGCCGTCGCGGCGGCCGAGGGCGCCCGCGACGCCGCGGCGGAACGCGCCCGCGGCCAGCCCGTGCTGCTGGACACCGCGGGCTGCGACCCCTTCGACCCCGCCCAGGCCACCGACCTCCTCGCCCTGCTGCGCGCCACCGGTGCCGCCCCCGTCCTCGTCCTCCCCGCCGGCCTGGACGCGGAGGAGGCGGCCGAGACCGCGCGCGCCTTCGCCGCCCTCGGGGCCCGCCACCTCCTGCCGACCCGCCTCGACCGCCCGCGCCGCATGGGCGGCGTCCTCGCCGCCGCCGTCGCGGGCGGCCTCTCGCTGACGGAGGCGGGAACCGGCCCCGGCGCAGCGGACGGGCTGACGCCCATCACCCCGGCCTGGCTGTCGGCCCGCCTCGGCGCCGCACGGCCCCACCTCATCCCCGCCCCGGACCGCCCCGCATGACCGACGCCCCGCGCGGCCGCCTCCTCGGCGTCGCCTCCGGCAAGGGCGGCGTCGGCAAGACCGTCGTCGCGATCGGCCTCGCCCAGGCCGCCGCCGCGGCGGGCCGGCGCGTGCTGCTGGCCGACGGCGACCTCGGCCTCGCCAACGTGGACGTGCAGATGGGCCTGCCTCCCGGCCCCGACCTGCTCGCGGTGCTGCGCGGGGAGGTCGCGCTGCGCGACGCGAGCACGCGCCACGAATCCGGCCTCCGCGTCCTCGCCGGCCGTTCCGGCTGCGGCTCCCTCGCGTCGCTGGGGGAGGCGTGGCTCGAACGCCTCGTCCGCCTCCTCGGCGCCGCCACCGCGGAGTTCGACCTCGTCGTCCTCGACATCGGCGCGGGGCTCGACGCGCCGTCCCGCCGCCTCGCCGCCGCCTGCGACACCCTCCTCGTCGTCGCGAACGACGAGCCGACGAGCCTCACCGACGCCTACGCCGTGCTGAAGATGCACGGCCGCGACGCGCCGGGCGCCGACGCCCGCCTCGTGGTCAACGGCGCGAGCGACGGTGCAGGCGCCCGCCGCACCCATGCCGCCCTGGACCGGGCGTGCCGCTCCTTCCTCGGCCACGGCGTGCCCCTCGCCGGCATCGTGCGGCGGGACGCGCGGGTGCGGGACGCCGTGCGCTCCGGCGTGCCCCTGCTCACCCGCCACCCCGGCAGCCCCGCCGCGCAGGACCTCGGAACCCTCGCCCGCGACCTGCTGGCCGCCTGACCGATCCGCCGCGTCAGAACACGAAGTTCCACGCCTCCATCCCGAACCACGCCAGCGCCACGAGCACCGCGGTCGCGAAGGCGCAGCCGAGCACGGTCAGCACCACCCCGATGCCGATCACCTTGCTGTCGTGCTCGATCAGCCCGAGCGCCATGACGATGTTGCCGAAGGCCGGCGGCCCGTTCGTTCCCGGCCCCGGGAGGATGAGCATGAGGGCGACGTAGGCCGACAGCCACCCGAACAGCCGCCGCCCGAACGGCGTGGTGAAGGGCCCGGGCCGCGGGCGGACGTAGCGCTCGACCCGGCCGAGCCAGCGGGACGACACCTCCGACAGCCGCAGCACGTCCGCCCGCCGGAAGCCGCGCCGCGCGACGAAGGCGGGCAGCCGCGGCGACTCGTAGCCCAGCCCCATCTGCACCCCGAGGAGGAGGATCGGCAGCCCGAAGACCGACGCCGCGCCGGGCAGCAGCCCCGGCAGGAGCAGCAGGAGGATGAGCAGCCCGAAGGCGCGGTCCCCGAAGGCCGCGTCGAGTTCGCCGAGGGTGATGCGCTCCCCCGGGCAGGCCGCGGCCACCTCCGCGACGAGGCGGGAGATGGGGGCGTCGGGATGGGGGTCGCCCCCATGCGGATGGCCGGGGGGCGCGCTGGCGTCCAAGGCGATCCATTCCTCCTGCCCGAACCCCGGCGCGGAGCCGACCCTACCGGGACCGGGCGGGCAGCGCGAGGGCCGACCCTACTCCGGCTGGAAGCTCGCGGACCGCAGCAGCGCCACGTTGCGCGCCACGTCCTCCCGCACGAAGGCCTCGACCGCCGCGGGCGTCTCCGACACCGGCTCGAAGCCGAGGGAGGTGAGGCGGGCGACGACCTCCGGCTCCCGCATCGCGGCGCCGAGGGCGGCGTTCATCTGCGCCACGATCTCGGCCGGCATCGCGCGCGGCCCCCACACCCCGTACCAGGACGCGAACTCGAAGCCCGGCACCCCCGCCTCCGCCATCGTCGGCAGGTCCGGCGCCAGCGGGGTGCGCGTCGCGGAGGCGATGCCCATGCCCCGCACCTGCCCGCCCTGGATCAGCGGCAGCGTCGCGAGGACCGGGTCGAACATGAGTTGGACGTTGCCGCCGGCGATGTCGGCGAGCGCCGGCGCCGTGCCGCGATACCCCACGATCTCGATGCGCGATCCCGTGACCCGGTTGAACTCGATGGTCCCGAGGTGCCCCGCGGCGCCGAGGGAGGAGGTGGCGAAGGTCCAGCGGTTCGGCTCCCGCCGCGCCGCCTCCACCACCTCCGCCACGGTCCGTTCCGGCCGCCGCGGGTCCATGACGAGGACGAGCGGCCCGCGCGCGGTGCGCGCGATCGGCACGAAATCCGCCACGGGGTCGTAGGGCACGGACCGCATGACCGCGCGCGCCATCGGGTGGATGGAGGCCGAGCCGAGGATCGTGTAGCCGTCCGCCGGCGCCTGGAGCACCGCCTGACCGCCCACGGTGCCGTTGGCGCCGGACCGGTTCTCCGTGACGACGGTGGTGCCGAGCCGCTCCCCGAGCTTCTGGGCGGCCAGCCGGGACATGGCGTCGGTGGCGCCGCCCGGCGGGTATGGGATGATCATGCGGATCGGGCGGCCCGGGAATCGCCCGCCCGGCGCGGTCTGGGAGAGGGCCGGGGTCGCGAGCAATCCCCCCGCCCCGGCAAGCATCGTGCGTCGCTGCATCGTGGCGTCTCCGTCGTCTCGTCGGCCGATCTTCGCGCGTCCGCGGCGGCTGGCAAGCGCGAGGCAAGCGGCGCGCCACCGTGTCTGGCGCGGCCCCTGGTCCCGCCCCACCTGCCCGCCATGCCCCCCGTGGACGTCGCCCTCTGCCTCGCCGTGGACGCCTCCGCCTCGGTGGACCACGACGAGTTCGGGCTGATGATGGGCGGGCTGGCCGGGGCGTTCCGCGACCCGGAGGTGGTGCGCGCCGCCACCGGCGGCCCGCGCGGCGCCGCGGCGGTCGCCGCCCTCCTCTGGTCCGGCCCCGACGCGCAGGCGACGGTCGTGGGGTGGACGGTCCTGTTCGACCCCGCCTCCGCCGCCGCGCTGGCCGACGCCGTGGACGACGCCCCCCGCCTCCTCCCCCCCGGCGCCACGGCGCTGGGGAACGGCATGGCCGCCGGCCTCGCCCTCCTCGCCGCCTGTCCCCATCCCGCGCCCCGCCGCGTCCTCGACGTCTCCGGCGACGGCGCCGCCTCCGCCGGCACGCCGCCGGCGCGCGCGCGGGACGCCGGCGTGTCCGCGGGCGTCACGATCAACGCCCTCGCCGTGGTGAACGAGGAGCCGGACCTGCCGGCCCACTACGCCGCCCACGTCATCGGCGGCCCCGGCGCCTTCGTGGTGACCTGCGCCGACTACGCGGACTTCGCCGAGGCGATCCGCCGCAAGCTGATCCGGGAGATGCGGGGCGACCTGACGGCGTGACGCGCGCGGCCCGGACGGGTCGCGGGCGCCCATGCCCCTTCAGCCCAGCCGGACCCGCAGGTCGTCCAGCAGCCACGTGCCGGCCCGGCCGAGCGGGCGGTCGCGCAGATGGGCCGCGTAGATCGTCAGCGGCCCGGCGGCGCGGGCGGGGTCGTCCTCGATGGTCAGGGGAAGCAGCCGCCCCTCGCGCAGCAAGGGTCCGACAAGGCGCTCGGGCATGCGGCACCAGCCCAGCCCCGCGACGAGGAAGTCCAGCCGGCGGCCGAGTTCCACGAACCGCCATGCCTTGCTGCCGATGACGCCGTAGCTCGGCCCGCCCGGCGCGAAGGGGTCGGACAGCACGAGTTGCACGTGCTCCTGGAGGTCCGCGGGGGTCGCGGCCCCGCCGAGCCGCGCCAGGGGATGCTCCGGCGCCACGACGGGAACGAGACTTTCGTTCAGGAGCGGCACAGTGAGAAGGTCCTCCGGCACCGGCGGCAGGAGGACGCAGAGGGCGAGCGCCGCCTCGCCTCGGCGAAGCCGCCGCTCCGCGCCGCCCAGCCCTTCGGTCGAGAAGCTCACGGACAGGTGGGGAAAGGCGTCGCGGAGGGCCCGCAGGCTCTCGATGAAGGGGGCGGTGGGCGTCAGCGGGTCCACGGCCACCGCCAGTTCCGGCTCGATGCCCTCGCGCAGGCCCGCGGCCATGCCCTCGAACCGGGCGGCGCCCGCGAGGACGATCCGCGCCTGCCCGACGAGGTTGCGCCCCGCCTCCGTCAGCCGCGGGCGATGCCCCGAGCGGTCGAACAGCGTCACGCCCTGCACGTCCTCCAGCGTGGCCACCGCTTGGCTGATGGCGGACTGGGCCCGGGACAGCCGGCGACCGGCGGCCGAGAAGCTGCCCTCCTGGGCGATCGTCGTCAGCACGCGCAACTGATCGAGGGTGAGGCTGCCGATCATCCATCATCCTGACCGATAGACATGATCGGTTCTTTATCGCTCCCGCAGTAGGTTCGGAAGGCGCAGTTGGGGTCCTACCCCGCAAGGAACGCCGTCCATGACCACCCTCCTCGTCGTCGAGACCTCCCCGCGCGGCGACCACTCGATCTCCCGCAACCTCACCCGCCGCTTCGTCGCCGGCTGGCGGGCGGCACACCCCGGCGGGACGGTCGTCCAGCGCGACCTGATGGAGACGGACCTGCCGTTCGTGAACGCGCCGTGGCTCCAGGCCTACTTCACCCCGCCCGAGCGGCATTCCGAGGAGATGAAGGAGGTGCTGCGCCTGTCGGACGACCTCGTCGCCGAACTCCTGGCGACCGACCACCTCGTCATCGCCACCCCGGTCTACAACTACAACGTCCCGGCGGCGCTCAAGGCCTGGATCGACCACGTCGTCCGCAAGGGCCTGACGCTGGGGGTGGACGGCAAGGGGCTCGTCACCGGCAAGAGGGCCACGGTCCTCCTCGCTTCCGGCGGCGTCTACACCGAGGGCTCGCCGATCCGCGACCGCGACCTTGCCACCGCCTACCTGCGCCTCATCCTCGGCGTCATCGGCATCACCGACGTGACCTTCATCGCCGCGGGGAACGCCAAGGCCGTGGACCTGGGCGAGATCGGGCGGGACGCCTTCCTCGACCGGTTCCAGGGCGAGATCGAGGCCGAGGCCAGGGCCGCCTGAGCGGTCGCGCTCGTCGCGGGGCGGATGGCGGTTGCCGCCGACGTTCCGTGGCGAGGTTCGCGCCGGACGGGGCCCGTCGCGTGTTGCCCCGGCCGCGAGCCCGGAGCAGTTTCCCGGCCCTGATGCCCCGGACCACCCGATGATTCTCCTCACCCCCGGCCCCGTGCAGACCCGCCCGGAGGTCCGCGCCGCCGCCGCCGCCGACATCGCGCCCTGGGACAACGACTTCCTCCCGGAATACGCGGGAATCCGCGACGCCGTGCGTGACATCGCCGGCGGGCGCCCGGGCGAGCACGTCACCCTCCCCCTCCAGGGCTGCGGCCACTTCATGGTGGAGGCCGCGGTCCGCACCTTCGTGGAACCCGGCGCGAGGATCCTCGTCCCGGTCAACGGACAGTACGCCGAACGCATCGTGCGCCTCGCGAACGAGGCCGGGCGGATCGCCGTCCCGATGACGGTCCCCGACACGCGCGGCGTCACGGCGGCGGAGGTCGCCGCGGCGCTCGCGGCCGATCCCGCCATCACCCATGTCGGCCTCGTCCATTCGGAGACCGGCTCCGGCATCGTGAACGACCCGGTGGCGGTCGGCGCCGCCGCCCGCGCCGCGGGCCGCCGCACCATCGTGGATTCCGTCTCCGCCTTCGGCGCCCTGCCGCTCGACGTCTCGGCCATGCCGGAATGCGACGCGGTGCTGTTCACCTCCAACAAGTGCCTCGAAGGCCTCCCCGGCATCGGTTTCGCGGTGTGCCCGGCGGACCGCGCCCGCGCCCGCCGCGGCAAGGCGGGTTCCTGGTCCTTCGACCTCGGCGACGTGCTGTGGCACGCGGAGACCAAGGGCTGGGGCTCCTTCCGCTTCACGCCGCCCGCCCAGGCCCTGCGCGCCTTCGGAGTCGCGGTCCGCATCCATCGGGAGGAAGGCGGCCAGCCCGCCCGCCTCGCCCGCTACGAGGCGAACACGCGGGTGCTGCGGGAGGGCGCGGAACGCCTCGGCCTCCGCCCCTACCTCGACGCCGCGCACCAGGGCCCGATCATCCTCACCCTGCACCAGCCCGCCTTCCCCGGCTGGTCGCTGGGGGGCTTCACCGACGCCCTGAAGCGCCGCGGCTTCCTCATCTCCAACTTCCACACCACGCCGGCCCCGACGATCCGCATCGCCGGCATCGGCGCGAACACGCCGGAGACGATGCGGGACGCGGTGGCCGCGATGGGCGAGGCGCTGGAGGAGTTGCGCGGCTTCCGCGCCGCGGCGTGATCCGGCGCCTCCCGCTCCTCGCCCTCCTCCTCGCCGCGCCCGCGGCGGCGCTCGACTGCGCCGCGGCGGCCCCCCTGCTGTTCCCGGGCGACGCGGCCGCGGCGGCCGAGGCGGCCCGGCCGGGACACGGCCGCTGCACCGTCGCGCGATGGGCGGACGGCGCGGAGGCGCCCTGGGTCGCGGCGGCGGTACGGGACCACGACCGCCTCGCCGTCGCCCTCCTCCGGGACGCGCCCGACGGATCCGCCCGAATCGTCGCCGGCCCCGTCGAGATCGAGGCGATGACGGTCGAACCCTTCCATTCCGGCATCGTCGAGGTCGTCCCCGCCCGCCGCTTCGGCGCGGGGACCGTCGCGGTGACGGTGGCCAACGCCTACCTGTCCAGGGGCCGTTCCACCCTCACCACGGCGCTGCACCTGTTCCGGTGGCACGGCGATGCCCTCACGCCCGTCCTCGCGGCCTACGTCTCGGCCCAGCACGCCGGGGCCGCCCCCTGCCCCCGTCGCCCCGGCCAGCGGGAGCGGACGTGCCGCACCGAATGGTCGCTCGACCGGCGAATCGAGCCCATCCGCCGCGCCGCACCCCGGCACGGCCCCGCCCGACCTCGTCATCCGCGACGCGCGCACCGGCCGCACCCTCTCCCGGCACCGCTGGGCGGGGGACACCTACGCGCCTCCCTTCTTCGACGGCCTCCCCTCCTTCGGCGAGGACTGACCCGGGCCCGCCCATCACGCCCCCGCGCGCCGCGCATCGCCGCGGGGCCGGGGACGTTGCGGGGAGGCGGGGGCGCCACGCCTCCCCATGCCGGGAAGACACCGATGCGCGCACCCCTGACCCTCGCCGCCCTCCTCCTCACGGGCACCGCCCTCGCCCAGGCCCCCGCGGTGCCCCCCGGAGCGGCCCCGGATGGCGGCCCGCAGCCCCCGGCCGCGATGGCGCCGGGCACCGTCGTGCCGCCGACGGCGGTCCCTCCCGCCCTTCCGACGATGGTCAACCTCAACACCGCCACCGCCGCCGAACTCGACACCCTCCCCGGCGTCGGCCCCGCGGAGGCGGAGGCGATCATCCGCAACCGCCCCTACGCCAACCCGGAGGAGGCGGCATCGAAAGGCGCCCTACCGCGCCCCATCCTCGACCGCATCCGCGACCGCGTGGTGACGGCGCCGGTCAACCTGAACGCCGCCTCCGCCGCCGAACTCGACGCCCTCCCGGGCATCGGAGCCGCGCTCGCCGAGGCGATCATCCGCAACCGCCCCTACGCCACCCCCGAAGACCTCACGGCGAAGGCCGGCGTGCCGCGCCCGGTCGTCGAGCGGATGCGGCCGGTCATCACGCTGAACTGACACCGGCGGGCGCTTCGTCCCGACCATTTCGGGGGGGTTGCGCCTGTGGGCCGGAGGAAGGCAGCGCCTTCCTCCAGGGCCACAGGCGCACCCCCCCGAGGAGGTCGGGAGGATCGCTTAGCCGGTCGCGGTGATCCCGGCGACCCGCACCACCTCGCGCCACCGCGCGAGTTCCGCCGCCTGGAACCGCGCGTAGTCCTCCGGCGCGTCCGCGACGACGGAGAGTCCGATCGCCTCCAGCCGCGCCTTCGTCTCGGGGTGGGTCAGCGCGTCCCGCAGGGCCCCGACCACGCGGTCCCGCACCGGCGCGGGCATCGCCGCAGGGCCCATGAAGGCCTGCCAGGAGGTCACGACGAAGTCGCTGATCCCCGACTGCGCCGCCGTCGGCACGCCGGGCAGCACGGGGTGGGGCGCCTCGCTCGTCACCATCAGCGCCCGCAGCCGCCCGCCGGCGATGTGGCCGGCCACGGTGCCGAGGTTCTGGAAGGAGATGTCGATGTTGCCGGCGATGAGGTCGGTGGCCGCCGCCGCGCCGCCCGAATACGGCACGTGGGTGATCTCCGTCCCCGTCCGCAGCTTGAACAGCTCGGTCGTCAACTGGTCCGACGAGCCGACGCCGGAGGTGGAGTAGGACGCCGCCCCCCGCCGCCCCTTCAGCCATTCGATGAGCGAGGCGACGTCCCGCGACGGGTTCCGCTCCGCGTTGACCACGAGCACGTTCGGCGTCGTGACCGCGAGGGTGAGCGGCGTCAGGTCGCGGATCGGGTCGTAGCCGAGGTTGGGCCGCAGCGCCGGGTTGATCGCGAACACCCCGATGGACCCGACCATGAAGGCGTGCCCATCCGGCGGCAGTCGCATGAGGTTGCGGACCGCGACCTCCCCGTTCGCGCCGGGCCGGTTCTCCGCCACCACCGGCTGCGGCAGCGACTGCGCCATCCGCGCCGCGGCGGCGCGCGCCACGATGTCGGACGGGCCGCCGGCGACGAAGGGCACGGTGATCGTCACCGGCCGCGTCGGCCACGCCGCGTCCTGGGCCGCGGCGGTTCCGGGGAGGAGGAGGGCGGGCGCCCCGAGGGGCGCGAGCCCCGCGAGCGCGAGAAGGGGGCGGCGCTGCATCGTCGGACGTGTCCCTGCGATCTCGGGCGCGTGTCCCGCGCCTCTGCGCCGCAGCCTGCCCCGGGGCGCACCCCCTGGCGAGGGGGCCCTTGGTGCCGCAACCCGTCGCGGACCCGCCCGTTCCGGTCGCGCCCATCCCGGAGACGGCGCCATGTCCCCCCGCCCCGCCCTCCTCCTGCTCGTCGCGCTGTCCGGCACCGCCCTCGCCCAGGCCCCGCCCGCCCCGCCGCTGCGGGCCGACCCCGGCGCGCCGTCGGCGCTGCTGCCCTCGCCCCCCGTC
>CAXVWQ010000209.1:0-12788 GCA_964263755.1 Roseomonas sp. | reverse complement strand
GAGGTCGTCCGCGGCCGGCTCCGCGAGCCAGAGGGCGATGCGGTCCGGAAGGGCGCCGGGGTCATCCCGCAGCGCCGCGTCGAGGCGGCGGCGCGCCGAGGACCGGTCCCCCGCCCGGACGGCGGCGTGAGCGGCCCGGCGAAGGTCGGCGGGCGAGAGGGCGACGCGGGCCTCCAGGTCGTCCCACGCCGCGGCGGCGCCGGGGTCGTCGACGGCTTCCAGGGCGGCGGCGGCGCCGCGCAGCGCCTCCTCGTCGTCCGGGAAGCGGTCGCGGATCACGCCCGCGGCCTCGGCGACGCCGGCGGCGTCCCCCGACCGGGCCCGCAGGTCGGCCCGCAGGAGAAGGAGGGTGCGGGTCTCGCCGCCGATCCGGACGGAGCGCAGCCGGGCCGCCTCCGCCCCCGCCAGGTCGCCGAGGCGGAGGCACACGAGGGCGAGCTGCTCCGTGAAGTGGCGGCTGCCCGGGTGGGACAGCACGGCGGCGCGGATGATGAGGAGCGCCTCGTGCAGGTCGCCCTCGCGCAGGCAGGCGCGGACCTCCTCGGCCATGACGCGCGGAGTCACCGGGACGGCCCGGGTCGCGACGGACGGCAGGCGGGGCGGTCCAGGTGCGGGCTCCTCGGCTCCGGGCTGCCGGAACGGGGCACGCCCCGTCATTTCGCGGCGCAGCGTAACCCAGCGGCCATCGCCCCTCAACCATCGCGCGTCCCACCGGGGCCGGGGGGAGAAACGGAGGCGGGCCCACACCCTCGCCTCCCTTGCAGGGCCCCGGGCCGTGCGGCACATCGTCGGCCATGTCGTCACCCGTGCCCCCGACGACGCGCGGTCCGGTGCCGGCGGCAACGGGGACCGCCGAGGACCGTGCGCTCGGGCTGACCCCTCTCGCCGCCCTCGGCACCATCCAGAGCGTGCTCGACGTCGGCTGCAACGACGGCTGCGTCCCGGCCTTTCTCGCGCGGCACGGCGCCACGTTCATACGGGGGGTCGAGCGCGAGGAGAACGGGCTCGCCGCGGCGCGGGAGCGGTTCGGGGCGATGCCAGGCGTCGACGCGCGCTTCGACCGGCTCGACCTCGCCGCCGGACGCGCCGCCCTGGACGCGACCCTCGGGGCGGACCCCGCCACCTTCGACCTCGTTCTCTACCTCGGCGTCCACCACCATCTGCAGCGGCAGATGGACGAGGAGGCGCTCCGGACGCTCGTCGAGGGGCTTGTCGCGCGCACCGGGCGCTACCTCGCCGTGCGGACCAACGACGAGCACCACGAAGCCCTCGCCGCGGACCTCCTCGCCCGCGGCATGGTCGAGTGCCACGCCCACCCCGGCAACGCGCGCGTGACGCCGCTGCGCGTGTACGCCCGCGACGCGACGACGCATCTGGGCCTCGAGACGCCGGACCTGCGGTCGCGCCACGCGGCCTTCGCGGAGGTGATGGCGCTGTCGGACGTGCTCTTCCTGTCCATCCCGAAATCCGGGCGGACCTGGGCGCGCGTCCTGCTGCAATCCTATTTCTCCCGGGCCACGGGCGAGGCGTTGTCGCTCGCGCCCCGCGTGATGCGGGCGACGCGCCTCTCGCCGTCCGTCGGCTTCGTCGCGGACTTCTACGACTTCTACCAGTACCGGCCGGGCCACCCGCGCATCCTCTTCGGCCGCGAGCTGCGGGAGCACCCGCTGATCCTCCTCCTGCGGGATCCGCGCGACGTCGTCGTCTCCTCCTGGCATTTCAGCCGCACCCGGGCGGCGGGGGCGGTGGCATCCCACGCCCCCGGCGGCACGTTGGAGGCCTTCGTCGCCTCGCTCGTGTTCGGGCTGGAGCGCACCGCGGCCTACCACCGGCTTCTTCTCGATTTCCACCGGGCGCACCGCGGTCCGAAACTGCTCCTCACCTACGAGGGACTCCTCGACCGGCCGGAGGCGGAGTTCCGGCGGCTGGTGGAGTTCCTCTCCCGCGGCCCGCTCGACGAGGCGGCCTTCGCGGGGGCGCTGTCCGACGCCTCGTTCGACGCGATGCGGTCCTTCGAGGTCGAGGTCAGCCGCGGGGGACGCACGCGGGAGATGGGCGGGCGGCTCGGCGTCGAGGGCTGGTCGGGCGACGTGAACGACCTGAAGGTCCGCAGCGGCCGGTCCGGCACCTTCGCCGACGCGCTTCCCGGGCACGACGTCGGGCGGGACTTCCCGGTGACGGCGGCGGTGCTGCGCGACGCGCCCGATCCCGTGCGGCTGTCCGACACGTCCTGGGCACCGGGCGTGCGCGGCGACGCGGCGCTGGCCGTCGCCCTGCGCCGCGCGGAGGCGCTGGCGGCGCGGGTGGCGGCGCTGGAGGAGAAGGTGGCCGGTCTGCGGCGCGGGATCGCGATGCGCGACGCCCGGCTGGGCCGACTGCCCGGCACGACCGCCGACGCGTCGTGACGCCGCGGCTGAACGGAGGGGACACGTCGACGGGTTCGCGTCCGTCGGCGGCCCGATGGGGATCTGGTGCCGCGGGGCGTCTCCGCGTTGTGCGTTGCAGCAAACTGTTGCGCGGGCCGCGGCATCCTGCCTATTGGATCGGCACCGCCGCGACCTGACACCCGCTTCCCGGAGCACCATCGGCTCATGACGAGTACCCCCCTTGTCGTGACGACCATCGGGACCTGCCGCGTCGCCGATCCGATCCACGCCGCGACGAAGCACCGCCCGCTGCGGCGGGCCAACGGCCGGCTCTACGGCTTCGTCCACACCACGCGGGAAATCCTCCAGCAGCTCGACACGCTCGACGGCCGCGCGATCCCGAAGGCCCTCCTCCCCTTCGTCGCGCGGATGGAGAAGGCCTCCAACGATCTGGACGATGGGACGGAGGTGTTCCTCGTCGAGATTTCGACGGCGAAGGAGTTCCGGTTCCGCGAGTGGTTCCTGCAGATCAACCACATGGAACGGGCCTTCGCGGACATCCGGCCGCTGCTCGAGATCTTCCGGGCGAACGGGGCGGCGGAGGCGCGTGATTCGCGCGGAGTCCTCCTTCGCCGCCACCCGATGTTCGCGCGGGTCACCGCGTTGCGGAAGGAGATCCTGCTGGAGGCCTACGTCCACGCGACCACGCGCGAGGAACTCACGGCCGACCTCGCCGAGATCGCGCGTCGCCTGCCGGCGCCCGCCCTGTTCTCCCCGCACGTGGACGTGGCCGCGGCGGACGGCACTCCGCTGGCGTCGCGGCGGCGCTTCTGCGGCTGGGTGCGCGAGGCTTGCGCCGAACTCGGGCTGCGCCTCCTGGACCCGCTGCCCTACGTCGAGGCCTATGGAACCACCCGCGCGCTCGCGAAGGGGGGCGCGGACCTCAACCACTACTCCGAGCCATTCAAGGCGGAGTATGGCCGCCTCCTCTACGACCGCCACCTCCTCCCCCTCGCGCGGGGTGACGCGTTCGAGCCCGGACTGGCGGCCGCGTCGCAGGGGCCGCCGGCGGTCACGGGGGCCGATGCCCCGGTGGCCGATGGTCCCGACGCCGAAGCCTTGGGCGCCGAAGCCTTGGGCGCCGACGCACCGGACGCCGCGTCCAGGATCGCCCTCGCGGCCCGGCACCTCGCGTCCTCGCGCCAGGACGACGCCGTCGCCCTCGCGCGCGCGGTGGTGCGGGACGCACCGGCGGACGGCTCCGCCCTCGCGGGCGCGGCGAGGATCTTCGCCAAGGCGCAGCGGCACGACGAGGCGATGGCCACCTTCCGCCGCCTCGCCGCCCTGCGCCCCGACCGTCCCGGACCGATGACCGACGCGGCGCGGAGCGCCCTGAAGGCGAAGCTCCTCCCCGAGGCGCTGGAATGCGCGGAGGCCGCGCTCGCGCTCGCCCCCGACGATGCGGGGATGACCTTCCTGCGGATCGAGGTCCTCCGGAAGATGAGGCGGACGCCGGAGCTGGCGGATGCCCTCGTGGCCGCGTCCGCGGCGCATCCGGAGGAGGCGATGAAGGGCGTCCCGGCCCTCCTCTCCTCCGGCTTCGTTGCCGCGTCCGCCGCGATCGTCGCCGCCGCGCGGAAGGCGGGGGTGGAGGAGGCGGGGGATTCGACCCTTCAGGCCGATCTCGCCGGCGCCCTGAGGAAGGCGGCGAAGGCCGCGGAGGAGGTGGGGGACGTCCCGGCCGCGGTGGAGGGGTGGCGCTCGCTTCGGCTCCTCGATCCCGCATCGAAGGCCGCGCGCCTCGGCCTGCGGAACGCCGTCGCGCCCCGGATCGAGGAGGCGCGCTCCCTCGCCGGCGTCGGGGACCTGCCGGGCGCGGCGGAGGCCTATCGCGGCGCCCTGTCCCTCGATCCGGAGGACGGGCGGGCACGGCGGGAATACGCCTCGCTCATGGAGCGCATGGAGGACTGGTCCGCCGCGACCGACGCGTGGGAAGCGCTCGCCACGGCCGCCGAACCCGTGCCGGAAGCGCTCGAACGCGGCGCGCGGGCGGCCCGCAAGGCCGGGCGGGACGAGGACGCCCTGCGCTTCTACGTTCGCATGGGGGAGGAGGAGAGGGTGGAGCACGCCGAGGCCCTCGACGCCACCGCCCGCCGGCTGGCCCGGGCCATGCGCGCGGCCTGCAAGGCCGGTGAACTCGACGAGGCGATGACGAAGGTGGAGGCGGTGCTGGCTCTCGACCCGGCCAATGAGGTGGCGAGTCGAACGCGAGGCGAGGTGGTGTCCGCCTTCGCCAAGCGGCTTCGGGCCACGCGTGACGACGATCTGGAACAGGAGCGGCTCGGGCGACGCCTCCTTGCCGTCGATCCGGACCACCCCGAGGGGCTCCGCTCGCTCGGTCGGCTCTATGGGAACCGGCACGACCACCGCGAGGCCGAGGCGGTGTATCGGCGGCTGACCGACCTCGAGCCGGACGACCCGAACCACCAGGTGAAGCTCGCCATCGCGCTGCGCGGCCTGAAACGTTACGACGAGGGGCACGGCATGGTGCGCCGGGCGCTGGAGCTGGCGCCAGGTCACGAGCGGGCCATCGCGCTGCTGGAAAGTTTCGATTCCCGTCACCCTGCCTCACCCTGAGGCACGAGGGCTTGAAATGAGACGGATCGGGTGCGACCATCCGTTCGCGCCGGCGATGTCGGTTTGATAGCAAATCCGTGAACGTCGAGCGGGCTCGCGTCCATGGCCGTTGCCACGCGTATTGGTTTCCTAGGGAAGCGGGGTGACGACAAGATGAACGAAGACGAGGTCCTCGTGGTGGCGGACGCCCATAACTGGGTTGCCCACTGGACCGGCCGGATCATCCCGTTCGAGGAGGCGACGCCGGAGGTCCTGTCGGCCTACCGCACCGTCCTCCTCGCGCCCGGCGACACGAAATACGGGAAGACGTCCCAGGAGATCCTGCACTGGAAGCGGGACGGCCGCATCGGCGACACCCGGCTCATCCTCTCCACCTACAAGGGCCGGCACCTCTGGGCGCCGGAGAACGATGCCCTGGCGGAGCGCTGGGTCGTCCATGCCCGGTCGGAACGCCTCGTCCTCGACAGCGAGCGGCTGGCCTTCGTGCCGCTCTGCCTCAACCCGCCGCGCAAGGTGATCGCGACGGGCGACGACGGGTATCTCTTCATGGGCGGCCGGAAGTGGCGGGAGCCGGCGGTGGGAATGGCGGCGATGGTGCGCTCCGGGCTGCCGAGCCGCGTCATCACGGATTTCGCGCCGGAGGGTGACTGGCCGGGCATCGACATCCTGCGGCAGAAGATTCCCAAGGGCGACTACATCAACGTGCTGGAGAAGGCCCGGGTCTTCCTCGTGCCGCTCCGCGAGACACCGATCTCCCACGGGCACGTGGACGTCATCACGGCCATCCTCGTCGGCACGCCCGTGATCGTCACCGCCGGGGCTTCCTGCGACGACTACGTGGAACACGGGGTGAACGGGCTGCTGGTGCAGGGCAACTCGGTGGAAGCATGGACGGACGCGGTCCATGAGGCGCACGCGCGGGCCGACGACTTCCGGGCCGCGGCGCGGGAGATGGCGCCGCGCTACTACGCGCCGCGATACGCCCACTACCTACGGGAACTCGTCACCTCGCTGGGCTGATGGGGGGGCCGGTGGACCCGCGGCCGCTCGTCGTGCGCGACGAGCGGCCGGGCAGCATCAGGCCCTTCCTGGGCTGGCCCGGGCCCGTCCTCGATTTTCCGGCGGCGACGCCGGACACCCTCGCGGCGCATCGCACCGTGCTTCTCGCCCCCACCGACGTCCGGTTCCTCAAGGCGCTCCGCTCGGGGTCGGAGCCGGTGCAGTGCGAGGCGATCCTCGGCTGGAAGCGGGCCGGACTCCTGCCGGACACGCGCCTCGTCCTCGCCACCTACAAGGGGCGCCATCTCTGGACGCCGGAGAACGACGCCCTCGTCGAGCGCTGGGTCGTGCACGCGCGGTCCGAGCGCCTCGTCCTCGACAGCGACCGGCTCGCCTTCGTGCCGCTCTGCCTCGATCCGCCGGGCGCGCCGGTGCCTCCCGGGGACGATGGGTATGTCTTCATGGGCGGGCGGAAGTGGCGGGCCCTCGACGTCGGGCTCGCGGCGATGGCACGGGCGGGATACCCGGGCCGCGTCATCACCGACTTCGCGCCGGAGGGCGAGTGGCGCGGGGTGCAGGTGCGGCGGGAGAAAATCCCGATGCCGGAGTATCTGCACGCGATGGCCCGGGCACGGGTGGTGGTGGTCCCGCTCCGGGAGACGCCGGTCTCGCACGGGCATGTGGAGGTGGTGCAGGCGATCCTGCACGGACGGCCGCTGGTGGTGACCGCGGGCGCATCCTGCGACGACTACGTGGAGCATGGCGTGAGCGGGCTCCTCGTGCGGGGCAACTCGGTGGAGGCGTGGACGGACGCGGTCCATGAAGCCTGGGCGCGGGCCGAGGCATTCGCGGCGGCGGCACGGGCGAGGGCATCGCGCCACCACACCCCGCGGTATGCGGCACATCTCCTGGACCTCGTCGCGTCGCTGGGCTGACGGCGGGACGGTCGTCGCGCAGGCTCGCCGGTGCCGACGGAACCCGGTGCAGCGCCCGGCGACCGGCCTCAGGGACGGTGGCCGCAGCCCCGCGGGTCGGCGTCGGGACCGGTGCAGCGCGCGGCCACCGCGACGGCGCCCGGCGACACGGCGCCCGGCGATCCGGCAGCGGGGGGCGACAGGGCGTAGGGCGGGTCGGGGACGAGGCGCGGTTCGTGCTCGGCCATCTCCCGGCCGCCTTCCGCGCGCGTGCCGGCGATGCGGAGCGCACCGGGCTGTTCCGCCTCGGCCCCGCGGGGTGGGGGCACCCGGGCCGCCCAGCCGGATCGGCGGTCGAGGGGCAGGAAGGTGCCGCCCTCCAGCAGCACGCGCCCGCCGCCGCCGACGAGCAGGCCGTAGCTCGCGCCGTCGCCGCCCGCTTCCCGTGCGAAGGGGCGGTAGGCCACGACATTGTCGCGGGCGTGGACGTAGGCGCGGCCGGAGACGCGGGGGTGGCGCTGCCCCGTGCCGTCGAAGAGGTTGCCCTGGAGCGTGACCTGCACGCCGGACTCCCACGACCAGGCGGGGGTGAGCGGCGCGGGGCAGGTCACGCCCTCCGGCCGGACGCGCTGGCCGCATTCCAGCGTGGCGGCGAGCATCACCTTGTCCTGGTCGCGGAAGTGGTTGAACGCCACGGTCACGCGCGTCGGCGTCGGCAGGGCGACGGATTGCGTCACGTCCAGCGCGCCGTCGCCGCAGCGGCCGAAGGCGTTGTAGGCGATCCAGACGCGGTCCGAGCCGCCGCCGACGCCGAGGCAGTCGCCAGGGCGATCGCCCGTGACGTTTCCGGCCGCGGCGCGAAGGCGGAGGCGCGTGATGGCGACGTTGCGGCTGCCGATGAGGAGGACGATCCCGCCGCGCGCGGGGCCGACCACCGCGAGGCCGCCGCAGCCGCCGTCCAGCGTGACGTCCGAGGGGATGCGGAGGGGGGCGGAGAGGCGAACCTCCCCGCCGCGCGGGAAGCCGGGTCCGGGGGTGATCCAGCCGCCGCCCGCGGCGCGCGCGGCTTCCCGCGCGGCGCGAAGGGTGCCGGGGCGGGCGGAGCGGGCGGGGGCGTCGTCGTCGGCGGCGTCGAAGGTGAAGAGGGGTTTGTCGAGGCCGCCGGTGGTGCCCGCGGCGCGGGCGAAGCCGGTCATCGGCGCGAGGTGGGCGAGGCGGGCGTCGCGGTCGGTGGGCGGGTCGCAGGCCGCGAGGGCGGGCGGTGCGAGGAGGACCGCGAGGGATGCGAGCGCGATCCTCACCCGGCCGCCTCGACGTCGGGTTCCGCGAAGGCGAGGAACCCCGTCAGGTCGTCCGAGAGGAGGTGCGGGATGGCGGCCCGGACGCGCGCGTCGGGCCAGTCCCACCAGCGGATTGCGAGGAGCCGTCCGATGGTGGCCTCGTCGAAGCGGTGCCGGATCACGCGCGCGGGGTTCCCGCCGACGATGGCGTAGGGCGGGACGTCCTTCGTGACGAGGGCTTCCGCCGCGACCACCGCCCCGTCCCCGACGGTGATGCCGGAGAGGATGGTGCAGCCCCGCCCGAGCCACACGTCGTTGCCGACGACCACGTCCCCGTTGGTCAAGGGGTGGCCGCGGATGCCCGCGCCCTCGGGGTGCCAGTCCGCGATGGCGGAGAACGGGTAGGTCGTGACCCAGTCCACCCGGTGGTTGCCGCCGAGCAGGATCGAGACGCCCGGCGCGACGGAACAGTATTTCCCCATCCGGAAGCGCGTGCGGCCGGACCGCATGAGCCGCGGGGCGCCGTAGGAGTGGTCACCGATCTCGTCGCCGTAACGCTCGACGCCGTCGCGCATCGAGTCCTTCGAATAGATCGGCATGCACAGGTCCTGGCGCTCGTCGCGCGCATCATCGGTCACCGGCCCTCCGGCGGCACGTGCGCTCCGACCGTGTCGGGCGGCGTCAGCCCTCCGGACCCGGCCCGCCCCATACCTTGAAATGACGCAGCAGGTTCTCGCGCCCGAGGAAGTCGGCGGTCGGCAGCGGCGGGAGGCTCGCGAGGTGCTCGCGGAGGCCGATCTTCGCGAGGTTCATCCCGTTCATCTCGGCCACGATCGCGTCGTAGTTGTCGGAGAGGACGGTGGAGGACGGGTCAAGGCCGGTCATCAGCACGAGGCCGGTCGGGTGGGCGTCCATGCAGTACAGCCGGATCTCCGGCCGGTACTTCTTCAGGATCGGGACGAGGCGCCACACGTCGCCCGCCCAGTAGTGCTGATAGACGACGGGGTAGGGCGAGACGGCGCGCTCCTGGCGCGACAGCGTCATCGCGATGTCGATCGGCATGCAGTCGTGCAGCGCGATGATCGAGTCCGGCCCCGCGACCTTCTCCGCGCCGATGATGTCGCGCAGGAGGAAGTCGGACAGGTGGGCGCCGTCGAGGAAGAGGAAGTCCACGACGTCCACGCCGAGGATCTCGCGGGCGTCCCGCTCCTTGAAGAACTTGTCGCTCTTCTCCTCGAAGAGGTGCAGCGCCGGTTTCTTGCCGTGCGCGTCCACCGTGAGGGTGAAGCGCGGGTCGATCCCGATGGACGCGCAATGCGCGAAGGCGAGCGAATGCCCCGCCCGGATCCCGACCTCAAGGTAGGAGCGCGGGCGCAGGTGGTCGTTGATGCCCTGGAGGACGGTGTAGTAGCGCTCCCCCTTGTGGTTCGGCAGGAAGAGCGAGGGGTCCACGCCCTCCGTCCGCGGCGCACGCGCGTTGGTCGCGGCCGGTGCGTCCTCCCGGACCATACCCTCGACGTCTGACATGTCGACCGCTCCTGAGGCTCGCCGGGTTGATAACCCCTCCGTCACGATCGTCAACGGCTTTCTGTCGACGGCGCCTCGCCGAGGGCGCGCCGTGGTTCCCGGCCTTCCCGTTCCGTGCTTCCGTCTGCCCCCAGAAGCGGCACCCGGGGCCGGCCCCGTGGCGAAGGAGGGCGGGCCATGCCCCTGCACGACATGAGCGCGGACGACGCGGTGGCCACTCGCAAGGCCAACCCCCTCGCCACCTGGGAACTCCGCACCGCGCCGAACCGGGTGGAGCCCGTGGCCCGCCCGGGCTTCGACGTGCCGTTCCGGCTGGAGCCGGGAGAGCCGATCTTCACCGTCGGCTCCTGCTTCGCCCGCCACGTGGAGGGCGAGCTGATGCGCCGGGGCTTCCGCATCCCCATGCGTGACCCGTTCAAGGAGCCGGAGTTCCTCACCGTAGATGCGGGGATCGTGAACAACTACGGCACCCCCTCCATCCTCAACGAGTTCGCCTGGGCCTTCGGCGCGAAACCCTTCGTGCCGGAGGACCAGATCCTGGAGGTCGTGCCCGGCCGCTTCGCCGACCTCCACCTCATCGCCTCCTCGCGCCCCGACACCTGGGAGGTGGCGCTGCGCCGCCGCGCCGCCGTGACCGCCGCCTACCGCCGCGTCGCGGAGTGCCGGGTGATGGTCCTCACCCTCGGCCTCGTGGAGGTGTGGTTCGACACGAAGACGGGCTTCTACGTGAACGCGCCGCCGCGCCCCGCCTTCCTGCGGGCCGAGCCCGAGCGGTTCCGGCTGCACGTGCTGGACTTCGACGAGGCCTACCGGCACCTGGAGGAGGCACTCCTCCTCGTGCGCGAGAAGGGGAACCCGGACCTGCGGGTGATCCTGACCGTCTCCCCCGTGCCGCTCTCGGCGACGCATCGGCCGGACGACGTGCTCGTCGCCAACACCTACTCCAAGTCCGTTCTGCGCGCCGTGGCCGAGACCATCCGGGCGCGATACGACTGGGCGACCTACTTCCCGTCCTACGAATCCGTGACGCTGAGCGACCGCCAGGTGGCCTTCGAGGACGACCTCGTCCACGTCCGCGCCGGCATCGTCGCCCTCAACGTCGGCCGCATGGTCGCGGCCTTCACGGGGGAGGCGGAGGATGGCGACGACCTGCGGGAGGCGGTGGCGGCCGGCAACCTCGCCCTCCTCGTCGAGCGGGCGGGGGCGCGCCGGGCGGAGGGGGCGGAGCGCGCCGAGCCGTTCTTCGCGGCCTTCGGCGACGTCTCGGCGCTCTCCGCCGCCTTCGCGCTCGAACACGCGGGCCACCTCGTCTCGGCGGGGCGGGAGGAGGCGGCGCTGGCGGTGCTGGAGGGCGCACCGGCCGGGGATCTGGACGCCCAGGTCGCGCTCCAGCGCGGCACGCTCCTCACCGCGGTGGGGCGCGCGGAGGAGGCGGTGGCGCTGCTCGACGCCATGACGGGGAGCAAGACCCGGTCCTACCAGATCTGGAACGCGCTCCTCGCCGCGGCGCTCGCCACGGGCGACGCGGAACGGGTGTCGAGCGTGCTGTATCGCTGGACCGCGGCCCAGCCGTCCCGCACCGCGCACGCCTACACCGCGGTCGGCCGGTGGCAGCTCGAACAGGGGAACCTCGTCGCGGCGCAGTCCTACCTGGAACAGGCGATCACGAACGACCCGACGGCGACGATGCCGCGCATCCACCTCGGCAAGGTGTTCATGGCCACCGGACGGCGGGACGAGGCGCGCGACCTGCTGCGCCTCGCCCAGCCGAAGAGCGACCTGGAGACGAAGCTGCTCGACCGGATCGTCAGCACCCTCGCCTGAGCGTCCGTCGCTACAGCCCGTAGTAGCCGCGGAACCATTCGACGAAGCGCGGCACGCCGACGGAGACGGGCGTGGAAGGGCGGTAGCCCGTCAACGTTTCCAGCAGCGACGAGTCGGCCCAGGTGCGCGGGACCTCCCCCGCGCCGATCGGCACGTCGCGGCGGGGCATCGAGCGGCCGGTGGCGCGCTCCACCTCCGCGATGAAGTCCAGCAGGCCGACGGGGGCGCCGTTGCCGATGTTCACGATACGGAACGGCGCGACGGGGGAGAGGCTGTCGCCGGCCACGGGCTCCCCGCGCACCGGGATGGCGGGGACGAGCCGCAGGATGGCCTCGACGAGATCCTCCACGTAGGTGAAGTCCCGCTCCATCCGCCCGTGGCCGTGCACGTCCACGGGGGTGCCGCGCAGCGCCGCGTCGGTGAACTTGAACAGCGCCATGTCGGGCCGGCCCCAGGGGCCGTACACCGTGAAGAAGCGGAACGCCGTGATCGGCTGGTCCCACAGGTGGGCGTAGGAATGCGCGACGAGTTCCGTCGCGCGCTTCGTCGCGGCGTAGATCGTCAGCGGCGTGTCGGCCGGCATCGTCTCGGTGAACGGCATCCGCTCCTCCGCCCCGTAGGCGGAGGAGGTGGAGGCCATCAGGAGGTGCCTCACCCGGTGTTCCGGGGGCGCGTGCCGGACGAGTTCCAGGAGGTTGAACGTGCCCACGACGTTCGCCTGGACGTAGACCTCGGGGTGGTCGAGCGAGTAGCGCACGCCCGCCTGCGCCGCGAGATGGATCACCACCTCCGGCCGCTCGGCGTCCATCACCGCCCGCAGCGCCGCCATGTCGGCGATATCGGTGGGGTAGGCGCGGAACGCGTTCGTCGTCCCAAGCATCGCGTGGCGGCGGCGCTTCAGGGTGACGTCGTAATACGGCACCATCGAATCCAGGCCCGCCACCACGTGCCCCTCCGCGAGGAGGCGGCGGCACAGGTGAAAGCCGATGAAGCCGGCCGAGCCGGTGACGAGGATGTTCATGCCCGCGATGCCCACCCCAGCCGCCGCGCCGCGGTCCCGGGCGGGAGGCCGAAGGCTCGCATCATCCCCGTCCCACCCCCTCGTAGCGGAACCCGGCCTCGCGGAAGGCCTGGGGGTCCCAGGCGTTGCGGAGGTCGAGCGCGGCGTCGCCCCGCATCGCCGCCCGCAGGCGCTCGGGGGCCAGGGCGCGGAACTCGTTCCACTCGGTCAGCAGCACCAC
>CAXVWQ010000208.1:0-18679 GCA_964263755.1 Roseomonas sp. | reverse complement strand
GGGCCTCCGGTTCGGGGGAGCGGTATAGGCCGCGGCCAGCCGGCGGTCAGGTGCGCCGCGGGATGGCGTCCAGCAGGGTGGCGAGGTCGGATTCCGCGAGGACGCCCTTCGGCAGCGCGGCGCCGACCGCCGCGGACCAGTCCTGGCGTTCGGCGATCGGGGTGGAGAGGATCGGGTCCACGCCGACCTCCGCCACCGTGCGCGCCACCTCGCGCATCTCCTCCGCGCGGCGCTTGCCGTGGATGAGGGGGCGGGAGATGACGTAGCGCGCGAAGGCGGGCCAGTCGGGGTGCGGGATGGTGTCCTTCAGGGAGGCGAGGACGTCGTCCTCCACGCCGTAGCGGCGGGCGGCGAGCATGGATTCGGTCACGAGCGCCTCCAGCCCCTTCACCATGACGGAGCGGCACATCTTCACGGCGGAGGCGCGGCCGATCTCCTCCGAATACACCGTCAGGTCCATGCCGAAGGGGTCGCCCGCGGCCTTGAAGGCGGCGGCGTGCGGGCCGCCCAGGAGGATGGGGGTGGCGATGCGCTTCGGGGGGACGCTCGCCATGACGGCGGCCTCCACGTAGCGGCCGCCCGCCGCCTCGACCGCCGCGGCGGCCTCGCGCTTCGTGCCGGGGGAGACGGAGTTCACATCGAGCACGAAGGGGGCGTGCGGGAGGGCGCCGAGCGAGCGTACGGCCTCCAGCGCCGATCCGGCGGTGACGGCGGAGATGATGAGGTCGGCGTCACGGGCGGCCTCCGCGGCGGATGCGGCGCGGGGGGTGTCGGCGGCGTTGGTGCCGGCCTTGGACGCCGGGTCGGCGAAGGCGGTGTCGTAGGCGGTGATTCGCAGGTTGCCGAGCGCGAGGAGATCGGCGGCGAGGATGCTCCCGACCTCGCCGAAGCCGATGAACGCGACGAAGCGGATCATGCGGGAAGTTCCGGCCAGTAGAGGCGGTTCGGGTTGTCCACGAGGACGCGCCGCAGCATCGCCGGATCGCCGTCGAGGGCGTCGTTCAGCAGGTCCAGCAGGTCGCCGTCGTTCGGCATGTCGCGGGCGATGTTGGGGTGCGGCCAGTCGGTGCCCCACAGCACGCGGTCGCGGGCCGCCGCGGCCAGGGCGCGCGCGAAGGGCAGGGCGTCGCGGAAGGGGGCGCCGCTCGACGACACCCGTTCCAGGCCGCAGATCTTCACCCAGGCGAGGTCGTTCCGCATGAGGTCGAGGAGGGCGCGGAAGGCAGGCTGTTCCGTGCCGAGCTTCGCCTGCACGCGGCCCATGTGGTCCATCACGAAGGGCACGCGGATGGCGGCGATGCGCGGCGCCAGTTCCGCGATGTCCTGGGCATCGAGGTGCAGGACGACGTGCCAGCCCAGGGGTTCGACCTGCGCCAGCACGCGGTCGAGGAACGCCATGTCCGGCATGCCGCCGAGATGGCGGACGAAGTTGAAGCGCACGCCGCGGATGCCGCCCGCGTGCAGGGCCTCCAGTTGCGCGTCGGTCACGCCGAGGTCCACCACCGCCACGCCGCGCATCGCGCCGTCGGAGCGGGCGATGCCGTCGAGCGTCACGCGCATGTCGGAGCCGTGGCAGGAGGCGTGCACGATCACCGCGCGCTCCAGCCCGAGGATGCGGTGCAGGTTCACCAGCGCCTCGTAGGGCGCGTCGGGCGGCGTGTAGGCGCGGTCCTCGGCGTAGGGGAAGACGGCGCCGGGGCCGAAGACGTGGCAGTGCGCGTCGCAGGCGCCGGGCGGGGTTTTCGTGCGGGGGGTGCGGGTGTCGGGGTCCGGGCCCTTGCAGGTGGGGATCGCGCGCCCGGGGTTCGTGATGCTCATTGGCGTTCGATCCCGGCCTTCTCGATGACCTCGGTCCAGCGCACGGTATCGGCAGCCAGCAGCGCGCCCATCGCCTCGGGCGTCCCGCCGCGGACCTCGACGCCGGAGCCCGCGAGGGTGGCGCGGGTCGCCGGGTCCGCCAGCACCTCGTTCACGGCGCGGTTCAGGGCCGCCACGATCGGCGGCGGCGTGCCCGCGCGGACCATCAGCGCGTTCCAGGAGGACACGTCGTAGTCCGGCACGCCCGCCTCCGTCAGCGTCGGCACGTCCGGGTAGGTCGCGGCGCGCGCGGCGGAGGTGACGGCGAGGGCGCGGACGGCGCCGGACTCGATCTGGCCGCGGATGGGGCCGGTGATCTCGAACACCGCGTCCACGTCGCCGCGCAGCAGGGCGGTGATGGCCTGCGGGGTGGCGGGGTAGGCGATCGTCTCGGCGCGCACGCCGGCCCGGATCTTGAAGAGTTCGGCGGAGAGGTTCTGCGTGGACCCCGCGGCGATGGTGCCGATGTTGAGCCGCCCCGGCTCCGCCCGCAGCCGCGCCAGCAGCGCCGCCATGTCGCGCGCCCCGCTCGGGGCCACGATCACCGCGATGGGGAAGGCGCCGAGGGTGACGACGGGGGCGAAGTCGCGCAGCGGGTCGAAGGGCAGGGAACGGAACAGGCCGCGGGAGATGGCGGTGCCGTTCGTCGCGGTCAGCAGCGTGTGGCCGTCCGGGGCGGCGGACATGACCCCCTGCCCCGCGACGATCCCGCCGGCGCCGGGGCGGTTGTCCACGACGACGGGCTGGCCGAGCCGTTCCGCCAGCCGCGCGCCGACGGTGCGGACGGTGAGGTCCGCCACCCCGCCCGCGGCGAAGGGGACGACGATGCGGACTGGCCGCGTGGGCGCCCAGGCGGGCTGGGCTCGGGCAGTGGGCGCGAGGAGTGCGGCGCCGAGGACGGTGCGGCGGAACAGGCGCATTCGGGTTTCCCCTCCTCAATCCGGCCGCATGCCGGTGCGGCGCACCACGTCGCCCCAGCGGGCGCGCTCGGCGGCGATGAAGGCACCGAAGGCTTCGGGCGTGCCGGGCGCGGCCTCCGCGCCCTCGGTCGCGAGGCGGGGGCGGAGGCGCTCGCCCGTGAGGATGCGGGCGCACTCGCGGTTCAGGCGGTCCACGATCGGGCGCGGCGTGCCGGCGGGGGCGACCAGCCCGTACCACTGCACCGCCTCGAAGTCCGGCAGGGCGGATTCGGCGATGGTGGGGATGTCGGACGCCGAGGAGAGGCGCGCGAGGGAGGAGACGCCGAGGGCGCGCAACTGGCCCGCGCGCACCGGCGGCAGGATCGGCGGGCCGCCGGTGAGCGTCGCCTGGATGGTGCCGGCGATGAGGTCGGTCATCATCGGCGCGGTGCCGCGGTAGGGGATGTGTTCCAGCTCGATCCCCGCGGCGAGGGACAGCGCGGCCATCGCGATGTGCGCGGCCGATCCGTTGCCGCCGGTGCCGTAGGACAGGTCGCGCGGGCGGCGTTTGGCAAGCGCGATGAAGTCGGCGGCGGTGCGTGCCTCGACGCGGTTGTTCACGACGAGGACGTTCGGGACGATCGCGACGAGCACCACCGGGTCGAAGGCGGCGGCCGTGTCGAAGGGCAGGCGGGGATAGAGGGCGGGGTTCACCGCGAGGGTGCCGATGTGGCCCATCATCAGCGTGTGGCCGTCCGGCGCGGCGCGGGCCACGACCTCGGTCCCGATGGTGCCGCCGGCGCCGCCGCGGTTCTCCACGATCACGGTCTGGCCGAGGGTCTCCGGCAGGTCGGCGGCGAGGGCGCGGGCGAGGATGTCGGTGGAGCCGCCGGGGGTGAAGGGGACGATGATGCGGACCGGGCGGTCCGGCCACGCGCCCTGCGCGCGGGCGATGGCGGGCGCGGCGAGGAAGGCGGCGAAGCTGCGGCGGTGGATCATGCGATGCCGGGCGGGAGCCCGTCCCAGACGTCGGCCATGGTGAGGGGGCGGGGCAGCAGCCCGTCGGCGACGCACCACCGGACCGCGAGGGCGATGGCGGGCTCCAGCGCGGCGCGGCCGCCCGGCGGGGTGATGCCGCCGAGCAGACGCACGAGGTCGGCGGCGACCTCCGGGCGGGAATCCGCCACGTCGCGGCGCAGCACCAGCAGGTGGTTCACCGGCACGAAGCCGTGGCCGGCGCGGAAGGCCTCTCCCGCCGCCGCCACGTCGGGGAAGACGGGGCGGAAGGCCGGGTCGTCCGGCACCTCGTTGCCGAACACCGCGGCGTCGAGGTCGCCGTCGCGCAGCATCGCCGCCATGTCCGCGCCCCCCGGCGCGCGCGCGCAGGTCGGCGGGTCCGCGTAGCCTTCGAGGTGGGCGTCCTCGAAGGTGCTCCAGCGGATGGCGTCGTTCGTGACGCCGTGGGCTTCGCGCAGCGTGCCGCGAAGCCACAGGCCGGTGGTCTGGGAATAGGAGCGGACGCCGACGCGGCGGCCCCGCAGGTCCGCGGGGCCGCGCACCGGGCCGTCGGCGCGGCACAGCAGCGCGCCCTCCTGGAAGCGCGACGCCATCACGACGGGCAGCAACACGAGCGGCTTGCCCGCGGCCTTCGCCATGAGGAAGGTGGCGATGGCCATCTCCGACGCCTCGAACCGTCCCTCGCGCACCATCGGCGCGAACGCGCGCGAGATGGGCTTGATGCCGGCATCGTGCAGCGCCAGCGACGACCCGACGGCGCCGTCCAGCGCCGCGGCGGAGTGCGGGTAGCGGCCGATCGCGGTGACGAGCCCGCCGGCGCTCACCGCCCCTGCCCCTTCAGGATGGCGTCGAGGCGCGGATACACCCGGCGGGCGTTGCCCTCGAACACGCGGCGCTTGTCCGCCTCCGGGATCGGCAGGGCGTCCACGTAGCGCTTCGTGTCGTCGAAGTGGAAGCCGGTCTCCGGGTCTATCCCCCGCACCGCGCCGACCATCTCCGAGCCGAACAGGATGTTCGCGATGTCGATCACGCGGAACAGCAGGTCGATCCCGGGCTGGTGATACACGCAGGTGTCGAAGCACACGTTGCGCATGATGTGCTCCGACAAGGGCGGGCGCTTCAGCATGTCGGCCAGCCCGCGGTAGCGGCCCCAGTGGTAGGGCACCGCGCCGCCGCCGTGCGGGATGATGAAGCGCAGCGTCGGGAAGTCGCGGAACAGGTCGCCTTCGAGGAACTGCATGAAGGCGGTGGTGTCGGCGTTGATGTAGTGGGCGCCGGTCGCGTGGAAGTTGTGGTTGCAGGAACCCGAGACGTGGATCATCGCGGGCACGTCCAGTTCGACCATCGTCTCGAAGAAGGGATACCACGCCCGGTCGGTTAGCGGCGGGCCGGACCAATGGCCGCCGGAGGGGTCGGGATTCAGGTTGCAGCCGATGAAGCCGAGTTCGGTGACGCAGCGCTCCAACTCCGCGATGGAGTTGGCGATCGAGACGCCGGGCGACTGCGGCAACTGGCAGACGCCGACGAAGTGCCGGGGATACAGCTCGACGACGCGCGCGATCAGGTCGTTGCAGCGGCGCGTCCAGGCGAGGCTCACCGCCTCGTTCCCGACGTGGTGCGCCATGGTGGAGGCGCGGGGCGAGAAGATCGTCAGGTCGGCGCCGCGTTCGCGGAGAAGGCGCAACTGATTCGCCTCGATGGTCTCCCGGATCTCGTCGTCGGAGATCGCGGGATAGGCCGGGTCCACGTCGCCGCCGGCGGCGAAGGCCGCGGTCTGCTGGTCCCGCCAGCGGTCGTGGCCGACCGGGGCGGTGGTGTAGTGGCCGTGGCAGTCGATGATCACCGGCGGTTCTCCGGGGGGTTCAGCGACGCGGGCCGTAGCGGTTCGCGTCGTGGAAGGGTTCCACGCTCACGTCACGGGTCGCGGGGACGCGGCCCGCGAGGTCGCCGGGGGCGGCGCCGTCCTCGACCCAGCGCAGCAGGGGGGTGAGGGAGTCGAAATCCGTCAGCCCGACGCCGCCGCGGCAATGCGCGAGGCCGGGGATGAGGAACAGCCGCGACGACCCGTCCACCGCCGCCGCGCCGAGGTCGCGGCGAAGGGCGCCCCACCATGCCACGGTGTTGCGCGGCGCGATGTCCTGGTCCGCGAGGCCGTGCCACACGATCAGCCGCCCGCCGCGCGCGAAGAAGCGGCCGAGATCGGTCGCGGTGGCGTCGTAGAGGCGGCGGGCGTCGGCCATCCGCGCGAAGGTCGCGGTGTCGTAGGCCAGGGCGTCCGGGGCAGGCGTGCTGGTGGCACCCGGCGCGAAGGCGAGGTGCCGCAGCACGCCGGTGGAGAATAGTCGCGCGCGGGGCGGCGTCGCCGCGTCCGCCGGGGCGACGACGCCGGCCCAGTTGGCCTCGGAGCCGAGGGCGAGGCCCCCGGCGGTGAGGCGCTCGCCGGAGGCGGTGCGCGGGCCGTCGTAGATCGCCGCCGCCGTCCGAGCCTCGTCCTCCGTGAGGCAGGTCGCGGGGTCGGCGCCGGCGGCACAGATCTGGGCGCGCGGGTCGAAGCGGCAGTTCAGCGGGTCCGCCACCACCTCGCCCCCGCCGCAGGCCGCGCGGACGAGGCGGTTCAGCACCGGCAGCCGGTCCGCGGTGAGCGCGGCCGAACCGTCGGCGCGGCGGTTCCGCTGCACCGTCCAGGCGTGGTGGAAGGTGTTCTGCGCCGTCCAGTCCACCACCGGGGCGCCGGCGACGATCCCGTCGAAGTCCTCGGGGTGGAGCGTCGCGGCGAGCAGCGCCTCCCGCCCGCCGTCGGAGCAGCCGGCGAAGTAGGAGCGCGACGCGGGCATGCCGTAGAAGCGGGCGATGAGGGCCTTCGCCGCCACCGCCGTCAGGTGCTGCGCGCGGTGCGCGAAGTCCAGGCGGCGCTCGGGATCGGCGCCCCAGGAGGCGGCGGAGGGGTCGTTGTGGCCCATGTCGGTTGCCGCCGTCGCGAACTCGCCGCGCTCGAACGGCACGCAACCGGCGACCTGCGGCGGCGCCGTCGGCACGCGGCCGCACAAGCCGCCGCAGCCGATCTGGAGGTAGCGGCCGGTCCAGGTCTCCAGCGGCAGCCACGCCTCGAAGCCGATCGTGCCGCGCAGGGTGCCGCGGGCGTGGCAGACCGCGGCGGGGCGGCCATCGCGGACGACGGCCGCCGTGGCGATGCGCGCGGGGGCGCCGGCCTGCGCGGAGAGATCGAGGCCCGCGAGGGCGGCGCAGTCCGCCTCGGTGCGGGTGGGTGAGGTCGTCACGGGCTGCGCCGCCGCGGGCATCGCGAGGAGCGCCCACGCGACGAGGCCGAAGGTCCAGCGGGTGGTCATGCGTCGTCCCCTCTCCGGCGCCGTCACGACGCGATCCCGTGTTCGCCCAGGTCGTCCTCCGCATCCGGCAGCGGCGGCGTGCCGTGGGTGTGGAAGGAGTCGATCGTCTTCAGTCCCCACGCCTGTCCCTTGCGCCGCTCCGCCTCGTTCCACGTGATCGTCTTCCAGTCCGGCGCGAGGATGAGGCGCGCCCCCGCATGCGCCACCTCCACCCGGTTGCCGCCGGGCTCGTAGACGTAGAGGAAGAAGGTCTGCTGCACCGCGTGCTTGTGCGGCCCCGTCTCGATGAACACGCCCGCTTCGAGGAAGGTGTCGGCCGCTTGCAGCACGGCCTCGCGGGAATCGAGCGCGAAGGTGACGTGGTGGAAGCGGCCGGCGACGCCGTGCGCCTCCTTCGTGAAGGCGAAGTCGTAGGACTTGTTGTTGGAGGCGAGCCACATGCCCGCCTCCTCCCCCGTGTCGAGTTCGATGCGCTCCGTGCAGCGCAGTCCCAGCGTCTTCTGGAAGAACTCCCGGTTGGCGCGCACGTCCACGGCGAGGCAGTTGAAGTGGTCGAGGCGCCGCACGTTCACGCCGCGGGCGGGGTAGCGCTCCGCCTGGTTCTTCAGCGCGGGCCTGCGGTCCGGCGGGGCCTCGTACCATTCGGTGTCGTGGTAGATCTCGAAGACGTGGCCGTCCGGGTCGCGGAAGCGGTGACCGGTGCCGTGGCCGAACTCGCCGTCGTGCGTCCACACCTCGGCGCCCGCGGCGCGCAGGGCGGCGACGCGGCGGTCCAGCGCCTGGGGCGAGCGCGTGCGGAAGGCGGCGTGGCCGAGGCCGGAGGTTTTCGACGCCGTGAGCTGGAGCGAGTATCGTTCGTAGTCGTCCCAGCCGCGCAGGTAGACGGAATCGCCCCGACGGCCGCTCTCGGTCATGCCCATCACGCCGGTGAAGAAGCGGAGCGATTCCTCGGGCTTCGGCGTCAGGATCTCGACGTGCCCGAGATGGGCGATGTCCCACACCGGTTCTTCGCCGTTCATGCCACCCGTTCCTCCCGCCCCGCGCCGGGCCGCGGGGTTTAGGCGTGGCGGCGGCGCGGCGTCGAATCGCTTTTCCGTCGGGAGGTATCAGGTTCCGGCATGGCGGCGGGGCCGATGTCGGCGAGGTAGGCGCGCAAAGCGGCGACGAAGGCGGCGGCCGGGGGCGGCAGGGCGCCGGGTCGCAGGATCAGCCCGGCGGGGCGCGGCGGCGCGGGCACCGGCAGCGGCACGACGCGCAGCGCGCCCCGTAGCAGGTCGCCGAGCATCATCGAGAGCGGCATGACCGCGAGGTGGTCGGTCGCCAGCAGCATCTCGCGGATGAGGCCGTAGGAGGCGGAGCGGGTCGCCTCGGCGCGGGACAGTCCGAGCGCCGTCAGCGCGCCCTCGATCTCCACGCCGACGCGCTGGGAGACGGTGGGGAGGAGGAGGTCGTAGGCGGCGAGGTCGTCCGGCGCCACGGCGCGGCCGGCGGCCAGCAAGGGATGGCCGGCGCGCGCCAGCACCGACACGGGCTCGTCCCACAGGGCTTCCCGCACGAATCCGTCGGGCGCCGCGGGCGGGTAAAGGCGGCCCACGACGAGGTCGAGGTCGCCCGTGGCGAGGAGGGGCAGCAACTCCTCCGTGCGGCCGGATTCCAGCCGCACGGTCAGGCCGGGGTTGGCGGCCTTCAGGCGGATCAGTACGCCCGGCAGCACGCCCACCGCGGCCACCGGCAACGCGCCGACCGCGACGGTGCCGGCGGCGGCGTCCAGTTCCTCCTCCGCGCGCCGCAGTTCCGCCAGCACGCGGCGGGCGAGGCGGACGACGACCGCGCCTTCCGCCGTCGGCCGCACGCCGCGGGCGTGGCGCTCGAACAGCCGCGCGCCGACCACCTCCTCCATCTCCCGCAGCGTGCGCGACAGGGCGGGCTGGCCGATGCCGAGGGCGGCGGCGGCGGCGACGAGGGAGCCGCGCACCGCCAGCGCGTCGGCCACGCGGAGGAAGGAGAGTTTCAGCCGCCGGTCGAGGTGGCGGCGCGGGGTCACCACTCCCCGAAGAACACGCCGGCGCGCTTGTGGGAATCGGTCCGCATCTCCGCCTCCTCGAAGGTGATGGTGGTGCGGCGTTTCAGGGATGCGAACCAGGCCAGCAGGCGTTCGCGCATGGCGTCGCGCACGCCCTCCAGCACCGGGTCGGCGCCGCGGTCGTGGAACTCGTCGGGGTCGGCGCGCAGGTCGAACAACTGCGGGCGCATGCCGGAGGACCAGTGGACGTATTTCCAGTCGGCGGTGCGGACCATCCAGGCGTGGTGGTGTCCGGTGGGCAGGCCCAGCCGCCGCCGCGCGCCGCGGAACGTCCAATCGAGTTCGGAGAACACGGCGTCGCGCCACGGGACCTCCGCGCCGCGCGTCAGGGGCAGCAGCGACCGGCCCTCGATGAGGTGTCGCGCCGGGGCCACGCCGAGGCCGTCGAGGATCGTCGGGACGACGTCGATCATCTCGACGAAGCGGTTGTCCGTCGTGCCGCGCGTCGCATCCGCCTCGGGCGACGGATCATACAGCAGGAAGGGGACGCGCTGGATGCAGTCGTAGAACAGCTCCTTCTCGCCGATCCAGTGGTCGCCGAGGGTGTCGCCGTGGTCGGCGGTGAAGACCACGAGCGTGTCGCGCCAGCGGCCCAGCCGCTCCATCGCGTCCCACACGCGTCCCAAGTGGTCGTCCACCTGCCGGATGAGGCCCTGGTAGGCCGGCCGCACCGTCGCCACCGCCTCGTCCTGCTGGAAGGCGCGGGACACCTCCTCCTCCTGCCACTCGCGGAACACCGGGTGCGCGGTCGGCCCGCGCTCGTCCGGGTGGCGCGCGACGGGGAGGCAGTCGGCGGGACCGTACATCGCGTGGTAGGGCGCGGGCGCGACGTAGGGCCAGTGCGGCTTGACGAGGGAGAGGTGCAGCACCCAGGGGTCGTTCCCCTGGCGTTCCATGAAGTCCAGCGCCTGGCCCGTGGTGTAGGCGGTCTCCGAATGCTCCTCCTTCACCCGCGCGGGGAGGCCGACGTTGCGCATCTTCCAGCCGGACCGCACCTCACCCCCCGCGTCCTCCACGGCGATGACGTAGTCCGTCCACGGATCGCGGGAATCGTAGCCGTGGGCCCGCAGCCAATCGGCGTAGGCGCCCTCCGGCTCCGCGTGGTGGCCGTCCAGGCGGTCCACGACGTGGAACCAGCCCTCCCGCAGCAGCACGGCCAGTTCGTTCGCGCCGTCGAGCATGAGGCGGCGCATCCCGCGGTCGTCCGGGATCACGTGGGTCTTGCCGGCGAGCGCGAGCGTCCGCCCGCTCTCCCGCAGGTGCCAGCCGAGCGTCACCTCCCCCACCGACAGCGGCACCCGGTTGTGCGTCGCACCGTGGGAGGAGACGTAGCGCCCGGTGTAGGCCGACATGCGGGACGGCCCGCAGATGCCGGACTGCACGTAGGCGTGGGGGAAACGCACGCCGCGCGCGGCCAGCGCGTCCATGTTCGGCGTCCTGAGGTGCGGGTGTCCCGCGCAGGACATGTGGTCCCAGCGCAGCTGGTCGCACATGACGAAGAGGACGTTGCGGATCGTCGTCATCGCCATCGTCCCCCTTTCACCGACCGGCCGCGTAGGCCTGCATCAGCCGCGGCGTGGCGGCCGCGACGATCATCCCGTCCCGCCGCCCCGCGGCGCAGACCCGCCCGAGCGACCAGGGCTCGGCGCGCGTGAAGCAATGGCCCCGCTCCCGCATGCCGTGGAAGGTCTCGTGCGGGAAGCGGCTCTCCATCAGCAGGGCGTTCCGGTCGGCGGTGCGGGGGTGGAAGGATTGCGGCGCGTGGCGCGTCGTGAACAGCGGCATGTCGATCGCCGCCTGCAAATCCGGGGAATGGTGCAGGTGGCGCAGCAGCACCGCGAGCGCCCACTGGTCCTGCTGGTCGCCGCCGGGCGTGCCCATCGCCAGGTAGCCCTCCCCGTCCTTCGTGACGAGGGTGGGGGTGAGGGTGGTGCGGGGGCGCATCCCCGGCCGCACCGTGGAGGGGTGCCCCTCCTCCAGCCAGCCCATCTGGCCGCGGGTTGAGAGCGGGAAGCCGAGGCCGGGCACCACGGGGGAGGATTGCAGCCAGCCGCCCGACGGCGTGGCGGAGACCATGTTGCCCCACCGGTCCACGACGTCGAGGTGGACCGTGTCGCCCCATTCCGTCGGGATCGGCGCGAAGGTGGGTTCGCCGCCGCCGATGCCCGCGGGGGTCTCGGCGCCGGCCATCCGCAGCACGCGGGCCATGCGGTCCGCGGCGCCCGGCAGGTCGCCGGGGACGAGGTCGCGCGAGGCCTTGTCCGTCACGAGCGCCCGGCGCGCCGCGGCGTAGTCGTCGGACAGCAGGATATCCAGCGGCACGTCCACGGCGTCCGGATCGCCGTAGAACACCTCGCGGTCCGCGAGGCCGAGCTTGAGGCATTCGACGACGGTGTGGAGCCATTCGTCGCCCTGCGGGTCCATCGCCGCGAGGTCGTATCCCTCCAGCATCGCCAGCACCTGGAGCATCACCGGGCCCTGTCCCCAGGGGCCGGTCTTGTGCACGGTGACCCCGTGGTAGTCCCGGGACACCGTCGGCTCCGTGCGCGCGCGGAAGCGGGCGAGGTCGTCGCCCGTCAGCAGGCCGCGGTTGCGGCGGCCGGTGGAATCCGGAAGTTCGGCGGTCCAGTAGAAGCGGTCCACCGCCTCCGCCACGAAGCCGCGGTAGAAGGTGTGGCGTGCCCGCTCGATGCGGGCGACCCGGTCGGGGCCGGCGCCCTCGGCCTCCGACAGGATGCGGCGGTAGGTTGCGGCGATGGCGGGGGTGCGGAACAGCGTGCGGGGTCGCGGGACGTCACCGTTCGTCAGCCAGACGGCGCCGGAGGACGGCCAGCCCTCCGTGAACAGGTCCTTCGCCGGCAGGATGGTGCGGGACACGGCGGGAAGGACGGGGAAGCCGTCCTCCGCGTAGCCGATCGCCGCCTCCAGCACCGCGCCCAGATCCCAGGTGCCGTGGTCCCGCAGCAGGACCATCCAGGCATCGAAGGCGCCGGGCACGACGGAGGGCAGAAGGCCGGTGCCCGGCACCTGGGCCACGCCGAGGGCGCGGAACCGCTCGGGCGTCGCGGCCATGGGATAAGGGCCCTGGCCGCAGATGACGACCGGCTCCGAGCGCGCGGGCTTGAGGATGATCGGCACCTCGCCGCCGGGGCCGTTGAGGTGGGGCTCGACGATCTGGAGGGTGAAGCCGGCGGCGCAGGCGGCGTCGAAGGCGTTGCCGCCGCGCTCCAGCACGGACATGCCGACGGCGGTGGCGATCCAGTGGGTGGTGGCGACGGCGCCGAAGGTGCCGCGGATCTCGGGGCGGGTGGTGAACAGGGGGTGGGCTCCCGGGGGCGGGGTTTTCCGGGTTGTCGGCGGGCGGCGGCGGGGGCGCAAGCGGGGTCGGACGGTGAGCGGTTCCCTTGCCCCCGAGGTGCGGCCCCGTGGGCACGCCTGCCACGGCGGGGCCGCCTGTCGCGCGCCGTCGGGCACGGCTACGATGCGCCGGACCGCTGGAGCCGCCATGATGCACGCGATCCCCCGACGCGCGACCCTCGCCGCCCCTGCTTTGCTGCTGCCCACGCTGATCCTCGCGGCCGGCGCGGCGGCGCAGGAGCGCTACCCGTCCCGCACGGTCCAGGTGATCGTCCCCTGGGCCGCCGGCGGCACCACCGACATCCTCGCCCGCGTGGTGGCGGAGCCGCTGCGGGCTTCCCTCGGCACCAACGTGGTGGTGGAGAACCGCTCCGGCGCCTCCGGCAACATCGGCTCGCTCGCGGTCTCGCGGGCGGCGCCGGACGGGCACACGCTGCTGTTCGGGTCCATGTCCACCCACGCGATGAACGAGGCGCTGATCCGCGAGATGCCCTTCCGCAGCGGCGACGCCGACTTCACGCCGATCGCGCTGCTCGCCTACGTGCTGAACACGGTGGTCGTGCATCCGTCGGTCCCGGCGTCGAACATGGCGGAGTTCATCGCGCATTGCCGCGCCAACCCGGGCCGCGTCGCCTACGCCTCCGCCGGCGCGGGCTCCACGAACCACATCTGCGCCGCGATGCTCGCGCGCATGGCGGGCATCGAGATGATCCACGTGCCCTACCGTGGCGGCGCGCCGGCCGTGCTCGACACGGTGGCGGGGCAGACGCAGATGTTCATCTCCGCCGGCACGCAGACGCTGGACCACGTGCGCACCGGGCGGCTGAAGCTGCTGGGCGTGACGGAGGGCCGGCGCTCCACCTTGCTGCCCGAAATCCCGACGGTGGGAGAGACGGTGCCGGGCTACGAGATGGCGGTGTGGTACGGCGCCATGGGCCCGCGCGGCATGGAGCCGGCTCTCGTGGCGCGGCTGAACGCCGAGATCAACCGCGCGCTCGCCCTGCCCGCCGTGCGCGACCGCATGGCGAACATCGGGGTGGAGGTGGCGGATCTCTCGCCCGAGGCCTTCGCGACGGTCCTGCGCGACGACGCGCGGAAGTGGCCGGGCGTGATCCGCGAGATCGGGATCACCGCGGGCGATGCCTGACGACGCGACGTTCCGCGCGGCGTTCGAGGCGGCGCGCGCCGCGACGGGCCCGCTGCTGCTGACCGCCAACGCCTTCGACGCCGCGGCGATGACGGTGCGGCGCCTCTGGTCCTCCGACCCCGCCGCCTATCCCGTGGGCGGCACCAAGCCGAAGCGCGACACGCCGTGGGGAACGCGGGTGCTCCTGGAGGGGCGGGTCTTCGTGGGCGAGGACGAGGACGCGATCCGCGCGCATTTCGCGGACCACGCGACGATCCTCGGGCTGGGGCTGCGGAGCGTGGTGAACGTGCCGGTGACGGCCGGCGGCGCCGTGGCGGGCGTCCTCAACCTCCTCTGGCCCGACGCGACGGTGCCGCCGGACCGCGTCGCGCTCGCCGAACGCCTCGCGCGCGACGCGGCGCCCGCCTTCGGCCCCCCCCCTTCGGCGCCATGAGCCGGCGCACGCCGGAGACGGCGCTCTACGCCGCGGTGAAGGCGCACCTGCACGCGCTGGGCTACGAGGCGAAGGGGGAGGTCTGCGGCTGCGACGTCGTCGCCGTCCGGGCGGGGGAGCCGCCCCTGCTCGTCATCACCGAGATGAAGGCCGCCTTCACCCTCGACCTCGTGCTGCAGGGGGTGGACCGGCTGCCGGCCTGCGACGCGGTCTGGCTCGCGGTCCGGGCCACGCGGCGGGGACGGGACCGCGACGGGCGCGCGCATCGCCTGTGCCGGATGCTCGGCTTCGGGCTGATGGCCGTGACGGTCTCGACGGGGCGGGTGGAGGTGCTGGCGGAGCCCGCGCCCTACCGCCCGCGCGCCAACCCGCGGCGGCGGGAGAAGCTGGTGCGGGAACACGCGCGCCGGCGCGGCGACCCGACGGCGGGCGGCAGCACGCGCGCCCCGATCATGACGGCGTACCGGCAGGTCGCGCTCGACCTCGCGGCGGCGCTGCGGGACGGGCCGCGCCGGCCGCGGGACCGGCCGGCGCCGGCGCCGGCCGCGCGGGTCATCCTCTCCCGCAACGTCTACGGCTGGTTCGAGCGGGAGGGGCGGGGGGTCTACCGGCTCACCGCCCTCGGGGAGCGCGCGGCGACGGGGCCAGCGCCTACGCCGTGACGCGACGCGCCGTCGCGGTCCTGGCGGAGCCGGGCAGGAACCGCAGCAGCGACGGGATCGCCAGCCCGACCGCGCAGGCGGCCCAGCCGAGCGCCTGGAGGTTGTGCGCGCCCTCCGCCACCGCGCTCGCGACGGCGCAGACGAGCAGCGTGCCGCCGACGAGCGCCTCCGCCCAGGTGCCGCCGCCGCGCGGCAGGTCGCGCAGCAGCGCGCGGGCGATCACCGCGACGAGCGGCACCGCGAAGGTCGGGAACGGGAAGTCGCGGTAGCGGGAGTCGAACAGCAGCAGCAGCTGCAGCACCGCGGCGGTCCAGAGGAACAGGAAGAACAGGTCCTCGAAGGCGAAGCCGCGCCAGTCGCGCCACCGGAACCGACCGCGGAAGAGGGCGCGGAGGTTGGCGTTGGCCTCCGCCCCGGTGCGGGCGGGCTCCGCCAAGCCGCCGGACAACAGCATCCCCGCGCGGCGCAGCAGCAGGGCCGCGAGGAGTGACTGGCCGGTCAGGTTCACCGCCGCCGCCAGCATCAGGTGCTCGTCGAAGGCGTAAGGCACCGCGCCGCACCAGGCGAAGGCCAGGGCGTTGCCGAGCGCCAGCGCCAGGATCGCCAGCGGCACCCGCGGCGCCGCCGGGAAGGCGCGGATTGCCGCGGCGAACAGCGCGCCGCCGATCGCCAGCGCCGCGGCGGCGTAGGCCCACCACCACGGGTTCTCCCGCACCGGGCCGGACAGCGGGAACTTCGGCGCGCGCTCCGCGGTCCACAGTCCCCAGGCGGCGCCGACCGTGCCCTCGTTCTTGTATTTCCAGACCTGGTCGAAGGCCTCGATGAGGTTGTACTCGAACCCCTCCTGCGCCGCGAGCCGGGCGAACTCCCGCAGGAACACCGCCTGCTCCACGCGCCCGGGCGCCGCGCCCTCCCGCCAGCGCCCGCCGGAGGGCCAGCCGATCTCGCCGATCGCCACGGGCTTGTCGGGGAACATCGTGCGGATGCGGCGATAGACGTCCCGCACGTGCGCCATCGCCACCTCGACGCCGAGCGGCTCGTCCTCCCAGTACGGCAGGATGTGGATCGTCACCACGTCCACGTGCGCGGCCAGCTGCGGGCACTGCGCCCAGAACTCCCACACGTCGGCGTAGGTCACGGGTACGCGCACCGCGGCCCGCACGCGGTCGATCTGGCGGGCCAGCTCCTCCACCGGCAGGTCGCGGCGCAGCAGCACCTCGTTGCCGACGATCACCCGCTCCACCGTCCCCGGATGGGCGTTCGCCGTCTCGATGAGCCGGGCGATCTCGCGGTCGTTCCCCCGCAGGTCGCGGCCGAGCCAGGCGCCCTTCCACACCCGCACCCCGTGGCGCGCCGCGATCTCCGCGACCTCGTAGTTTCCCTCGATGCTCGCGTAGGTGCGGATGCCGCGGACGCGCGGCGCGACGAGGCGGATGTCCTCCTCCACCTGCGCCGCGGTCGGGAAGCTGTCGCGGAGCGGGGAATGGCCGCGGCGGAACGGGGCGAAGGAGACGGAGTGGAAGCGGTCCGTCACCATCGTCACGTCCCCCGCCCGTTCGCGGTTGGGGAACCACCACAGGAGGAGGGTCGCGATGGCGCCGAGGGCGAGCGCGACGACGAGGGGCCGGGGGAGCGGGGGCATGGGCGGGGTGTATCCCGCGACCGGCGCTGCGGGAATGACGCGGCAACCATCCGTTAGGGACGGAGCGGTACGCTCCGGTCATGAACGTCAGCGCTGCCCCCGTGCCCACCGCCGCGCCCGCCTGGGGACCGGGAGCGGCCCGGGCGCCCGCTCCCGCACCGGCCTCGCCGCTCTCATCCCCCGCCGCGCGCGACTCGGCCTTCTCGGCCGGGGAGACGGCGGCCCTTGTCTCGGCGCTCGCGCCCCTCGCGACGGCGATGGAGGCGGCGGGCGCCCCGGAGGCGATGGGCGGCCTCGTCGCCCAACTCGCGGAGCGCCGGGCGCGCGGCGAGGACGTGCAGGTCGTGATCTGGGAGATGCCGGGGGGCATGGGGATGGGGGCGACGATCATGTCGGCCTCCGAACTCCGCGCGGCCCTCGAATCCAATGATCCGGACTCGCTCGGCGGCGTCACGCTCGACGACGGGCGTTCCTTCAAGATCCGCGACCTCCTCCGCGACGCCCTGATCGGTGGGGACGACCGCTCCGCACCGCCCGACGGCGCACCGCCCGACGGCGCACCGACCGGCAGCGCACCGACCGGCAGCGCGCCCGCCGATCCGGCGCTCTCACCGAAGGAAACGATCGCCGCCGCCGTCGCCAACCTCCTCGCCCGCGCACGCGAGGCGGCCGCTCGCGCCGGGGGGACGGGGCGGGCGACATCGGACCCGACGGGGACGGGCGCGGCGACGGAGCGCCCGGCCGACGAGGCCTCGCCCTTCCTCTGGCGGCCGGGATCAACGCGCGGGGAGGCAGGCGAGGGACCGCGCGTCGCGGTCCTCTCCCTGCCGGCCACGTCTCCCGGCGGGGGCGCCGCGCGCGCGGGATCGCTCCTCCTCGACCGCGTCGCCTGACCCCGGGCCGCGCGGTTGGACGCGCCGCGTCCCCACCCCACATCCGCCGCCCCGACGCGACGGAGTTCCCCATGCCCACCGACGGCCTGACCGACGACGCGGTCCGCGACATCCTCCTCTCGACCACCCGCATCGCCGTCGTCGGCGCCTCCGACCGCCCCGGCCGCCCTTCCTTCGGCGTGTTCCGCTTCCTCCTGGACCGCGGCTACTCCGCCGTCCCCGTGAACCCGGCCCTCGACGGCCGCGCGGTGCACGGCATGGCGAGCGTGGCGTCGCTGGAGGAGGTCTCCCCCCTCGACATGGTCGACGTCTTCCGCCGGTCGGAGGATTCGGGCGCCGTGGTGGACGAGGCGGTCCGCCTGAAGGCGCGCGCCATCTGGCTGCAGCTCGGCATCTGGGACCACGACGCCGCGGGGCGTGCCCGGGCCGCCGGCATCCCCATCGTGATGGACCGCTGCCCCGTCATCGAATGGGGCCGCCTCCGCCTTCCCGACCGCATCCCGGGGGAGCGGACGGCATGAACGCCAGATTACATCCTTGAAAGGTTTGCCCGGATGGGCCACCTCCCGCCCCGCCCGGAGGCGCACCCCGCGCCCCACAGGAGCCGCACGAAGACGATGAACGACGAGGAACGCCAGATCATCACCCGCTACGTGGAACGCGTGGCCGGTGTCTCGACGGCCGCCCCCGCCTCCACGGGGCCCTGGGGCGCCCGCAGCGTGCCATCCACGCAACCCAACGCCAACCTTCCCCCGGTGGACCCGGACGCGGACCGGCTCATCACCGACCTGTTCGCCCGCCACCCGGAGGCCCGCTACCGCCTCACCCAGACCGCCTTCGTGCAGGAGGCGGCGCTGGTGAATGCCCAGAACCGCATCCAGGAACTGGAGTGGCAGCTGGAGAACACCCAGAACCAGGCCCAGGCCGCGCAGCAGCAGCCCCGCGGCATGTTCGGTGGCCTGTTCGGCGGCGGCGGGCGCCAGCAGCAGGTGCCGATGACGCCCCGGCCGCAGCAGATCCCGCAGCCGATGGGCATGAACCCCGGCATGATGCAGGGGGCCGGCGGCGGCGGGGGCGGCTTTCTCCGCACCGCGGCGATGACGGCGGCGGGCGTCGCGGGCGGCCTCGTCCTCGGCAACATGCTGATGGGCGCCATGGGCGGCGGCGGTGCGGCGCAGGCGGCCTCGGCGGCCGGTGCGACGGGCGCGTCCGGCGGCGCCTTCGGGGAGCAGAACGTCGCCACCCCCGATGCCTCCCCCTGGACCAACCCGGGCGGCAACGACGCCGCCCCGGTGTCGGACCAGTCCGGCGGCTGGGACGGCGGCAACGACGCCGCGGCCTA
>CAXVWQ010000207.1:0-8124 GCA_964263755.1 Roseomonas sp. | reverse complement strand
GCGGATGATGCGCTTCCACCGCGCCTGCGCCCTCGCCCGCGACGCCCCTCCCCATGGCTGGGCCGGGATCGCCGCGGACGCGGGCTACGCGGACCAGGCCCACCTCGCCCGCGAGTTCGCGGCCCTCGCGGGCGAGACGCCGACGCGCTGGGCCGGCCGCGCCGCCCTCTCGGATTCCCGGATCGCCCTGGCCCTCGCCGCCCCCGCGGCGTGGTGACATTCCTTCAAGCGCCGCGCGCGGGGGCCGGGGCAGGATGGCGCCCGACGAGGAGAACGCCCCGATGCCGACCACCGAACCGCCCCGCCTCTACCCCACCCTGCGCTGCCGCGACGCGGAGGGCATGATCCGCTGGCTGACGGAGGTACTGGGCTTCGCGACCCGCGTCGCCTACCGGCACGAGGGGGTGGTGCACCACGCCGAACTCGCCCTCGGCTCCTCCATCCTCATGCTCGGACAGGAGCGGGACGATTCCTACGGCGCGATGGTCGGGAACCGCGCGGGCCGGCGGACCGACGCCCTCTACCTCGCGGTGGCCGACGCGGACGCGCTGCACGAGCGGGTGCGGGAGTCCGGCTGCACGATCGAGACCGCGCCGCACGACACCCCCTACGGCTCCCGCGACTTCGCCTTCCGCGACCCCGAGGGCAATTTGTGGAGCATCGGCACCTACTGGCCGAAGGTGGGGGAGGAACCGCTACCCGGCTGAGCCGTCGCCGCCCCCTCGTCGCCGCACAGACGGCACGCGGGGTCGCGCCGCAGCCGGATCGTGCGGAAGCGGGCGTCCAGCGCGTCCCACAGCAGCAACCGGCCGGACATGGATTCGCCGACTCCCAAAATCTCCTTCAGCACCTCCGTCGCCTGCAGCGTGCCCATGACGCCGGTGACGGCGCCCAGCACCCCCGCCTCCGAGCAGGAGGGGACCAGACCGTCCGGCGGCGGTTCGGGGTGAAGGCAACGGTGGCACGGGTGCGGCGGGCCGAGATGCGACTTGAAGGTGGAGAGCTGCCCCTCGAACCGCAGCACCGCCGCCGAGACGAGGGGGCGGGCGTGGCGGTGGCACGCGTCGCCCAGCAGGAAGCGCGTGGGGAAGTTGTCCGTGCCGTCGCAGACGAGGTCGTAGCGAGGAATCAGGTCGTCGGCCGCCGGGGCGTCCAGGCGCCGGGCGTGGACCTCCACCGTCGTCAGCGGGTTCAGCGCCCGCAACGTCACCGCCGCGCTCTCCGCCTTGCCCCCCCCGATCCGGTCCGTCGCGTGCGCCACCTGCCGTTGCAGGTTGGAGAGTTCGAGGGTGTCGTGGTCCACGATGCCGATCGTCCCGACCCCCGCCGCGGCGAGGTAGAGGGCGAGCGGCGACCCCAGCCCGCCCGCGCCGACGACGAGCACCCGCGCCGCCCGCAGCCGCGCCTGCCCCACCGCCCCGACCTCCTTCAGGAGGATGTGGCGGGAGTAGCGGTGCAGCTCGTCCTCGGTGAAGTCGAGGGTGGGGAGGGGGACGTCCATGGCCGCGATCTCGGGGCCCCGCGGGTCCGGGGCAAGGCGGGCGGCTATTCGGGCGGCTATTCGGGCGGCCGTTCCGGGCGCTCGATCGGGGTGAAGAACCGGTGCGCGCCGGCGGGCCCGAAATCGAACGCCCCGAGGTATTCCCCCCGCGGCGCCCCCGGCGGTGCGGGCGCGATCCGGGCGGCGGCGAGGTCCACGGCCCAGGCCGCGACCCCGTCCGACAGCCTCGCGCCGAGCCGGTCCTCGACGCGCAGCATCCCGTCCGGCGCGGTCCGGACGTCGAGGCGGACGTAGCCCCCGGTGTCGCGCGCCAGGGTCGCCCGCGCGACCTCGGCGCCGTCGTGCAGGATGACGAGGGCGCGGTCGTATTCCGCGAGGAAGGGGTGGGCGCGGCGGTATGCCACCGCGAGCGTCGTGTCGCCGCGCGAGAGGGCGGGCGGAAGGCGGGGGAAGCGGGCGGCCTCGCCCGCCGGCGTCCAGGTGAGCATCGCGACGGCGACGGCGCCGAACCACGCCACGGGGGCGAGGACGATGAGGGCGAGCGCGGCGGTCGCCCCGTGGATGACGATGCGGCGGGCCTTGGGGGTCATGCCGCGGGATGTCGCGCGGGGCATCCCGCGCGACAAGCGGGCTCAGCTCCCGACGCGGCCCCGGCCGGCGCGGCGCGGCGGCGGGTCGGGGATCGGCTCCATCGTCATCGGCGGCAGCGGGGGAGGCAGGGGCGCGGGGACCGGCTGCAGCGACAGCGCGACGGCGTCGGGGTAGCGGTTCGCCGCCCCCGAACTCGCGTCCACGATGATCCCGACGACGCCGCCGAGGAGGAGGTTGCCGAGGGTCGCGGGCTGGAACGACGCGGACACCGACTGGACCGCGGGCGCGTAGCCGTCCCGCGTGCAGGTCACCGCGAGGTCGCGGGTGGACTTGGAGATGGTGACCGAGCCGGGCGTGGGGTTGACGGCGCCGACCGTCGCGCCGTCGCGGGCGAGGATGCAGGCGGCGCCGGGCGGTTCCGTCGTCACGGTCATGGTGTGGGACGTGCCGGTGGTGATCGTCGCGCAGGCCGAGGTCATGAGGAGCGCGAGAAGGCCGAGAAGGCGAAAGGGCAAGCGGGTTTCCTCCGATTCGCTGGGGTGGCGCGACGCGACGCTATCGGCTCCGCGCGGGCCCGCAAGGCACCGGTTCGGTCACGTGGACAAGCCGCGGACGACATGGACCACGAGAGACGGAACATCCCATTGCTTGGGGGACGAAACGTCCCCAATCTCCCATCGTCCGAGGCAATGGTGCAACGGACACCTGGAGGAAGAGCCGATGCCGCTCAGCATCGCGTTCGAGATCCGGGTCTGGAAGTGGCGGCTCAGGTTGAGTCTGAGCCGCCGGTAGCTTCCTCACTCGGGGAGGCGGGGACGGAAACGGCCCCGCCGACCCTCAGGGTGGGCGAGAGGCGAACCCACTTCAAGGAGGTCACGATGAGTGATGTTCTGGATGCACCGCCCAGGGGCGGCACCGCGAAAAGCGCGGCCGAGTTCCGCGCCGCGCTCGATGAGATCGGCGAGAGCCAGGCTGGTCTCGTCCGACTGATGATCGGTCACGGGGACGACCGCAGCCCGGAGACGATCCGCCGGCATCTCCAGCGCATGGCCTCGGGTGAGGCGCGGTTATCGGGCGAGATGCGTGTCGTGCTCGACTTCCTGCGACGGGGCCGCCGGAAAGCGGCCGAGGCGGCCGCTGCCTTCGACTGGGTGCGGCGGGAAGACGGAGCGATCACGACGACGACTTCGGATGGCTGGGTCATTCTGCTGCTGCCGCAGTCCCGCGGACGGTGGTGCGTTCTCGTGCGTCACCTCGCGAGCGGCTTCGAGGTGAGCTTCCCGCGCTGGCAGGACACCTCGGATGCGGCGCAGTCGGTCGCCATGGCCACGCTCGATCAAGGGCGCCGCGAACGGGAGGCGATCGTCCGAGACCGGCTCCGAGAGTTCACGTCCTCGCCCGCGTAAGCCGCGAGCGGCAGGCGTTCGGTGCCCCATGGGTCACCGGACGCCCGTGCTCCCGAAGCCGCCCTCGCCCCGCGTCGTCCCGTCCAACTGCCCCACCTCCTCGAACGCCGCCCGCGTCACCGGCGCCAGCACGGCCTGGGCGATCCGCATCCCCCGCTCCACCGTGAACGGCTCCGATCCCGCGTTCAGCAGGATCACCGCGACCTCCCCCCGGTAGTCCTCGTCCACGGTCCCTGGCGCGTTCGGCATCGTGATCCCGTGCCGCAGCGCGAGGCCCGAGCGGGGCCGGACCTGCCATTCGTGCCCCGGCGGCAGGGCGACCTTCAGGCCGGTCGGGACGAGGGCCCGCCCGCCCGGCGGGATGACCAGCGGTTCGGTGACCGCCGCCAGCAGGTCCGCCCCCGCCGCGCCGGCGGTGGCGTAGGCCGGAAGCGCCAGCCCCTCCGCGTGCGGCAGCCGCAGCACGCGGATCGTCGCCGCGGGCGGGACGGGCGGCGCGAGCGCCTCCTCCGCCCCGCTCACCGCAGCGACTCCGCGATGCGATCGGCCAGCCGCGCCGCGACCTCCCCCTTCGGCATCCTCGGCCAATCCTCCACCCCTGACGCGCTGACGAGGTGGACGGTGTTCGCATCCCCCCCCATCGCGTCGCCGGACACGTCGTTCGCCACGATCCAGTCGCACCCCTTGCGCGCCAGCTTCGCCGTCGCGTGCTCCACCACCCGCTCCGTCTCCGCCGCGAAGCCGACGACGAGGCGCGGGCGCGACGCGTGGCGCGACAGGGTCGCCAGGATGTCCGGGTTGGGGATCAGCGCGAGCGGCGGCGCCGCCTCGTCCGCCCCCTTCTTCACCTTCTGCGCCGCGGCCTCCGCCGGCCGCCAGTCCGCCACCGCCGCCGCCATCACCGCCGCGTCCGCCGGCAGCGCCGCCTCCACCGCCGCGAGCATCTCCCGCGCCGTCTCCACCCGCGCCACCGTGACCCCCACCGGGTCCGGCACCGCCACGGGCCCCGATACGAGGGTGACGCGGGCGCCGAGCGCGGCGAGCGCCGCCGCGATGGCGTGCCCCTGCTTCCCGGAGGAGCGGTTGGCGAGGTAGCGCACGGGGTCCAGCGGCTCGTGCGTCGGGCCGGAGGTGACGAGGACGTGGCGGCCGGACAGCGGCAGCGCCCCGGCCGCCGTGCCCGCGACGGCGTGCGACGCGACCGTGCTTCCCGTCGCGAAGGAGGCGGAGAAGCTCGAGGACGCCGCGTGCGCCGCCGAGGCGTGGTGCGACGCGGCGGAGACGGAGGCGGCGTGGACGGAGGCGGTGTGGACGGAGAACGGGGCGTCCGCCGGGCCCGCGTCGCCGCCGGGCGCGTCGGGGCTGCCGTCGGCGCGGGCGTCGCCGGGGTCGAGGCGGGCCAGCGGGTCGCCCGGTCCACCGGCGCCGGGTGCGACGCCGCCCCGCCCATCGGCCGCCCAAGGCCCCGCATCCTCGCCGCCGATCGCGGCATCGAGGGCCGCCTCCAGCGCCGCGTCCGGCGCGCCGTGCCCCGGGTCGGACAGCATCGCCCCGATCGCCGCGAGGATGGCCGGCGGCTCCGACAGCCGCCCCGGTCCGCTCTCCGGCTCCGCCATCGCCCCCTCCTCCGGCCCGACGAAGCTCACCCCCCGCGCCATGAGGATCGCGACGTTGGAGGAGGTCGCGGGATGGCGCCACATCGTTGGGTTCATCGCGGGGGCGACGAGCACCGGCCCGTCCCAGGCGAGCAGCAGCGCCCCCGCGAGGTCGTCCGCGAGGCCCCCCGCCATCCGCGCGATGCGATCGGCCGAGGCGGGGGCGACGACGACGAGGTCGTGCGAGCGGGCGAGGCGGATGTGCCCGCGCCCCTCGCCCTCTTCCACCAGGGACCAGAGGTCGGTCGCGAGCGGCCGGCCGGTGATCGCCTGCAGGGCGTGCGGCGTCACGAACCGCGCCCCGCCGCCGGTCAGCAGTCCCGTGACCTGCACCCCCGCCTTGCCGAGCAGCCGCGCGAGTTCGAGCGCCTTGAAGGCGGCGACGGAGCCGGAGACGATGAGGAGGATGCGCCGCGCCGCGAGGTCCGCGTCGGGCGTCACAGCCGCCACCCCCCGTGGATCGCCACGATCCCGCCGGACAGGTCGCGGTGCGTCACGCGCTCCAGCCCCGCGTCGCGGAACATCGCCGCGAGCGCCTCCTGGTCCGGCATCATGCGGATGCTCTCCGCGAGGTAGCGGTAGGATTCCGCGTCGTTCGCGACGCGCTTGCCGATCGCGGGCAGCGCCTTGAACGACCAGGCGTCGTAGAGCGGGTCCAGCGCCGCCACGCGCAACCTCGAGAACTCCAGCACCATCGCCCGGCCGCCGGGGCGCAGCACCCGCCGCATCTCCCGCAGCACCGCCGCCTTGTCCGTGCAGTTGCGCAGCCCGAAGGCCATGGAGACGCGATCCACCGAGCGATCCGGGAAGGGCAGCCGCTCCGCGTCGCAGCAGACGAAGCCCAGCCCCGTCGCCAGCCCGCGGTCGAGCGCCCGCCCCTGCCCGACGTCGAGCATCGCGTGGTTGATGTCGGCGAGGATGACGCGCCCCGCCCCCCGCTCCCGCGCGAGGAAGGCGATGTCCCCCGTGCCCGCCGCGAGGTCGAGCAGCGTGTCCCGCGGCCCGGCGCCGAGGGCGTTGACGAAGATCCGCTTCCACACCCGGTGCAGGCCGGCGGACATGAGGTCGTTCATCACGTCGTAGCGCGGCGCGACGGAGTCGAAGACGTCCCGCACCCGCCGCGCCTTCTCGGCGCGCGGCACGGGGGTGAAGCCGAAATCGGCGGTGTCGGAAGGGGGCATGGGTCGGAGATAGGCGGGCGAGGCGGCCCTGGCGACTCCGGAGCCGCGCCCGCCCCGCACCGGTCGCCCGGCCGGTCGATCCGGCGTCACCCGGCGGCCGGGCGGGCGCCGCGACCCCGGCCCCGCGACCCCGGCCCCGTGACCCCGGCCGGCGCCCGTGCTACCGCGGCTCCGCCCATGCCGCGCCCCCCATGCTCCGCCGCCTGACGCGCCACCCCGCCGTCCAGGCCGCCGGCGCCGGCCTCCTCGGCCTCTACCTCGCCCTCGTCTACCGCACGACGCGCTGGACCCTCGACGCGGAGGAGGCGCTCGCCCTCGTCCGCGCGACGGAGGGGCCGATCATCTGCGCCTTCTGGCACGAACGCCTCCCCCTCATGCCCCGCCTGTGGCTGGAGGTGCAGCACCGCGTCCCCGCCTACCGCCCGCGCCTCACCCACGTCCTCGTCTCCCGCCACCGCGACGGCCACTTCATCGGCGCCATCATCCGCCGCTTCGCGATGACGACGGTGCAGGGGTCCACCTCCAAGGGCGGCGGCGCCGGACTCCTCGCGCTGCTGCGCCTCCTCGAGGGCGGCGGCGTCGTCGCCATCACCCCGGACGGGCCGCGCGGGCCGCGCCGCGTGGCGGCGCCGGGCGTCGCGCAGCTGCCCGCCCGCTCCGGCGTCGCCGTCTGGCCCTGCGCCGCGGCGACCACCCGGAGCATCCGGCTCCGCTCCTGGGACCGGATGGTCATCCCGCTGCCCTTCGCCCGAGGCGTCCTCGTCGCCCTGCCGCCGATGCCCGTGCCGCCGGACGGGGCGGAGGCCGCGCTGCCCGCCCTCGCCGCCGCCCTCACCGCCGCGGCGGATCGCGCCGACGCCTGGGTGGCCGAACGGGGCGCCGCGCGGCGACGATGAGCGGCCGCCTCCCCGCCCTGCTGTGGCGCGCCGCGACGACCGCCGCCGCCCCCCTTCTCCCCCTCTGGCTCGACCGCCGGGCGCGACGCGGCAAGGAGGAGCCGGCCCGCCTGGGGGAACGCCGCGGCGAGGGCGCCGACCGCTCCCCTGGTCCCCTCCTCTGGCTGCACGGCGCGAGCGTGGGGGAGAGCCAGTCGGTCCTGCCGCTGATGGAATCCCTCGCCGACCGCCGCCCCGACCTCGCCTTCCTCGTCACCACCGGCACCGTCACCGCCGCCCGCCTCCTCGCCGAACGCCTCCCCCCCCACCTCGCGGCCCGCACGGCGCACCGCTACGCCCCCCTCGACGTGCCCGCCCACGTCGCCCGCTTCCTCGACGGCTGGCGGCCCGACGCCGGGTTGTTCGTCGAGAGCGAACTGTGGCCGAACCTCCTCCTCGCCGCCGCCGACCGCGCCGTCCCGCTGGCCCTCATCAACGCCCGCATGTCCGGGCGCTCGGCCCGCGCCTGGTCCCTCGCCCCCGGCCTCGCGCGGCGCGTCCTCGGCGCCTTCCGCCTCGTCATCGCCCAGACGCCGGAGGAGGCGGACCGCTTCCGCGCCCTCGGCGCCCGCGACGCCGCCGCCTGGGGCAACCTGAAGTTCGCCGCCCGGCCGCTGCCGGCGGACGACGCGGCCCTCGCGGCCCTCCGCGCCGCCACCGCCGGCCGCCCGATCCTCCTCGCCGCCTCCACCCACCCGGGGGAGGAGGCGATCGTCGCCGCCGCCCACGCCGCCCTCGCCGCCCGCCTGCCGGACGCCCTGACGATCATCGTGCCGCGCCACCCCGACCGGGGGGAGTCGATCGCCCGCGACCTGGCCCCCACTGGCCTGACCCTCGCCCGCCGCGCCGCCGGCG
>CAXVWQ010000206.1:0-11170 GCA_964263755.1 Roseomonas sp. | reverse complement strand
CGCAGCGTCCCGCGCCAGGGCGGCGCCTCCGCCTCGAGCACCGCGCCCGCCCGCGCCAGCGCCGCCGCCTGGTGCGGCAGCACCGGCAGCCCCGCCGCCGTCATGCGCGCCGCGTCCGTCCAGGCCCGCGCGTAGCCCGCCAGCCCACGCGGGGGCCGCTCGCCGATCGTCCCCTCCGGCCGGGCTGGCCCTGGCTCCCGCGACACCGCGACGGCCAGGGTCGGTGCCAGCGTCGGTGCGGGTGCCGGCGGCGCGCTGCCCCGGCCGGCCCCGAGCCGCAGCCCGGCGAACTTGCTCCGCCGCGGTGCCTCCGCCTCCGGCCGCCGCACGGCGATGTCGCCCGCCGGCGCCAGCGCGTGCAGCCCCCGCCGCTCCGCGAACGCCGCCGCGTGCCGCGCCTCCTCCGGCCCCGGGTAGTCGAGCGTCGTGTCCTTCGCCCGCTCCCGCGACAGCGTGCGGGCGAGGCCCTCGCGGTTCCTGATCGCCTCGGCCGACCAATGCAGCGAGACGCCCTCCCGGTGCCGCGTCAGCGCCACGTAGGCCATGTGCCGATCCATCCCCGGCCCGGCGAGGACGTGCGCCCGGTCCACCGTCACCCCCTGCGCCTTGTGCACCGTTGCCGCATTGGGATTGACCCGTTTTCGTGGACACCCTGAAGCTTCGAGCAGAGGTGTTCCTGATGCCCCGAACCCGCCCGCCATACTCGCCTGAGTTCCGCCGCCAGATGGTTGATCTGGTTCGTGCCGGACGATCACCCGAGGATCTTGCCCGGGAGTTCGAACCCACCGCGCAGTTGATCGGCGCGTGGGTGGCCGCGGCCGACAAGCAAGAGGGCCGCCGGGAGGAGGCAATCGCGGGCCTGATGGTGTCGGAGCGGGATGAGCTGGCGCGGCTGCGGCGGGAGAACAAGCAGCTCCGGCTGGAGCGCGACATCCTGTCAAAAGCCGCGGCCTGGTTTGCACGGGAGACCGGCGCGGTGCCGTCGGGCTCTTCCGGTTCATGAGCGCGAACCAGGCCTGCTTCTCGATCGCTGCCATGGCGCGCGTGCTCGGCGTGTCCAAGGCGGGTTATCATGCCTGGATGCGTCGTCCGCCATCGGCTCACGCCGTTGCCGACGCGGCGCTGCTGAAACGGGTCCGGACCGTGCACGCGACCTCGCGTCAGACGTATGGGGCACCGCGGGTCCACGCGGATCTGCAAGCCCAGGGCGAGCGGTATGGCCGCAAGCGGATCGCGCGCCTGATGCGGCAGGCCGGACTGGTGGGTGCCAGCCACCGGCACGGCGGTCCCACGACCACGCGGCGCGACAAGGACTTCCGGCCAGCACCCGATCTGGTTAACCGGGACTTCACCACGCCGGGGCCGAACCGGCTCTGGGTCGCCGACATCACCTATGTGCCAACGGCGGCCGGCTTCCTGTATCTGGCCGTCGTCGTGGACGCCTGGAGCCGTAAGGTCGTCGGCTGGTCGATGGTCAACCACCTGCGGGCGGAGCTATAGAAGCTGACACGTAGCTCCCAAGTCCACGAACCGTCCACGAGATCGGGCCAACCTCACTCGCCGGGCGGGCCCATCCTGGCGAAGGCGCCGCGCTTCTTCGTGGAGCGGCACGGCATCGGAAACGGCTTGAGGCTGCGCCCGGAGGGGTGGTTCTCCACCGCCTCGGCCGACCAGTGCAGCACCACGCTCTCGCGGTGCCGTGTCGGCGCCACGTACGCCATGTGCCGGTCCATCCCCGCCCCGCCAGCACGTGCGTCCGGTCCACCGCCACCCCCTGCGCCTTGTGGACGGTGGCGGCATACGGGAGGCCGGCGAACTGGGGCCGGAGAGGGCAGTCGCGACGGAGCGCGGCGAGTGGGCGATGGCGGCCGGCGACCGGATCACGTTCCTGCGCAACGAGCGGGCGCTGGGTGCGCAGCAGGACGGGCGCGGCGGCATGGCGGTGAAGAACGGCACGCTCGGGACGGTGCTGGCAGTGGAGGCCGGGGGCAGCGGCTGACGGTGGCGCTGGATGGGGCAGGGGGCGGGGCCGGGAAGGGGGAAGCGGTGACCTTCTACGTCCGCGACTACGGGCACCTGAACGACGGGTAGCCGCTCCCGCGCCAGCCGGTTCAACGCCACCACGTCCGCCTGCGTGTGAGCCAGCATGACCCAGCTCGCGGTGGGACTCTCCTGACGCTCTGCCGCCCACGCCGCGACGACGGCAGTGGTCAACCCTCGGGTCACCATGACCCCGCTTAACGGACCTGTGATGATCAAATAAATGGACAATATGCTAGTATTTGTTCAAATCGCCAGGTCGGAAATCCCGCGGAGCGAAGGCGTCAGCATGACGGACCGTCCCCCGACGGTCGCGCCAAGACATCAACTCCCGTGGCCGATGTGTGCCCCACACCCTCGGAAAGAGCCCCCTCATGTCCAGCCTCCCGACCTCGGCCTTCCCCATCGCGTCCCACGCCCTTCCTCTCACCGTCGCCGCCGTCTTGCTGGAGGGACCGGAGGGTATCGTGCTCTATGTCCGCGGCGACGATGGCCGGTTGACTCAACTGCCCATCACACACGATGCGCTGCGCGACATGGCGGCGCTCGCGACGGGCACGCTCACGCGCCCCGCCGCGCACTAGGTTCCGTGGACACTTACCGCAACCAGAGGATGGTGGCGGCGAGGGTGACGATGGAGAGGTAGTTGCGGGCGGTCTTCTCGTAGCGTGTGGCGACGCGGCGGAACTGCTTGAGTTTGCCGATGCAGTACTCGACGAGGTGGCGCTCGCGGTAGAGCGGCTTGTCGAAGGGGTGCTTCTTCGTGCGGGACGGGTTGTTCGGGATGACGCTGTGTCCGCCTCTCGCCCGGACCAGGGCACGAAGGTGGTCGGCGTCGTAAGCGGCATCGGCGAGCACGACGCCGGGCCGGTCCTCGCCGAGGAGGGCCGCGGCCTGGGGCGCATCGCCGCGATGGCCTGCGGTCAGCACGATCCTGACCGGGGCACCGAGGCCGCGCACGGCGAGGTGTATCTTGGTGCTCAGGCCCCCACGAGAGCGGCCAAGGGCCTGATCTTCAGGCCCCCCTTTTTGGCCCCTGCCGCGTGCTGGTGGGCGCGCACGATGGTGCTGTCGAGGATGAGGTACTCGAAGTCCGGGTCGTCGCTGAGCGCCGCGAAGATGCGATGCCACACTCCCTTCTCGCTCCATCGGCCGAGCCGGCGAAACGCGGAGTTCCAGGGCCCGAAGGCGTCGGGCAGGTCGCGCCAGGGCGAGCCCGTGCGCACCACCCACAGCACCGCCTCGACGAAGAGGCGGTTGTCGCACCCCGACGAACCGCGGGTGCGCGCGTCGCCGATGATGTGCGGGGCCATCCGCGCCCACTGCCCATCGCCCAGGATCAGCCGCTCCAGAACTCCCATCGCCGCCTCCGCAAAGGCGACGTTGAATCACGATCCGGCCCGCAACGGAATCCAAGAGTCCACAGGACCTAGGCGAGCTTGTTCAAACCCTGTGGGTTCCGAGGCTCCGTTTCATGGCCGCAGGAAGCACGCCCCGCGCGCCACAGCGCCGCGGCACGGCCGGCGGGGCGCGCCCTCAGATGAGCGCGGCGATGACCGCCACGATGCCGGCCCAAAGAGCGCACGATAGGGCTACGCCGATCAGGATCCCGGTGGGGGCGCGGAGGTCGTTGGCGTCTTCCACGCCGCCACCTTCGGCTAGGATCGTCCTCGCCGTCAGCGTGGTGGACATCGGGGCGTCCCGGCACGGCGGCGCCGGCGTTGCGCCCAACAGCGGCTCCGCCAGAGGCATCACGCTACCGGACCTTCAAGCCGCGCAAGATGCCTTGCAGAAGCGACGCGGCCGTGTCCCGGCCACTCACCTCGGCAACATCGGCCAAGTACGACACGCTCCGCAGCAGTTGGGGCGCGGGGGCGTTCGGGGTCGCGGGGTTCGGCGCCTGGGGATTGATCATGGTGGGAGACTGCAACGGGGCCAGTCATCCCCTCGGTAGAAGACCGTGAAGGCGTCGTGAAATAAGAGCTAATGAGCCAAGTCTCATGATTTTAGACTTTTGTTTCGATTCAACAATCTCCTCTCCAGCGGGCGCTACAAGGCGGTCTACGGCTCCGGCAGGAACTCCCCGCGCTGGTAGATCGCCGCCACGCTGGAAGATTCACCTGTGGTGCATCCGCGTCCGCTTCTGGGGCGTAAGGGCTTGGATCCGCCGGAGAAGCCATGGCGAGCCAGCCTGCGACGCGATCGTGGAGAGAAAGCAGTCCGCATGACCCCCTACGATCCCGCCTATCTCTACATCGCCGCGGTCTGCTTCGCAGGCGCCGCGGCCATTTTCCTCGTGTTCTTCTGGCACAGCTTGTCTTGGCGCATTCGTGATACGTCCTGGAGAGAACGAGGCCTTGTAGGCAGTGTGGTTGTCGCTCTCGCGACTGCCTTCATCTACGTCTCCGCTGGGCTGCTCACTCCGCAGTCGCACTTCTTAGCCTACGCCTCGTCCAGCCCCGGCCAAGCCGTTCGGCCATAGTTCAACCCGCCTCCCTTGCCGCGTCCACGCCATCCCACATGGCCAGTAGCTCCGCTCGGCCCGCCTGAGCCGTAACGGGCTGCGGCGGCTGCGGGGGCAGGGTCAGCATCGGAGGGAGCCGTCGAACAGATCCGGCACGTCGGGCAGGAGGCCGCACTCCTCCTCGCCGTCCGCATCAGCCTCGTCATCGTCAGGCCCGGCCAGGAACCGCGCGAAGTCATCACCCTCAAGTTCAGGGCCGGCGACGGCCTCCCCTTACTCGGCAAGCACGGCCGCCCGCACGTTCGGGATGGCGAAGAGCCCCATGTCCACCGGTGCGTCGCAGGCCGCCATGAAGGCGTTCATCGCGACCTGGCGCCGCTCCTCCGCCCCCAACCCGCGCAGCCCTGCCGCAGCCCAGGCGTCGGCCATGAGCCGGATCGGCATCTCGACGTGGACCACCTCGACGGAGACGCGCTGAGGGGGTTGGCGTGATCGCTCATCGCGGGTCTCCGGCGAGGGGTTCGGGTGGGAGCGTCAGCACGGCGCGCCAGCGGGTGCGGAGGGTGGCGGGAGCGGCGCGGGCCAGCGCCGCCGGGATGGACACGCAGGCGGCGGGCACGCGGAGGTCCGGGGGAGGGGGCCGCGAATCGGGGCTGACAGGGGGACATGTCGGGGAGCGTAGGTAGACGAGATCAGAAAGGGAACAATGGGAGGCGCGGCAAGGGCCGGAGGGCCCTGACGCCTATCGTTGCGGGACCGGGGCCTCCTCTAGGATGCAATAGTCTGTGGAAGCCCCTGCCCTCCCCGTTTCCGTTCGTCTCTGTCCGCCTCTGTCTCCTCCGGGTCTCCGCCCCGTCCCCTTCCGGTTGTGACCACCCGGGCGTTCGACGGGTGCGTGCCGGGCGCCGGGCGAGCGCCTACCGGGTGCCCGCCGAGCGGCACCCGTGCGCCCGAGGGCCATGCCGCGAGTGTCGGGGGAGCGGGTCGAAAGGGGTTTCCATACACCAATGCACCCGATGTGCGCGGACGTCCCGCGAGCGAGTGATCAGGTGAGCGGTGCCCGCAGGCCCGTCGCGTCGCTCAGGAACCCGACGAGCGCCGCGTCCGGCCACTGCGCCATCGGCGTCCCCACCCAGGCCCGCCAAGCGCCCCCACGGCGTTGTTCGGGGCGGTCGAGACGGCCTTCAACGCTGAACCGCACAACCTGCCTCCACGCTCACGAATCGCACGACGATCATCGGCTCGCCCGCCGGATGGGCGGCGCGAGCCGTCGCGGCCCATCCGGCGAACGCGCCATCGTCCAGGCCCACGGGCGCGAGGTCCCGCCAGTCCAGCGGCTCGTCCACGACGAGGGGCGTCACGACGTCGGCCATGATCCAGACCCGCACGGGGTCGGCGGCCGTGCGGATGATCCCGCGGGCCCGCCCGACGGCTTGGATCCACCAACGCCCTCGTCGCCGAGCTCGTGGTAAACTGGTCTTCCCCGCTGGCGCCGTCGCCTTCCCGCTGCTGACCGTGGCCTGGAGCGGAGGGCGTGGGGCGTGAAGCCGATGAAGTGGAGGAGCCTGCCGCATGCAGCCGACGGAGCCCGAACTCTCAGCCTACAACGCCGACGAGGAACCGTGGCGCCTCCGCCGCCTCGCCCGCACCGACGGGCGGGTGCGGGAGCTCCTCCGCGTCCTGACGCGCGAGCGCGGGGGCGACGTGAGCTCTGTGGGCGAGGATGTCTGGGCGCGGCACGTCCGGACGCTCCACGACAACCGCGGCACCCTCGAGGTCGTGGTGACCGCGGCGCTCGTTCGGAGCCCGTGGTTCCCCCTCATCGCCGCTGCGGTCGCGCGTGCCTGGGACGGGGAGGATGAGCCGGCGGTGGCGTTCCGTGCCGAGGGGGGCGGACGACCGATGGCCTTCGCGGAGGTGCTGCCGGCCACCGGTCCTGATGCGGCGCCCGGCTGAGATCACCCGGGGCGCCATATGCCGAACCTTGCCGTCCATGCCCGTCCCTGTCGGCGGTCTGCCCAAGGTCCACCGGCAACTCCTCGCCGCGGGCTCCATACTGTTGGCCGCGTCGTAGGCAGGGCCGGCACGGAGCCTGCCTTCGGCATCGCGCTACACCGCCTGGATTTGCTGCGCCCGCGGGCTGTTCTCGCCGCGACGCGTTCGGAACTCCACCGCCCGTCTGCTTCGGCGGGCAGGCTTCAGCAGCTTGACGCCGTCACGCGACACACCGGTCCGCCGCCACCGGCCTCGCGGCGACCGGGGGTGTTCTGACGCGCCTCGCAGGCCGCGAGGGCGCCACGCTCGGCCTCCCCCACGCTGCTCCCCTCGGCGGTGACGAGGATGCTCGCGACGAAGGTACGGATGTCGGCGGTCACGGCCATCGCGTGCGGGCTGCGCTCGGTGGCCTGCGCGACGGCGCCGCACCGGTTCACGGCCTCGACCTGGAAGTGGCAGGGCTCGTCCCCGGCATGGGCCTCGCAGGCCGTCGCGGCGGCCACATGGACTGCGAGCCGATCGTCGGACCCGCTCGCGATCCCGACGCCGCCGAAGGGCGGGCTCGTCGCGTAGATCGCCGTGAACCGCATGCCCGGATGCACCGTGTCCGTCTCGTTGGGATCGCCGTCCTGGGCGCAGATCCCGATGCAGGCGGAGATGCCATCCTGCGGACGATCGGCGCAGAGGGCGCGGCACGCCGCCTGCCGTACGCCGGTGAAGCCGACGATGGTGGAGGCGGTCGGCACCGTGCCGCCGGTGGCGCCGGTCCGCGGCGGCGCGGCGGCCGGGCGGACGAGCAGGCCGACACGCTGGACGGCCGCTGGGAGGGACGCGCCTGCGAGGAGGTCGAGCGGTGCGGGGGCCACGGTGACCGCGGCGGCTACGCCCGCGGCGGCCGTCACGGGCTGGAAACAGGGGCCGGACCGGGGCGCCGGGGCTGCAGCGCCGCAGGAGAGGAAGTCGGGCATCATGGCGGGTGTGGGGGACAGGGTCGCGCGATACATCCCGCCATCCACGCACCGCATGTCCCAGTAGGCGTTCCCGGCGCCGTCCTTGCCGGCGAAGACGGCGGCGCTCACACCCGTGCAGGCAAGCCCCGCCGCGTCCAAGGCTTCGCCGAACACGGCCCGCTGATCAGCCGCCCGGGCCCGTTGAAGGGCGTCGTTGTCGAGGAAGGTCCCGGATGCGGGCGCGGCGGCGAGCGGCACGAGAAGGAGGAGGGCGAGGATACGGCGCAAGGCACAATCTCCCACGACATTCGCGCAGAGGTTGTGACCAGTCTGCTGATACGTCAACGCGTCTTACGCCGAACCAAAGTCAGAGAATTAGGTGGCATTACTAGTGCTTATCGTAATACACCTCTCTGAACCCGGGGTAGAGGATGAACCGCCTCGATGCCATGATTGCATAACTGCAAACAACCTGTGGTTTTAGGGAACTTTCTCGTAGCGGAGTTCGCTGCAATCACGAATGTGGGAGCATGTGCCCACAACTTCCGGCTCTCCGACGCTGCATGAGTCCCATTGGAGCCACAGATCCCGGCTACCCGCGATCGGTCGCAGCAGGCCACCGGAGGGTCCTCGTGGCCTTGGGACGTGGCGCCATCTCTGCCAACCTTGCCCCACGATGAGAGAGGACGGGTCGACCTCGATGCCACCATCAAGGGGGACCGGCCCGCGAGCGGGTGCCGGCCCGAGGCACTTCCCTCGGTGAGCTGGCTTCCGCCCCCGCGGCGCTCGCATCGGCGTCGGGGGCGCCATACTCGACGGGTGCTGACGCTTCTCGGCCTGGTCCTGCTCGCGGGGGCCGTCAGCGCCCAGCCCTCGCTCTACGGTCCGCAGCCACCGCCGGGCGCGGCCTTCCTGCGCGTGGTGAACGCGACGGAGGGCGAGATCGCCGTCCAGACGGAGGGGCTCGCGCCGACGACGCTCCGCGCGGCAGGGATCGGCGACTACCGCACCGTCTCCCGCGTCGCCGACCGTTCCGTGGCCCTGGAGGTGCGCGGTGCCGGCGGAGCGACGGCGCGGACGACGTTGCGGCCCGCCGCCGGGTCCTTCGTCGCCGTCCTCGTCCAGCCGGCACCGGCTGGGCCGGCGCTGCACCCGGTGACGGACGCGGTTTCCCCCAACGGCACCCGCGCCCACCTGGCCTTCTACAACGCCGTGCCCGACTGCCCTGCCGCCTCCCTCCTGCTGGAGCCGGAGGGCGCCGTGGTCTTCGAGGACGTGCCCCCCGGGGCATCGCGGGCCCGGGGCGTGAACCCCACGCGCGCCACCCTCCGTGCCCGCTGCGACGCGCGGTCGGGCACCGTCGTGCTGGAGGGGGTCGAGGCGGGCGCTCGGTACAGCACGTGGCTGCTTCCCGCCGGAGGGGCGGTGCGCGCCGTCCTCACGCGCGACGCGGTGCCGGGGGAGTGGCGGCCGGGGCGCCGGTAACGCCCCCGGGAAGCCCCGATCGCGTTGCACGCCGCTTCCATGTCGGGCAGGACGTAGGCCATGCACGTCGCCGATGGCATGGAGGGGCGCGGTGCGGCAGGGACCGCGCGCCCCGGGCTCCTCCGCCCGTCATCCCTCACCCGCTGCGGTCTGTTCGGCGCCGCCGCCGCCGGCCTCGCGGCACCGGTTCGCGCGCAGACCGCGCACCAGCTCATCGCGGGCACCGATGGCTGGTAGTTCCGCGCGCACGAGCCGCGCATGGGCCTGAGTGCCGCCGGGCTGCGGTCCGTCGCGGGCCTCGTCGGGGAGGCGGCCGCGATCCTTCGCCGGGCCGACGTGAGGGTGTTCCTCTCCGTCTCGCCGCTGCGCGTCCGCGCCTACCGGGACCACCTGCCGCCGGGCACGCGGCTCTCGGCGGACACGGAGGCACGATACGGCACCGCGCTCCGGGCCCTGCGCGGTCTCGGCACGCCCGTGCTGGACCTGGCCGCCGCCTTCGCGCGGCACCGCGCGGCGCCGGACGCGCCGGGGCTGTTCTTCCGGCGCGACACGCACTGGACGCCGGCGGGCGCCGACCTCGCCGCGACGGAGATGGCGGCGCTCATCGCCGGGCAGGCGGCGTTGCCCCCCTCTCCCCGCCCCGGGGCGCGGCTGGGACCGCCGCGAACCATGCAGCACTACGGCGACCTCCTCCTCCTGATGTCGGACGAGGAGCGGCGGCGCGTCGGCTACGAGGTGGTGGAACGCCGCCGCGTCCTCCCGGCCGCGGGCCTGCTGGAGGAGGCCGGCCTTCCGGACGTCACGGTGGTCGGCAGCAGCTTCCTCCAGCCCGATTTCGGCTACGCCCCATGCCTGTCCGAGGCGCTTGGTCGCCCGGTCGGCCTGGCCTGGGCCGTGCACCCCATGGGCCCCTATCGCACCCTGCTGCGCTACGTGAACGGCGAGGAGTTCCGGCAGCGCCGCCCCGCCGTTCTCGTCTGGCACCTGCTGGAGGACGACGTCGATCTGGAGCCGACGCGCGACGACGTCTGGCGCGGCCATACGATGCGAGGCGCGGCGTTCCTCGCGGACCTGCGACGCGCGGTCGTCAACTGAAGGGGCATGCGGGTGCAATCCTTCCGCCTCGATGACTGCCTGGGCGCGGGCACTTGGTATCGCGGCAACGGCTGGGCGCTCTCGACGGAGTCGCCCGCAACCGGCTGAAGGCCGCCTCCTCTTCGCAGTGGTGAGAACCTGAGCGGGGTGGGTCATGCTTCGCACCATCGCGCACAGCTTCGGCGTTCTGGCTGAGGTTCTGCGCCCGGAACCCTCCCCGCATCGTCCCGAACTGGACGTGGCCGGCATGGTTGTGCCTCGTCGTACAAGCCGGGTTCCGGTGGGGCCATGCCCGAGATCCGTCACGTCGCCTCCGGCCGCGCGATCCTCGCCACCCAGGCGGTCGGTGAGGGCCAGCCTGTCGTTTTCCTCCACAGCAACGCCGGCGACCGCCGTGAGTGGCACGGGCCGATGGCGCGCGTCGGCGCGGCGCACCGGGGCGTCGCCTACGACCGGCGCGGCTTCGGCGAGACGCGGGCCGAGCGGGAGGACCACTCCGCTGTCGCGGACCTGATGGCGGTGCTGGACACCGTGACGGATGGCTCGCCCGCCGTCCTCGTCGGCTGCTCCATGGGGGGCAAGATCGCGCTCGACGCGGCGCTACGGCATCCCGCGCGCGTCCGCGGCCTCGTGCTGATCGCGCCGAGCGTCGAGGGTGCGCCCCCGCCGGACCATCCACCGGGGATCGCGGAGACGGTGGTCTGGGCAGGGGAGGCCGAAGCGTCGGGCGATCCCGATCGCGCGGCGGCGGCGAAGGCCAGGCTCTGGCTCGACGGCCCGCTCGCGCCGGAGGGGTGGGTCGGGGGCGCAGCGCGTCGCCTGTTCCTCGACATGATCGGAATCGTGCTCCGCGCGCCGCCGGTGGGAGCGAACCTCAACCGGGCGCCGGCCTACGAGCGGCTCGGCGAGATCGCGGTGCCCACCCTCGTCATCCAGGGCGACCTCGACTTCCCGCACATCCGGGCGCGCTCGCGCCACGTCGCGGCGACGGTGGCGGGCGGTGGAGCGCCCCCCATTTCGACCGGACACGCGGCGCAACCGTGAGGGCCTAGGTTTCCGCCTAGGCGTGCGCCTATGTCCAAGCCCGTCGAGCGCGTCGAAATCATCACCGGCCGCGAGCGCCGGAGGCGCTACTCTGCCG
>CAXVWQ010000205.1:0-3801 GCA_964263755.1 Roseomonas sp. | reverse complement strand
GCGTTGATGGCGGAATACAGCTCCTCCATCGCCTTGTTCGCCACCCGCAGGGCCGAGACCGGCCAGATCACCATGGCGTAGCCCATGGCCTCGAACTCCGCATCCGTGAAGAACGGCGTCCGCCCGAACTCGGTCATGTTCGCCAGGAGGGGAACCCCGGGCATCCGCCGCGCGAACTCCCGGAACATCTCCGCCGTGTTCAGCGCTTCCGGGAAGATCGCGTCCGCCCCCGCCTCGAGGTAGAGCGTCGCCCGCGCCACCGCCCCGTCCATCCCCTCGCTCGCCGCCGCGTCGGTGCGGGCGATGATGTACAGGTGCCGCCGCGCGCGGCGGGCCGCCGCCACCTTCGCCGCCATGTCCCGCGCGTCCGCCAGCTTCTTGTCGTTCAGGTGCCCGCACTTCTTCGGCAGCAGCTGGTCCTCCAGATGCACCGCCCCGGCCCCGGCCTCCTCGAATGCCCGCACCATGTGCATGACGTTCAGCGCCTCGCCGTAGCCCGTGTCCCCGTCCACGAGCATCGGCAGTCCCGCCGCCCGCGCGACCTGCCGGACGTACCAGCACACGTCGTCCACCGTGATCATCCCGAGATCCGGCAGCCCCATCGTCGCGGACATCGCCGCGCCGGACATGTAGAGCCCCTCGAACCCCGCCCGCTTGGCCAGCAGCGCCGCGATCCCGGTATGCGCCCCCGGCAGCCGCAGGATGCCAGGGCGCTCCAGCAGCGCCCGGAACCGCACCCCGGCGGGCGCGTCGGGCAGGTCGTCGGCGATGACGTAGGGCATGGATCGCTCCGGCAAGGTCGCGCGCCTTCTAGCGCGGACGGCGCGCCACGCCACGCCCCCACCCTTCCCGGCGGCGCCGCATGCCCGTAAACCGCGGACGGAACCGCAACGCCACCCGCCCGTTTCCGCCCCACGGCCACCCGGTCCGGCTTCCGCCGACGACACGACGAGGACGCGCGCCCCATGGACATGACCGGTTCCCGCCGCATCGAGGCCCCCCGCGCCAAGGTCTGGGACGCGCTGAACGACCCCGAGGTCCTCAAGGCCGCGATCCCCGGCTGCGAATCGGTGGAGCGCACCGCCCCCGACGCCTTCGCCGCGAAGGTCTCCATCCGCATCGGCCCGATGTCCGCGAAGTTCGCCGGCAAGGTCAACCTGACGAACATCCGCGCCCCGGAGGGCTACACCATCTCCGGCGAGGGCTCGGGCGGCGCCATGGGCTTCGCCCGCGGCGGCGCCGACGTGGCGCTGGCCGAGGAGGGCCCGAACGTCACCCTCCTCACCTACGACGTGAAGGCCCAGGTCGGCGGCAAGATCGCCCAGCTCGGCGCCCGCCTCGTGGACAGCACCGCCAAGTCCATGGCCGACCAGTTCTTCGACCGCTTCGCCGCCCAGGTCGCCACCCCGGCAGCCGTCCCGGCCGCGCCCGCCGCCCCGGAGCCCGAGCCCGTCCCGGTGGCAACCCAGCCCCAGGCGGTGGTCGTCGGCCGCGCCGGGCCGGCGACCCAGACGGCGACCCAGATGCGCGCCGAACCCGTCGGCGGCCGCTACGCTCACCTGCTGAACCGCATCCCGCGGGAGCCGCTCGGCCTGCCGATCGCCTTCTGGATCGGCTCTGGGGTGATGGTCGTCATCCTCGCGCTGCTGTTCGTCGTCGGATGACCTCGTCGTCTTCGGCGGCCTCGTGGTCCTGGGCTACGCGGTCGTCACCCTCTTCATCCGGCTGGACATCGCCGAGCCCTTCGGCCTGCCCTACGCCTTCTGGCTCGGAGGCTTCGCGTTCCTCGTGATCCTGTTCCTCATCTTCGGCCTTGCCTGACCCCGCTCCCCCGGCGCGCGCGGCCGACGCCCCGGCGAACGTGGCCGCCACCCAGGCGCTCCTCGCGGGAGGCGGCTACGTCGCCGACCGCGCCCTGGCGACGACGGTCCACCTCGCCCTTGCCATGGGCCGCCCTCTGCTGCTGGAGGGCGAGCCAGGCACGGGCAAGACCGAGATCGCGAAGGTCCTGGCCGCCCGCCTCCCCCGCCGCCTCGTCCGCCTGCAGTGCCACGACGGCATGGACATCAGCGCCGCCGCCTACGAGTGGAACGCCGCCCGCCAGCTGATGGCGATCCGGTTGGCCGAGGCCGCCGGCGACGCCGACCGCGCGACCCTCGAACGCGGCCTCTACGACCGCCGCTTCCTCGAGGCCCGCCCCCTCCTCCAGGCCATCGAGGGCAGCCCGGCGCTGCTGCTGATCGATGAACTCGACCGCGCCGACGAACCCTTCGAGGCCTTCCTGCTGGAGGTGCTGGGCGACTTCCAGATCACCATCCCCGAACTCGGCACGATCCACGCCGAAACCCCGCCCGTCGTGATCATCACCTCCAACCGAACGCGGGAGGTGCACGACGCCATCCGCCGCCGCTGCCTCTACCACTGGGTGGACTACCCCGACGCAGCCCGCGAACGCGCCATCCTCCAGCTCCGCGCCCCGGAGGTCCCGGCCGCCCTGTCGGCGGAGGTCGTCGCCTTCGTCCAGGCCACGCGGTCCGGGGAGGCGATGTTCAAGCCGCCGGGCGTCGCCGAATCGGTGGACTGGGCGCGCGCCCTGCACGCGCTGGACGCCCGCTCCCTCGAACCCGCCACCGCCGAGGCCACCCTCGGCGTCCTCCTGAAATACCAGGACGACATCGCGAAGCTCCGCGGCGCCGAACTCGCGCGCCGCGTCGAGGAGGCGCGCGAGACCGCCGCCGCCATCCCCTGATCCCGCCGACGCAGGTCCTCCCCGGGGTCCGCGGCACGGCCCGCCCCGCGGCGGGCGCCCTGGCCGACAATCTCCTCGCCTTCGGCCGCATGCTCCGCCGCGCCGGCCTCCCCGTCAGTCCCGCCGACACCCTCCTGGCCGCCGAGGCCCTCCGCCACGTCGCGATCCCCGAGCGCACCCAGTTCCGCGCCGCCCTCCGCGCCGCGATGGTCCACCGACGCGACCATTTCGAGACGTTCGACGCCGCCTTCGACCTGTTCTGGCGTGACCCCGACGCCCCCCGCGCCCCGCACGACCCCGACGCACCGCCGGAAGCCCCGCCCCCCGCGTCCCGCCGTGCCGCCGAAGCCCTGCCCGGCGCCACCCGGCCCCCCCCGCCCGCCGAGGACACCCCGCCCCGCGAGGATTCCGCCCTCACGGTCTCCGACAGGGAACGCCTCAACCGCCTTGATTTCGAAGCGATGTCCGCCGCGGAGCTGGCAGAGGCGAAGCGCGCCATCCGCCGCCTGGCCCTGCCGTTGGCGGCCCGCCCCACCCGCCGCTTCCGCCCCGACCCCACCGGCCCGAGGACCGACCTCCGCGCCACCGCCCGTGCCGCCATGCGCCTCGGCGGCGAGATCGCCGCCATCGCCCGCCGCCGTCGGATCACCCGCCCCCCGCCCCTCGTCATCCTCTGCGACGTCTCCGGAAGCATGGCCCGCTACGCCGCGATCCTGCTGCATTTCCTCCATGCCGTGGCGAACGACCGCGACCGGGTCCACGCCTTCCTCTTCGGCACCCGCCTGACGAACGTCACCCGCGCCCTGAAGCACCGCGACCCCGAGGTCGCCTTCCAGGCCGCGGCCAAGGTTGTTCCCGACTGGTCCGGCGGCACCCGCATCGGCGAGACCCTCGCCACCTTCGACCGGCTCTGGTCGCGCAGGGTCCTCGGCGGCGGTGCCATCGTGTTGCTGGTCACCGACGGCCTCGACCGCTCCGGCGCCGAGGGGCTGTCCGAGGCCGCGGAACGCCTCGCCCGCTCCTGCCGCCGCCTCGTCTGGCTCAACCCCCTC
>CAXVWQ010000204.1:0-4526 GCA_964263755.1 Roseomonas sp. | reverse complement strand
GTCCCTCTTCTTACGGATGCAGGTCCAGGAGGCTCAGCCTCCTGGTGGGTGGAGGTCCGGAGGAGGGCAAAGCCCTTCTCCGGCCCACAGGCGCCACCCCCGGGAGGCGTCAGGACAAGGCCCGATCGGGTCAGTCCACCCGAGCGCCGGAAGCCCGGACGAGCGGTCCCCAGGCGCCGATCTCCTCCCGCACGAGGGCGGCGAAGCGGTCCGGCGTGTAGCCGCGCATCGCCGGGGTGCCGAGGTCCTCGAAGCGCGCGAGGATCGCGGGGTCGGACAGGGCCTCCTCGATGGCGGCGGCGAAGCGGGTCACCACCTCCGGCGGCGTGCCGGCGGGGCCGAACAGGCCGTACCAGGAATAGGCGCGGTAGCCGGACAGGCCGACCTCTTCCGCGGTCGGCACGTCGGGCATGATCGGGACGCGTTGCGGCGTCGCCACGAGCAGCATCCGGGCGCGGCCGTCGCGGACGAAGGGCAGCATGATGCTCGGGATGTCCGAGTTGAACTGCACCTGGCCCGCGACGAGGGCGGCGTAGACCTCCCCCGGGTTGCGGAAGGGGACGTGCTCCGCGGTCGCGCCGGCCCGCCGCACGAACTCGGCCGAGGCGAGGTGGCCCGTCGTGCCGATGCCGGCGGAGCCGTAGAACATCGGGCGCGACCGCAGCGCCGCGACGAAGCCCGGCACGTCCCGCACGTCCAGCCCCGCGGTGGTGACGGAGAGGCCGATGGGGACGTAGACGGTCGGCGCCACGGCGACGAGGTCGCGCGCGGGGTCGTAGGGCAGGCGGGGATACAGTGCCGGCGCGATGCCGATGGAGGAGAGGGTGGCGAGGACGAAGGTGGTGCCGTCCGGCGGCAGCTTCGCGACGTAGTCCGCGCCGACGGTGCCGCCGCCGCCCGCGCGGTTCTCGACGTAGACCGGCTGGCCGAGGATCGCGGCCAGCCGCGGGGCGATGAGGCGGGTGGTGACGTCCGTGCCGCCGCCCGTCCCGAAGGCGACGACGAGCCGGATCGGGCGCGTCGGCCACGCGCCTTGCGCGAAGGCCGGACCGGGCATCGCGAGCGCCGGCAGGGCCGCCGCGGCCCGGCGGGTGATCGCCCCGTCAGACATGATACTGGAACCCGTCCACGATGATTTCCTGCCCCGTCACGAAGCAGGGCTCGGAGGTCGCGAGGAAGGCGACGACCTCCGCCACGTCCTCCACGGACCCGACGCGCCCGGCCGCGATGCCATCCCTGGCAAGCGCCGCGCCGCGTTCGACGATGACGTGGTTCTTCGCCAGTTCCGTCTGGATGAGCCCGGGGCAGATCGCGTTGACGAGGATCTCCGGCCCCAGCTCCTTCGCGAGCGCCCGCGTCATCCCGAGGATGCCGGCCTTGGCCGAGGCGTAGGCGAAGCGGCTGACGGCCGCGGTGACGCCGCCGGACAGGGCGTTGAGCGAGGACATCGACACGATCCGCCCGCCCCCGTGCCGCCCCGCCGCGGTGGCCCGGATGTGCGGCACGCTCGCGCGGACGTAGTTGAAGCAGGACTTCAGGTTGATCGCGATGGTGCGGTCGAACTCCTCCTCCGCGATCTCCATGATGCCCTTGGGCTGCGCGCGCCCCGCGTTGTTCACCAGCACGTCCAGCCGCCCGAAGGCCGCGGCGGTGGCATCGGCCACCTCCTGCGCCCGCGCGAAGTCGGCCACGTCCGCCTCGAAGCGCAGGGCGCGCCGGCCGAGCGCCTCGATCTCGGCGGCGGTGCGTTCCATCTCCGGGACCAGCAGGTCCACGAGCGCCACGTCGTAGCCGCGGCGCGCCAGGGCGAGGGCGCAGCCGCGCCCGATGCCGCGCGCCCCGCCCGTCACGATCGCCGCCTTCGCCATGATGCCCGCGCCCCCGATGCGGCGCGCATCACCGCACGCCGGACGACGCGGCGCTACTCCTCCGCCGCCGCGCGCCCCCGTTCGTCGTGCCGGCGTTCGTAGTGCTTGTAGTATTTCTCGGTGACGAGGTCGGTCTTCACCATGATGAGCACGTCGGTGGTGTTGAACTGCCGGTCCACCACCGCCCCATCCCCCACGAAGCCGCCGAGGCGGAGGTAGCCCTTCACCAGGGGCGGCAGCCCGGCCAGGGCGCGCTTCGGGTCGTAGGAGCCGGCGGGAAGGCGGTCCATCGGCACGAACAGCTCCGGCCGCGCCGTCGCCCGCAGCTCCGGCGGGGCGAGGTGGTGGGCGCGGAGGTAGGAGAGCGGCACCGCCAGTGCGTCCGGGTCCGTCCCGTGCAGCGACGCGCAACCGAACATCAGGGCGATGCGGTGCGTGAAGACGTAGGCCGCGATGCCCTGCCACAGCAGCTGCAGGGTGCCCTTCGTGCGGTAGTCCGCGTGGACGCAGGACCGCCCCAGCTCCAGCAGCCCCCCGTCCTGCGCCAGGATCGGCGCCAGGTCGTATTCGGAGGCGGAGTAGAAGGCCCCCACCCGGTCCGCGGCCGTGCGCCGGATCAGCCGGTAGGTTCCCACCACGGCCGCCGCGCCTTCGCCCCGGTCATGGTCCAGCACCAGCAGGTGGTCGGCCACGGGGTCGTAGGCATCGGCGTCCCGGTGGCTCGCCGCGGTCGCCGCGTCCGGCAGCGCCCCCATCTCCCGGTAGAACACGTCCCAGCGCAGCGCCTGGGACGCCTCCACCTCCGCCGCGCCCTCCGCCAGCCGGACCCCGAGGTTGCCGACCCGGATCTCCGCGAAGGGGGGCGTCATGCCCACGGTGCCGCCGTCACGCATCGGCGCTCACGACCGCGACGCGCCCCGCTTCCTCGCCGCCGCGGGGCCGTCGGCGGCCGGGTCCGGCAGCCGCTTCCCGAACAATTCGAGCTTGTGCTGCACGATGGAGAACCCGTAGCGCGCGGCGATCGCCTTCACCAACCGTTCGTGCTCCTCGTCCTCGAACTCGATGACCGTCCCGGTCTCGACGTCGATGAGGTGGTGGTGGTGCCCGCGGTCCGCGGGATCGTAGCGGGAGCGGCCGCCGCCGAAGTCGCGGCGCTCCAGGATTCCCTTCTCCTCCAGGAGCCGGACCGTACGGTAGACGGTGGCGATGGAGACGCGGGCGTCGAGCGCCACGGCGCGCCGGTACAGCTCCTCGACGTCCGGGTGGTCCTCGGCCTCGCTCAGCACGCGGGCGATGAGGCGGCGCTGCCCCGTCATCTTCAGCCCGCGCTCGACGCAGAGCCGCTCGATGCGGGTGGGGTCGGCGCGGTGCTGGCCCGGGGGAGGGGCGAGGGGCTGCGTCGGGTGGTCCATCGGTCTCCGGGACGGTTTCCGGGGGGCTTCGCCCCGAGGTTGACGGGGCGGTGGGTGGCACGGCGGGGCCTCCCGGGGGGGCCGTCACGCCCCAGCCTACGCCGGCCCGGCCGCGCCGCCAACAAACCCCTGCCGACGAAACCCCGCGCCGAAGCCTGCCAGATAGGACCCCGCCGCCGTCAAATCGAGGGGACCGGCGGCGGGAAGCGCCCGGCGCCGTTCAGCCCTTCGCCGCGTCCTTCGGCGGCCGCCCGCGCCGGGTCCGCGGCCGCGTGCCGAGGCCGATCTTCTTGGCGAGGGAGGAACGATGCTGTGCGTAGGCCGGCGCGACCATCGGGTAGTCGGGCGGCAGGCCCCAGCGCTCCCGATACTGTTCCGGGGACAGGTTGTAGGCGGTCTTGAGATGCCGCTTCAGCATCTTCAGCTTCTTCCCGTCCTCGAGGCAGATGAGGTAGTCGGACGTGATGCTCTTCTTCACCGGAACCGCCGGTTCCGGCCGGGCGGCGACCGGCGCCTCCACCGGGCGGCCGAGGCCGGCGAGGGTGCGGTGGACGTTCTCGATGAGGCCGGAGAGGTCCGCCAGCGGCACGGAGTTGTTGGAGACGTGCGCCGCCACGATCTGCGCCGTCAGTCCCAGGACGCCGGAGGCCGGTTCCGCCGTGGTCGTCTCGCTCATCGCCAAATCCCTTCCGCTGGCCGCGACCCGGCTCGACTTGCCGTGTGGCCGATTGGCCACTCGTATAGTCCCGCGCACCAGGTCAACACAAGCATGACGGAAGAAATGATCCCCGCCGGCGCCGAACCGGCGGTGGCCCGCACGCTCGACATCACCTCCGAGACTTGCCCGATGACCTTCGTCCGCACGCGACTCGCGTTGGATCGCATGGCGCCGGGGGAGGTGCTGCTGGTGCTGTCCCGCGGCGACGAACCCCGCCGCAACCTGCCGCGCACCGCGACGGAACACGGCCATGCGGTGCTGCGGCAGGAGGAGCGGGACGGCACCACCCGCCTCTGGCTCCGCCGCGCTTGATTTCGCCGCCCCTGATTCTGACGGGCCTGGACCGCGGCGCTCATACCGGCGTGCGCTTCTCCTGACCTTCTCGGGGGTGGCGCCTGTTGGCCGGAGAGAGGGCTTTGCCCTATTGGCGCGAATCTAAGGTGTTGATGGAGGGGGTTGGGGTGTGATTCGGGGGCTGGATGCGAGGAGCATTCAGCCCGGATGGGCGATGGCGTTCGGTGGTGGATC
>CAXVWQ010000203.1:0-5862 GCA_964263755.1 Roseomonas sp. | reverse complement strand
GGGCCGGTGCCCCATCCAGGTCGTGACGGACGACGTGTCGAGGTGCGGGAACATCGCCCGCCCGTTCGCCAGCAGCGCGTCGGCGCGGCGCATGTCCGGCGGCGCGCGCAGCCCGGCGAACTCCACCGTGCCCGCGAGGCGAAGCCCCATCCGCATCGGGTTGACCATGAGGTTGTGCTCCACCGCCATGACGGTGTGGCGGAGCGCGAGGTTGTTGCTCGCGACGGTGACGTGGTAGCCGCGCTGGCTCTCCAGCGGCACGCGGGCGCCGAGGGCGCGGGAGAGATTCGCGGACCACGCGCCGCCGGCGAGGACGACGCCATCACAGGGCAGGTCCGCGCCGCCCTCCAGGCGCAGGGCGGTGACGCGGCGGCCCGCCCGCGCGAAGCCGGTGGCGCGGGCGCGGCGTTCCCCCGCGCCGTCGGCCACGCAGCGGGCGTGGATCGTGCGGACGAGCGCCGCCGGGTCCGCCGCCGAGCCGTTCTCCGGCGCGAGCAGCCCGAAGCGGAACCGGCCGCGGAGATCGGGTTCGAGGTCGGCCAGTTCCTCCTCCCCCACGTCGCGGAGTTCGACGCCGAGGGAGCGGCGGAGGTCCATCCCCCAGCGCCAGCGTGAGGCCGCCTCCGGGCCGGAATAGACGTAGAGGCAGCCGGCGCGGTTCACCAAGCCCGTGGCGCCCGCGCGTTGCAGGACCGGTTCGTAGCACTCGAAGATCGGGGCGAGGAGATTCCGCAGCGCCCCGGCGATGGCCACGACGCGCCCGGGATCGGAGGCGCGGAGGAAGCGCGCGAGCCACGGCACGACGAGCGGCGCGTAGCCCGGCCGCACCGTCAGCGGCCCGAGCGGATCCAACAGCCAGCGCGGCGCGCGGCGCCACATGCCGGGCATCCCCACGGGCAGGCATGCGGAGGGCGAGAGCGAGCCCGCGTTGCCGAAGGACGTCGCCTCGGCGGGGCCGAGCGGGTCCACGAAGGTAACCCGGTGCCCATCGCGCTGCAGCCACGCCGCGCACATCGTGCCGACGATGCCGTTGCCGATCACCGCGAGGTGCATGGCGATCCCGTCATTCCAGGCGACCGGACGCGAGCGGTGGAGCGACGATCATCGGCCGGACGCTACGGTCCGGCGGGCGTCGCCGTCCAGGGTGGGCGCGACGCTTGCGGCGACGCCCTCGCCATGCCTCACTCCCCGCATGAACCGACGCCACCTCGCCCGCCTCGCCGCCGGCCTCGCCACCCTGCCGGCCACGGGTGCCCTCGCCCGCCCGCTCGACGCCATCGTCTCGGCCAAGCGGCTGCGCGCCGGGATCAACCCGACGCTCCCGCCCTTCGGCACCTTCAACGAGCGCAACCAGATCGACGGCTTCGACGCCGACATCGCTCGCGAGATCGCCCGCCGCATGGGGACGGAACTGGAGATCGTGCAGGTCGGCTCCCCCGACCGCATCCCCTTCCTCCAGTCCGACCGCATCGACATGGTTCTCGGCGCCATCACCCGCACGGTGGAGCGGGCGCTCGTGATCGACTACACCCAGCCGCTGCACACCCAGTCCATGGTGGTGCTGACGAAGTCCGCCGGCACCGCGAAGCCGATCAACGCGCCGGCCGACCTGAACGACCCCGCGGTGCGGCTGGTGCAGGTGCGCGGCACCGTCGGCATCCCTTGGATCGCGGCCAACGCCCCGCGCGCGACGGTGACGCTGCTGGACAACTACCCCGACACCTTCCGCGCCCTCGCCCAGGGCCGCGCCGACGCGATGGTGGACGTGTTCGAGAGCATCGTCGTCCCGCTGCGGAACTTCCAGGGCACGCCGTGGAAGGTGCTGGACGAGGTGCTGCTGTCCACCTGGGTCGGCATCGGCGTGCAGAAGGGCAACATCGGCCTGCGGGACGTGCTGAACGTCGTGCTGTTCGAGATGCACCGGGCGGGCTTCGTGAACGCCACCTGGCAGAAGTGGTTCGGGGAGCCGATGCGGACCCAGGTGCCGGCCAACCCGATGTTCTGAGGGCGGCGTGACGCTGCAATACGGCGCGGTCCTCGGCTACCTCCCGGACTTCCTCGTCGGCGCGGCGGTGGCGCTGGCCATCGCGCTCGCGGCCTTCCTCGGCGGGCTGGTGATGGGTCTGTTCGGGGCGTCCGTCCTGGCTTACGGCCCGCGGGCCGCGCGCTGGCCGGTGATCGCCTACGTCCGGTTCTTCACCTGGACGCCGCAGCTCGTCCAGATCTTCTTCCTGTTCTTCGCCCTGCCAGAGTTCGGCGTCACCCTCTCCCCCGTCACCGCCGTGCTGCTGGGCATGACGCTGAACGCCGGCGCCTATCTCACGGAGATCGAGCGCGCGGGGTTCGAGAGCGTGCCGCGTGCCGAACTGGACGCGGCGGAAACGATGGGCTTCTCCCGCCCGCAGGTGGTGTGGCACGTCATCGCGCCGCACGTGGTGCGCGCTTTGTACCCGGCGCTGTCGAACCACTACATCATCATGACCCTCGGCACCTCCATGGCCGCCATCTTCGGCGTGGAGGAACTGACGGGCCGCGCGCTGAACGCCAACGCCATCTCGTTCCGCTCCATCGAGATCTTTTCTGTTGTCGCCGTGATCTACGTCGGGCTGACGGTGGTGGCGTCCGCCATCCTCTACGCCCTGGGACGCTGGATGTTCCGGGTGAAGGTGCGGGCCTTCTGATGTCCGCCTGGCAGATCGTCGCGAACGAGGCGCCGCGCTTCTTCACCTACTGGAACATGCTGTTCCTCGTGCAGGCCGTGGGGAACACGGCGCTGGCGGCCGTGCTGGGCTGCACGATCGGCTACGCCGTCGGGTTCATGTTGTCGGTGCTGCGGCTGCCGCAGGTGGTGCCCTTCGCGCCGCTGCGCTGGCTCGCCACGGCCTGGGTGGAGCTGTTCCGCCGCATCCCCTTCCTCGTCCTCCTGCTGCTGGTGTTCTTCGCTGGCCAGTTCACCCGCCTGGAACCCGCGCTGTGGTCCGTGGCGGTCGTCGCCGTCGCGATCCGCATGTCGGCCCTGGCGGCGGAGAACCTGCGCGCGGGGTTGGAATCCGTGCGCCCGACGCAGTGGGAAGCGGCGCTGACGATGAACCTCGCCCCGCTCCGCGCCCTGTCGCTGGTCATCCTGCCGCAGGCGTGGCGGGTGGTGCTGCCGCCCTCCGTCGTCCACGTGCTGTCCATGGTGAAGGAGACGTCGCTCGTCTCCCAGATCGGCTTCGTGGAACTCACCTTCGCCGCGAAGATGCTGACCCAGCGCGGCTTCTCCGCGATCCTCACCTACGGGACGGCGCTCGTCCTCTACTTTATCCTCTCGGGATTGCTGGCATGGCTGGGGTGGTGGCTCGAACGACGCCTCGGCGGCCGGCGCGCGGTCATGCCAGCGAGCATCTGAGCGCATCCGCCAGCATCGCCGCCTCCTCCCCCGCCACCGGCGGCTGCGGCGGGCGGACGGCGGCATCGGGGATGACACCCATCTCGCGGAGGCACCACTTGATCCGCGCGGTGGCGCGCCCGCCGGGCGGCGCTCCGTAGATCGCCTCGGCCAGCGGTTCCAGGCGTTCGTGCAGGGCGCGCGCGGCGGACAGGTCGCCGCGTCGCACCGCGGCGTCGAGCGCCACCACCGCATCCGGCAGGATGTCGGCGAGGGAGACGAGCGAGCCGTCGGACCCGTGGACGAAGCAGGCCAACAGGTGCTCGTCGCCCGAGGCGCACACGGCCACGCGGGGATGCCGCGCCTTCACGCGACGACGCAGGGCATCGTAGGAATCCACCTCCCACCCGCCCTCCTTGATGCCGACGACGTTCGGGATCCCATCGAGCAACGCGTCCAGCACCTCCGGCGCGAAGGCCATCCGCCCCGCGGCGTGGTGGGCCTGGAACAGGAAGATCGGCATCCCCGGCACCGCGTCCGCGACCGCGCGGTGGTGCAGCAGCGCCATCTCCCGCGTGTGGACCAACGCGAAGGCGTTGGGGAGGAAGACCATCACGGCGTCCGCCCCGGCCTCGCGCGCCTCCCGCGCCTCGGCCGCCGCGTCGAGGCTGGCTTCGGCGTTCACGCCCGCGACGACGATCCGGGAGGCGCCGACCGTCGCCACGCTGACCTCCACCGCGAGCCGCTTCTCCGCGCGTGAGATGACGAAGTTCTCGCCCGCGTGGCCGTTGATCAGCACGCCCCTCATCCCGTCGCGCAGGACGCAGTGCGCGGTGTGCGCGGCGTAGGCGTCCCAGTCCGGCGCGAAGTCGCCCCCGCGCATCGGCAGGACGGTGGAGGGATAGATGCCGTGGAAGGCGTCGTCGCCGGGGGGGATCACGCGGCCTCCAGGGGCATCAGGCGGTCGAGGGGAAAGAGCGGCAGCGTCGGTTCGTGGCCAAGCATCGCGTCGGCCAGCAGGCGTCCCATGAAGGGCGCGGAGGTGTAGCCGGAATGCACCGACCCGATGGCCCAGGCCCCCGGCACGCCGGGGACGGGGCCGAGGACGGGGAGGGCGTCCGCCGTCTCCGCCTCCAGCCCGAGCCAGGCGCGGACGACGCGCGCGTCGCGCAGCGCCGGCACGGTGAAGGCGGCGAGGCGGACGTTGCCCAGCAGGTTCTCCGGCCGCACCGCCAGTCCTCCGCGCACCCGGTCGCCGATGCCCTGCCAACCGCCGCCGATCAGCACCGTGCCGTTGGCGAACTGCTTCAGCGACAGCAATCCGGAGGCGACGCCGAGCACGGTCCGCATCACCGCCGGCAGGCGTTCCGTGACGACGAGCTGGTTGATCAGCACCTTGATCGGGATGTGGGCACCGAGCCAGCCGAACATCTCCTCCAGCCACACGCCGCCCGCCAGCACGACCTGCGCCGCGCGTAGCGTCCCGTCGCCCGTCCGCACGGCGAAGCCACCGTCGCGCGTGATGTCGCGGACCGGCGCGTTCTCCCGCAGGTCCACCCCCGCCGCGACGAGCGCCGGCCGGAAGGCGCGGCCGGTGAGGTAGGCGCTAGCGAACCCGTCCACGGGGCAGTGGGCCGCGAGGATGACGCGATCCGACACCCCGGGCTCGATCTCCCGCGCGCGGGCGGCCGACACGATCTCGATCGGTGCCCCGGCGGCGCCGCGGAGGCGGGCGCGTTCCTCCAGCATCCACGCCTCGCGTTCCGTGAAGGCCACCGACAGGCCGGGCGTCTCGGTGGACAGCACGTCGGCGCCGTCGAGCCACTCGCGCGTCGTCATCCACATGCGATGCGCCCGCAACGCGTAGGGGATGAGGGCGGCGCGCGTCATCTGCATCGTCAGCGTGCCGGCGTTGGCGCCGGATGCCTCGCGGCAGATCGCGCCACGTTCCAGCAGCGCCACCCGCATCCCGCCGCGCGCGAGGAACAGGGCGGTGGCGCAGCCCATGACGCCGCCGCCGATCACGACGCAGTCGTAGGGCGCGGTCACGGCGGCGCCGGCGCGGGGACGGGGATGTCGGCATAGTCGAAATCGCCGAGCAGAGCTTCCATCGGCACGGGGCGCAGCGGCAACCGGCCGGTCGCGAAGCCCACCGCCGCGCGGGGAACGCCGCGACGCGCCGCGAGGATCTCCGCCGACGCCTCGCCGCACAGCCGCGCCTGGCACGGCCCCATGCCGCAGCGGGTGAAGTGCTTCATTTGATTCAGATCCGCCGCGCCGAGGTCGGCCGCGTGCTCGATCTCCGCGCGGGTGGTTCCCTCGCAACGGCAGATGATCGTGTCGGGCGTCGTGCGCGTCAGCAGCGCCGGACGCAGCGCCATCATCCCCGCCATCGCGGCGCCGGCGCGCGCGGCGCGGTCCCGTTCGGCGGCGGAGCGGGCGCGGGCCGTGGCGTCGGTGGGCATGCCCAGGTCGCGCAGCGCCGCGAGCGC
>CAXVWQ010000202.1:0-3147 GCA_964263755.1 Roseomonas sp. | reverse complement strand
TGCGGCGGCTTCGGCCTGCCGATCGCGCGGGACATGTGCCAGAAGGTCATCGTCGTCGGCTCGAACGACCTGCAGTCGCTCTACGTCGCGAACAACGTCTGCTCGGCGGTGGACTACTTCCGCAAGATGGGCGGCAACGTCGGCGTCGCGGGCCTCGTCATCAACAAGGATGACGGCACGGGCGAGGCACAGGCCTTCGCCGAAGCGGTCGGCATCCCCGTCCTCGCGGCCATCCCCGCCGACGACGACATCCGCCGCAAGTCCGCGAACTACGAGATCGTCGGCATCCCCGGCGGCCCCTGGGCGGGCGTGTTCCAGGAGCTGGCGCAGCAGGTCGCCGACGCCCCGCCGCTGCGCCCGACGCCGCTGTCGCAGGACGCACTGCTGAACCTGTTCAAGGGCGAGGCGGTCGGCCGCGGCGTCGTGCTGAACCCCGCGACTATGGAGGACATGTGCGGCTCCGAGGCGGTGGTGAAGCCGTCGCTCGAAGTGGTCTACGAGGGCGCCTGACGGTGGAAGCCCTCCCGCCCAGTGCATCGGACGGCGGCTGCCACGGCGGCCGGGAGACGATGCAGGCCGCCGCGCGTGCCGCCGGCAAGTCCGTGCAGATGGACCGGCTGATGGCCGACTACCCGCGCGGCCCGCACGACCAGCCGCAATCCATGTGCCCCGCCTTCGGCTCGCTCCGCGTCGGCCTCCGCATGCGCCGCGTGGCCACCATCCTCTCGGGCTCCGCCTGCTGCGTGTACGGCCTGACCTTCACGTCGCATTTCTACGGCGCCCGCCGCTCCGTCGGCTACGTCCCCTTCAACTCCGAGACCCTCGTCACCGGCAAGCTCTTCGAGGACATCCGCGACGCCGTCATCGCGACCGCGAAGCCGGAGGAGCTGGACGCCGTCGTCGTCATCAACCTCTGCGTCCCCACCGCCTCCGGCGTGCCGCTGGACCTGTTGCCGAAGACGGTGGACGGCGTCCGCATCATCGGCATCGACGTCCCCGGCTTCGGCGTCCCGACCCACGCGGAAGCGAAGGACGTCCTCGCCGGTGCCATGCTCCGCACCGCCCGCCTGGAGGCCGAATCCGGTCCCGTCGCCCGCCCCCGCGGCGAGATCCCCGGCCTCCCCACCATTGCCCCGATCGGCGAACTCTTCCCCGGCGACCCGCCCGGCCTCGGCGCCCTCATCGCCCCCATGGGCCTTGCCCTCGCGCCGCAGACGCCCGCGCGCGAATGGCGCGACCTCTACGGCGCGCTCGACAGCGTCGCCGTCGCAGCCCTGCACCCCTTCTACACCGCCTCCGTCCGCGAGTTCCGCGCCGCCGGCCGCCCCGTCGTCGGCTCCGGCCCGGTCGGCGTGGACGGCACCGCCGCGTGGCTCGACGCCATCGGCCGCGCCGCGAACGTTCCGACGGCGGCGATCGAGACCGCGAAGGGGCGCGCGCTCCCCGCCCTTGCCGCTGCCCTAGCCGCCGCGCCCATCAGCGCCCGCATCACCGTGTCCGGCTACGAAGGCTCCGAGCTCCTCGTCGCCCGCCTGCTGATCGAGGCCGGCGCCGAGGTCCCCTACGTCGGCACCGCCTGCCCCCGCACGGAATGGTCGGACCCCGACCGCGAATGGCTCGAAGCCTGCGGCACCCACGTCCAGTACCGCGCCTCGCTGGAGCAGGACATGGCGGCGATGCGCGACGTGCGCCCCGACCTCGCCATCGGCACCACGCCCCTCGTCCAGGCGGCGAAGGAGAGCGGCATCCCCGCCCTCTACTTCACCAACATGGTCTCCGCCCGCCCCCTCTTCGGCCCCGCCGGCGCGGGCGCCATGGCCGCGATCGTCGCCGCCCAAACCCGCGGCGCGGAGCGCTTCTCCCGCATGGTGTCGTTCTTCGACGGCGTCGGCACGAAGACCGGCGCCGGCTACGGCTGGCAGACCCCGCCGAAGGATCCGCCAGGCTTCCGCGACCGCATGGCGCGCGCCCGCGCGCTCCGTGCCAAGGCCGAGGAGGCGACGGGAAGCTGATGCTCGTCCTCGATCACGACAGGGCCGGTGGCTACTGGGGCGCGGTCTACGCGTTCACGGCGGTGCGCGGCCTCCGCACCATCATCGACGGCCCCGTCGGCTGCGAGAACCTGCCGGTCACCGCCGTCCTTCACTACACCGACGCGCTGCCGCCCCACGAACTGCCGGTGGTGGTGACGGGACTGGACGAGGATGCGCTGTCCAAGACCGGCACCGAAGGCCCGATGCGCCGCGCCAACGCCACGGGCGATGCGGAGCTGCCGGCGGTCGTCGTCACCGGCTCCATCGCGGAGATGATCGGTGGCGGCGTGACGCCGCAAGGCAGCAACCTCCTGCGCTTCATCCCCCGCACCATCGACGAGGACCAGTGGCAGTGCGCGGACCGCGCCATCAACTGGCTCTGGTCCGAGTTCGGCACGAAGAAGAAGCCGAAAGCCCGCAAGCCACGCGCCGAGGGCGCGAAGCCGAAGGTCAACCTCATCGGCCCGATCTACGGCACCTTCAACATGCCGTCCGACCTCGCGGAGATCCGCCGCCTCGTCGAGGGTATCGGCTGCGAGGTGAACCTCGCCTTCCCGCTCGGCTCGCACATCGAGGACATCCCCCGCCTCGCCGAGGCCGAGGCGAACGTCTGCCTCTACCGCGAGTTCGGCCGCAAGCTCTGCGAAGAACTCGGCGTCCCCTACCTCCAGGCCCCCATGGGCGTCTTCGCGACCACGAACTTTCTCCGCGCCCTCGGCGAGATCGTCGGCGTGGACCCCGAACCCTTCATCGAGCGCGAGAAGCACACGACGCTGAAGCCGTTGTGGGATCTCTGGCGCTCCGTCACCCAGGACTTCTTCGCTTCCGCCCCCTTCGCCGTCGTCGCGACCGAGACCTACGTCCGCGGCCTCCAGCAGTTCCTGGAGAACGAGATGGGCATCGCCTGCGCCTTCGCGGTCGCACGCAAGCCCGGGGAGAAGACCGACAACGCCGCGGTGCGCGAGATGGTGAGGTCGAAGCCCGCCCTCGTCCTCTTCGGCTCCTACAACGAACGGATGTACGCCGCGGAGTGCAAGTCCCGCGCGACCTACATCCCCGCCTCCTTCCCCGGCGCGATCATCCGCCGCCACACCGGCACGCCGTTCATGGGCTA
>CAXVWQ010000201.1:0-33629 GCA_964263755.1 Roseomonas sp. | reverse complement strand
TGCTCTCCTCCACCTGCGCCCAGCGGGGATCACCGGGCGGGGAGTGGGATTGCGCGGTGACGACCGCGGGCTCCTCGCCGACGAGGACGCGGGTGGAGTTGAGGCAGTAGAGGCCGATGTCCGGCAAGGCCCCGCCGCCGGCGAGGGGGCCGGAGTAGCGCCACTGGTCGGCGTCGCCGCCGGACTGGACGTTGATCGCCTCCACGAAACGCAGGCGGCCGAGTTCGCCGGACTCGACCATCGCGCGCGCCGCGAGGTGGAAGGGTTCGTACTGGCAGCGATAGGCGATCATCAGCCGGACCCCCGCCGCGGCGCAGGCGGCGACCATCGCCTCCGCCTCCTCCGGCGTGTTCGCCATGGGCTTCTCGCACAGCACGTGCAGGCCAGCCTTCGCCAGACGTTCGGTGTATTCGCGGTGCATCGCGTTGGGCAGGCCGATGTAGGCGGCGCGGGTGCCGGGGACGTCGCGCAGCCGTTCGGTGTCCCCGTAGGCGAGGACCGCCTCCTCCGGGATGCCGTATTGCCGGGCGACGACGCGGCCCTTCGCCACGTCCCCCGTCACCAGCGCGACCGGGCGGGCATGGAGGCATTCGCCGAAGGCGGGCAGCACCTGTTCGAGGGAGATGCGGCCGAGGGCGACGACGGCGATGCCGATCCGATGGGACGGCGGCGTCGGCGCGGGGGGCGGGGCGGAGGGCGGTTCGGCCATCCCGCGCCAGTCGGGGAACTGAACCTTGCCGTCCTCGACCCGGCCCTTGTCGGCGTCGCGGGGGGACTCGTAGCCGGGGGTGCCGTCGTGCTGGGCCATGGGGGCGTTCTCTCCTGCGGGGCGGAACGTCGCATATCCGCGGGGCGGATGCGCCCCATCCCGGTCATGGATTGGATCGCGGGGACGCGACCACCCATCTGCGGTGCCTCACGACGAGGTGCCGCGATGCCCGAAGCCCCCTTCCCCTCCCCCTCGACCTACGTCGCCCCCGCCGGGCTGAGGGTGGGGCACACCCACCTGAAGGTGTCGGACCTCGAACGCGCGCTCGGTTTCTGGCGCGACGTGATCGGGCTGGAGGTGACCTTCCAGCGGCCCCAGGCCGCGTTCCTGTCGGCGGGCGGCTACCACCACCACATCGCGCTCAACACCTGGGACAGCCTCGGCGGGCCTCCCCCGGCGCCGGAGATGACGGGGCTGTTCCACGTCGCCCTGCTGTATCCGGACCGGCCGTCGCTGGCGCGGGTGCTGCGGCGCCTGATCGAGGCGGGCGTCCAGCTTGATGGCGCCTCGGATCACGGGGTCTCGGAAGCGCTCTACCTGCAGGACCCCGACGGGAACGGGGTGGAACTCTACCGGGACCGTCCCCGGGAGGCGTGGCCGCGCGACGAGGCGGGGGGGATCGCGATGGTCACCCACCGCCTCGACCTCGCCGGCCTCCTGGCGGAGGCCGGCTGAGGCGGGTTCAGAGCATCCGGGCGGCGACGGGCGGCAGGAACTCCTCCGTGTAGGCCTGGGCGAGGGTGGGCTTCGTGGCGGTCAGGTTGAATGCGGTCGCCATGGCGTCGATCTGCGCCTGCATCCGCGCGGGCTCGGTGAAGGACAGGCCGTTGCGGCGAACCTTGTCGGACTCCACCAGCTCGCGGAACGTGACCTGCTGCCGCTCCGTCTCGATGGCGACGTCCGTGAGGGACTCCCGCGCCTTGAGGGCGGTGATGGCGTCCGCGGGATTGCGGTAGGCGAACACCATGCTCTCCGTCAGCGCGGCGACGGCGGCGCGGAGCGCGTCCGGGCGGTCGCGCGCGAAGGCCCGGGTGGTGACGAGGCCGGAGCCGTAGAAGTCCAGCCCGTAGTCCCGGTAGAACATCACGCGCTGCTGCGGCCAGTCCATGCCGATCGCCTTGAGCGACAGGCCGGTGGAGGTGATGAAGCCGGTGATGCCGTCGGCGCGGCGCTGCACGAGCATCGGTTCCCGCAGTTCCGGGGACACGTTCATCCAGTTGATCGTGGATTGGTTGATGCCCGTGGCGTGGGCGAACACCGGGAAGATCTGGCGCCCGCCGTCGAACTCCGGGGCGGCGAGGGTCTTGCCCTCCAGCTGCTTCGGCTCGCGGATCGGCCCGTCCGCGCGGACGGTGACGCAGAGGGGGGAGCGGTCGAACAGCACGGAGACGATGAGGAGTTCGCGCTGCGGGTTCTCCGCCATGAAGCGGAAGATCGGCGTGAGGTCGCCGAAGGCGAGGTCGTAGGTGTTGGCGGCGACATCCACCGGCACGCGGCCGGACCCGAAGCCGCGGTTCACCGCCATCTCCACGTTGTGCTTGCGGAAGATGCCGGTGCGCTCGCCGGCGACGGCGAAGGCGTAGGAGCCGTGGAGCGCCCAGTCCATCGTCAGACGCACGCGGTGCGGCGCCTGGGCGGCGGCGATGCGGGGGGCGGAGAGAGCGGCGACGCCGGCCCCGATTGCGGCGCGGCGGCCGAATGCGATGGTCATCTGGAGGGGGTCCCTGCCGGCGTTGTCGCCGGCAGGGCAGGCAAGACGCGTGCCGGGGCCTACGGGAACGTCATCGTGGAGATCTCGCAGAGGTTCACGCGGCGGCGCTCCTCGGCGGAGTTGTCGGCGTACTCGATCCGCACGTCGTAGACGCAGTCGCCCTGGGGCAGACGGATGGCGAAGCTGCCGCCGGGCGGGATGACGGCGGTGCCGAGCCGGTCCTCGCCCCAGTTGCTCTCGCTGGCGAGCGAGGCGCGGACAACCTGGATGGTCTTGGCCGTGCGGTTGACGAGGTTGAAGGACGGGTTGCCGCCGGGGGTTGCGGCGGCGGTGGGCGCGCCCTTGCCGCCGGGGGCGGGGCCGGCCTGCTGGCCGCCGAAGACCACCTCGCTCAGCGGGCAGGTGTCGAGGTCGCGGCGCTCCTCCGCCCGGCCGCCGGCATAGACCACGCGGATGTCGTTGCGGCACTGCCCGTTCGGCAGGCGGACGGCGAAGGACTGGCCGGCGGGCAGGACGTTGGCGCCGAGCAGGTCGTTCCCCCAGGCGTTCACCTGGACGGAGGAGACGTAGATCTCGTTGATCACCTCGCCGGTGCGGTTGACGAGGTTGAAGGAGGGATCCTGCTGCGCCGACGCGGGAAGTGCGGGCCAGAGGAGAGCGAGGGCGAGGAGGACGCGACGCAGCATGGTGTTCTCCGGGTGGGGCGCGGCGCACCATGCCGCCGTGCCGGGCGGCCGGCCAGTCACCCCCGTGTGAGCCGCCTTACCCGGCGAAGGGATCGCTGACGACGATGGTGTCGTCCCGCTCCGGGGAGGTGGAGAGGAGGGCGACCGGGGCCTCCACCAGTTCCTCGATGCGGCGAACGTATTTCACCGCCTCGGCGGGCAGGTCGGCCCAGGAACGGGCGCCGCGGGTGGAGCCGGGCCAGCCGGGGATGGTCTCGTAGACCGGCTCGGCGGCGGCCTGGGCGGCGGCGCCGGCGGGCATCCGGCGCAGCGTCTCGCCGCCGATGCGGTAGGCGGTGCAGACCTTCAGCTCGGGCAGGCCGTCCAGCACGTCGAGCTTCGTCAGCACGAGGCCGCCGACGCCGCCGACCTTCACCGCCTGGCGGACCAGCACGGCATCGAACCAGCCGCAGCGGCGGGGGCGGCCGGTGACGGTGCCGAATTCGTGGCCGCGCTCGCCCAGGAGCTTGCCGGTGGCGTCGAACAGTTCCGTCGGGAAGGGTCCGGCGCCGACGCGGGTGGTGTAGGCCTTGGCGATGCCGAGGACGCGGCCGATGGCGTCGGGGCCGATGCCGGCGCCGGCGGCGGCGTTGCCGGCCACCGTGTTGGAGGAGGTCACGAAGGGGTAGGTGCCGTGGTCCACGTCGAGCATCACGGCCTGCGCGCCTTCGAAGAGGACGCGCTTCCCCTCCCGCTTCGCCGCATCCAGCCGTTCCCAGACGGCTTCGGCGAAGGGCAGCAGCGTGGGCGCGAGGTCGAGGAGGTCGCGCAGCAGCGCCTCCTTCTCGAAGGTCTCCGCGCCGAGGCCGCGCAGCAGCGTGTTGTGGTGCAGCAGGAGTTCGTCGAGCTTCGCCGACAGCGTCTCGGGCTCCGCGAGATCGCAGAGGCGGATCGCCCGCCGCGCCACCTTGTCCTCGTAGGCCGGGCCGATGCCGCGGCCGGTGGTGCCGATGGCGTTGGCGCCGCGGGCCTTCTCCCGCGCGCGGTCCAGGGCGGGGTGCAGCGGCAGGATCAGCGGCACGTTCTCCGCGATCCGCAGGTTGTGCGGCCCGACCTCCAGGCCCTGGGCGCCAACCCGGGAAATCTCGTCCAGCAGCGCCCGCGGGTCGAGCACCACGCCGTTGCCGATCACGCCCAGCTTGCCGCGCACGACGCCCGAGGGAAGGAGCGACAGCTTGTAGGTCTGGTTGCCGACGACGAGCGTGTGGCCGGCGTTGTGGCCGCCCTGGAAGCGCACCACCACGTCGGCGCGGGACGCGAGCCAGTCCACCACCTTGCCCTTGCCCTCGTCGCCCCACTGGGCGCCGATCACCGCGACGTTGGCCATGCGCCTAACCTTCCAGGGGCACGGCGACGCCGCCGCGCAGTTCGTGCGTGCAGAGGAGGCCCCGCGCGGTATCGGCGGGGGAGAGGGCGGCGACGGTGACGTCGCCCGCGGCGCGGAGGGACGCGGCGGCGCGCGCGTCCGCCTCCGGTGCGAGGAAGACGCGGCGCGGCGCCGCGGCGGCGGGCGCGGCGCGAAGGGCCGCGTCGGGATAGAGGGTCATGCCCGTCGCGGGCTCCTCGCCGCTCCGGTAGCGGCCGCCCCGCGCCAGCTCCCCCGTCCGTGCCGGGCCGTAGAGGGTGAAGGCCACGCCGACGTGGTAGCGCAGGCCACGGAACTCCACGGGGTCCAGCGTGATCCGCAGGGCGGGGGCGCGGCGGCGGATGGCGGCGATGACGGCCGCGGCGTTGTCGGCGATGGCGCGGGCCGTGTCGGGCAGGGCGGCGCCGCGCAGGGCGTCCAGCGCGCCGTCGGCCGGGCCGGCGGCGGCGAGGAGGTCGGTGAGGAACACCGCGGGCGGCCCGGCCTGCTCCGTCATGCGCGCGACGGAGCCGGCGTCCTTGCGGTCCAGGGCGCGGGCGAGGCGGGCCCGGGCATCGCCGGAGAGGCCGGCGGCGTCGAGGAGGGCGGGCGACATCTGCGGCAGCGTGATGTCGAGGGCGACGTCGGCGATGCCGACGGCGGCGAGGGCCTCCACGGCCACGGCGGCGACCTCGGCGTCTGCCTCGGGCGAATCCACGCCGATGAGCTCGACGCCGGCCTGGGGGATCTGGCGCGCCGGGGCCAGCGCCGAGCCGCGGACCCGCAGCACCTGCCCGGCGTAGGAGAGGCGCAGCGGGCGGGGCGCGTTGGCGAGGCGCGTCGCGGCGATGCGGGCGACCTGGGGGGTGGTGTCGGCGCGCAATCCCATCATGCGCCGGGACACGGGGTCCATCAGGCGGAAGGTCTGGTCCGCCACGGCGGCGCCGGAACCGGCCAGAAGGCCTTCCTCGAACTCCAGCAGGGGCGGCTTCACGCGGTCGTACCCGTGCCCGGCGAAGACCGCCATCATCGCCTCGACGAGCGCGGCCTCCCGCGACGCCTCGGGCGGCAGCAGGTCCGACAGGCCGGCGGGCAGCAGCGCCGGGTTCGGCGCGTCGCCGCGATCCGAGGGGGAGTCCGAGGGGGGCACGGGCGCGGGTGGTGCCACCGGGGGCGAGGCGCGGCAAGGGCGGGCCGGGGCAAGGGCGGGCGGACCGGCCCGTCCGGCGCGTCGATGGCCGCGTCAGACCGTCGCGGGACCGGGGGACGGCGACATGGCGTCGCGCAGCACGGCAGCGCGCGCGCGGATCGCGGCGAGACGGGCGGGCCCCATCCGGTCCAGGCCCCGCACGATCGGCGCCATCCGGTGGTTCGCCGCGAAGCGGTCGCGGTGGCGGGCGACGAAGTCCCAGTAGAGGGCGTTGAAGGGGCAGCCGCGTTCCCCCGTCGCGTCGCGCACGTCGTAGTGGCAGCGGCGGCAGTAGTCGCTCATGCGGTTGATGTAGGCGCCGCTCGCCGCGTAGGGCTTCGTGGCCATGAGGCCGCCATCGGCGTGGATCGCCATGCCCTGGACGTTCGGCAGTTCCACCCATTCGTAGGCGTCCGCGAAGACCACCATGTACCAGTCGTTCACGTCGGGGGGCGCGAAGCCCGCGATAAGCGCGAGGTTGCCGGTGACCATGAGGCGCTGGATATGGTGGGCGTAGGCATGGTCGCGGGTCTGCGCGACGACGTTGGCGACGCAGTTCATCCGCGTCTCGCCGGACCAGTAGAACCACGGCAGCGGGCGGTCCGCGGCGAGCGCGTTCTCCACCGCGTAGCCGGGCATCCGCAGCCAGTAGACGCCGCGGACGTATTCGCGCCAGCCGAGGATCTGGCGGATGAAGCCCTCCGCCGCCGCGAGCGGGACGCGTCCGGCGGCGTAGGCGGCCTCGGCGGCCCGGACCACTTCTAATGGCGTCAGCAATCCGATGTTGAGCGAGGTGGAGACCATGGCGTGGAACAGGAACGGTTCCTCCCCCGCCATGAGGTCCTGATGCGCGCCGAAGCCGGGAAGGCGGGCGACGACGAAGTCGGTCAGCGCCAGCCGCGCCTCCTCCGCCGTCACGGGCCAGGCGAAGGCGTCGAGGGTGCCGAAATGGTCGGGGAAGGTGCGCTCCACCAGGGCCATCACCTCGCGCGTGGTGGCGTCCGGCGGGAAGATGGCGCGGGGCGGGGTCAGGGGGCGGCCCCTGAAGGGCGCGCGGTTCTCGCGGTCGTAGTTCCAGGCGCCGCCGGTGGGGGTGCCGTCCGCCTCCAGCAGCACGCCGTAGCGGGTGCGCATGGCGCGGTAGAAGGTCTCCATGCGGATGGACCGGCGCGCGCCGGCCCATTCGCGGAACCAGCCGACGGGACAGAGGAAGCGGTCATCCTCCAGCAGATCCACGGGGACGCCGACCGCCGCTTCCCAGGTCGCCATGTCCTCCAGCACGCGCCACTCGCCGGGGCGGGTGGCGACGACGCGGTCCGGCGACAGGTCGTGGACGGCGCGGGCGACCTCGCCCGCCAGGGTGCCGGTGTTGTCGGGGTCATCGAGGCGGACGTGGCGGACCCGCACGCCCGCCTCCTCCAGCGCCGCGGCGAAGTGGCGCATGGCGGAAAGGACGAGGGCGATCTTCTGCTTGTGGTGGCGGACGTAGGTGCATTCCGCCATCACCTCCGCCAGCAGCACCGTGTCCCGCGCGGGGTCGAGGCCGCGGAGGGCGGCGACGTCCGGGGTGAGCTGGTCGCCGAGGACGATCCGGAGGGCGCCGCTCATCCCTTGCCGGGAATGGCGGACCGGCCGCCGTCCACGGCCATCACCTGCCCGGTGATCCAGCCCGAGGCGTCGGAGAGGAGGAAGTCGGCCATCGCGGCGACGTCGTCGGGCTCGCCGAGGCGGGGGATGGGGTGGGCCCTCGCGATCCCCTCGGCCATCGCGGGGGAGCGGGTCATGGGCTCCGCGATCCGCGTGCGGGTGAGCGAGGGGGCGACGCAGTTCACCCGGACCTTCGGGGCGAGTTCGGCGGCAAGGGACACGGTCAGGCCCTCGACCGCCGCCTTCGCCGCGCCGATGGCGGCATGCATCCCGAAGCCGTGGCGTGCGGCGACGGAGGAGAACAGGACAACCGACCCGCGGCCGGAGGCGGCGAGGGCCGGCGCCGCCGCCGCGATCGCCGTGACGGCGCCGACGGCGCTGAGCCGGAAGGTGTCCACCATGTCGACCTCCGTGATCCGGATCAGCGGCTTGAGGAGGATGGAGCCGACCGCGTAGGCGAGCCCCTCGATCTCCCCGGCCTCGGCGATGGCGGCGCGGAGGGCGGCGGCGTCGAGCACGTCGGCGACGGCGAAGGGGGCGCCGAGGTCGGCGGCGAGCGCGGCGAGGCGGGCGGGGTCACGGGCGATGAGGAACGGATCGCCGCCCCGCGCGCGCACCCGGCGGGCGATCGCGCCGCCGATGCCGCCCGTCGCGCCGACCACCACCGTGCGTGCCATCATCCGTCCCCCCGCCACCGCCGGGACATGGCCCGGATGGGCGTGACCGGAAGCCCTTTCGGCCGTCGCGCGTTGACGGGGCATGACCCTTCGTCCGCTCGCCCTCCTTCCCGTCATCGGCGTCCTCGCGGCCTGTGCCGGCGGGCCGGTGGGGAGCCCGTCGGCGGGGCCCCTCCTCGGGCCGACCGGCGGGCCCGCGCCGGGCACGGTCGGGTCCACGGGGACCAACTCGCCCGTGCTCGCCACCATCGGCCCGTCGAGCTACCGCGACGCCACGATGGCCAACGCGCCCTTCACCCTCGGGCGCACCGACCTGCTCGCGGGCGACCCGTTGCGGGCGGTGGGGGTTGTCCTCGACCTGGAGCGGATGACCTACGCCGCGGAGGTGGACCCGTTCTGGCAGACCGCACGCGATTCGCTGCTGCAGCCCGTCCTCCAGATCGGGCGGCGGCAGATGCGGGAGGCCATCGGCATCCCCGACCGCGCCTCGCCGGAACTCGTCATCCCCGCCCTCACCACCGCGGGTGAGGCGCTGTCGCGGAACGACCGCGCCCGGGCCTCCACGGCGCTCGCGGGCATCGGTCGGCCGGACACGCTGGACCGCTTGTCCAACCTGCCGCGGCTGCGCCGGGTGGAGGAGGCGGGGCAGCGGGCCGGGCAGGAGTTCAACCGGGCGGGACGCGAGCGGGGATAGGCGCCGCGCCACCGTAAGGGAGGCGTTAACCGGCGGCCGGCACGCTGGCGGCCATGCGATCCGAGAAACGCGGCGCCCGCCTCGCGGCCGCCCTCGAACGGCACAAGGCCGGTGACCTCGCGGCGGCGGAGCCGACCTACCGCGACCTGCTCCGGCGCGACTCCCGGGACTTCGACGCCCTTCATCTGCTCGGCCTGCTTCGCGCCCAGTCGGGCGATGCGGCGGCGGCGGTGCCGTTGCTGCGCCGCGCGGTGGCGCAGCGGCCGGACAGCGGGTCGGCGTGGAACAACCTCGGCAACGCCTCGCTGGAGAACGGCCGTGCCGACGCCGCGCTCGCGGCCTTCGACCGTGCGGTGGTCGTCGAGCCCGCGCTGACGGAGGCGCGGATCGGCCGGGTCAACGCCCTCCGTGGCCTCGGGCGGGCCGCCGATGCGGTGGAAGCGGCGGACGCCCTCCTCGCGGCGGGTGTGGACGCCGCGCCGTTGCATACCGCACGCGGCAGCGCCTTCCGCGACGGAGGTCTGCTCCCGGACGCGCTGCGCTGCTTCGACGCAGCCCTGGTCCGCACGCCGACCTGTGCGGCCGGGCTGCTCAACCGCGCGATGACGCTGTCCGACCTGAACCGGGACGCGGAGGCGCTGGCGGACGTGCTCACGGCGCTCGCGCTGACGCCGGACCATCCGCCCGCCCTCATCCTTCAGGGGATCGTGCTGCGGCGGCTGCATCGTCCGGCCGAGGCGCTGGCGAGCCTGGATCGCGCGCTGACGCGCCGCCCGGGCGATGCGACAGTCCTGTCGACCCGGGCGGCGTGCCTCTCCGACCTCGGGCGGAACGAGGAGGCGCTGACGTCCTGCGATGCGGCGCTCGGCGACGGGAGGGACCGGAATCGGGCGATCATCCTCAACCGCATGGGGCGGCACGAGGAGGTCGCGGCGACCTTCCAGGCGCCGGCGGATGGGGAGGCGTGGAACGCGCGGGCCGTCGCGCTGACCGAGCTGGGGCGGTTCGAGGAGGCGCTGGGGTGCCTCGACCGGGCCGCGGAAACGCATGGCGGGAACGCCAACCTGCCCTACAACCGGGGGAACGCCCTGCGCGGCATGGGGCGGTACGAGGAGGCCATCGCGGCCTTCGCCGAGGCGCGGCGGCGCGACCCCGGCTTCGCGGACGCGGAGTGGAACGAGGCGCTGTCGCGCCTCGCGCTCGGCGACTACGCCGGGGGCCTTCCGGCCTACGAGGCGCGGTGGCGCCGGCCGAACCGTCCGGGGCTCCGCCACCCCGGGGCACCCACCTGGGCCGGCGAGCCGCTGGCGGGACGCACGCTGCTGCTGCACGCCGAGCAGGGGCTCGGCGACACGATTCAGATGGTGCGCTACGGGCCGCTCGCGGTGGCGGCGGGCGCGCGGGTGGTGCTGGAGGTGCAGCGGGCGCTGCTGCCGCTGCTGCGCGACCTTCCGGGGGTGGAGGTGATCGCCCTCGGCGATCCCGTGCCGCCGCACGACCTGCAATGCCCGCTCATGTCGCTGCCCCTCGCCTTCGGGACCCGCGCGGACACGATCCCGCCCGCGTGGCGTCCCGCGGCGTGGGCATCGCCCGCCGCGGGGAACCCGGGGGGGCCGCTGCGGCTGGGAATCGTGTGCTCCGGCAACCCGGACCACGTCGCGGACCGGCATCGTTCGGTGCCGCTCGCAGCGTTCACGCCGCTGCTCGGCGCGGGGCTGACCGCCACGCTCGTCCAGACGGAGGTCCGCGACGCGGATGCCGCCTTCCTGGTCAGTGAGCCGCGGATCGCGCGACCGCGGATCGAGGACTTCCGCGACACCGTCGCCATCCTCGCGGGCCTCGACGTCCTCGTCTCCGTGGACACCTCCGTCGCGCACCTCGCGGCGACCCTCGGGCGGCCAGTGCACCTGCTGCTGCCGGACCTGCCGGACTGGCGCTGGATGCTGGGCCGGAGCGATTCGCCCTGGTATCCGTCGATGCGGCTCCACCGGCGGGCCCGGGGACAGGCGTGGGAGGCGGTGATCGCCCGCGTCGCGGCGGACCTCGCGACCGGGCGGCCGGTTCAGGCGGCCGGCGATTCCCGGTGGAGCGAGAGGGGCGCGGCGATCTCCTCCAGCGACCGGCCCTCCGCGGCGAAGCCCAGCTTCCATTCGGTGGCGGCGGCGGCGATCATCAGCGCGGCGCCGAGGGCGTATCCCCAGGCGATGTCGGCGCGGTTCCCGCCCTCGATGAGCCAGCCGAACAGCACGGGGCCGATGACGCCCCCGACGCCCGTGCCGATGGCGTAGAACAGGGCGATGCCCATGGCCCGCATCTCCAGGGGGAAGGATTCGCCGACCGTGAGGTAGGCGGCGGAGGCGGCGGCGGAGGCGAAGAAGAAGATCACCGTCCAGGCCGCGGTCTGCTGCCACGCGGAGAGGAGGCCGGCGGCGAAGGCCCAGCCGGTGAACGCCATGAGGATTCCGGCGACCGCGTAGGTCAGCGTGATCATCGGGCGGCGGCCGACCGTATCGAACAGGCGGCCGAGGAGAAGCGGCCCCATGAGGTTGCCGATGGCGAAGGGCAGCATGAACCACCCGATGTTCTCGTTCCGGATACCGTAGAACTTCGTCAGCACGAGGGCGTAGGTGAAGAAGATGGCGTTGTAGGCGAAGGCTTGGGTGGACATGAGGACGAGGGCGAGGATCGCGCGGCGGGGGTAGGTGCGGAACAGGGTCGTCGCGACCTCCCCGAGCGAGGTGTGGGTGCGGGCGGTGAGGCGGATGGGCTTGCCGGTGATCGGCGGCAGGGGGCCGCGCTCGGCTGCCACGCGGGCCTCGATGCCGCGGACGATGCGCTCCGCCTCCTCGCCGCGGCCGTGGGTCATGAGCCAGCGCGGGCTCTCCGTCAGGAACTGGCGCATGAGGAGGATGACGAGGGAGAGGGCGCCGCCGATCCCGAAGGCCAGCCGCCAGCCGAGGCCGGGGTCGACCACCTCCGGGTTCAGGAGGACGATGGAGGCCACGGCCCCCATCGCGGCGCCGGCCCAGAAGGTGCCGTTGACGCAGAGGTCCACCGTGCCGCGCCAGCGCGCGGGGATGAGTTCCTGGATGGTGGAGTTCACGGCCGCGTACTCGCCGCCGATGCCGGCGCCGGTGAAGAAGCGGCAGAGGGCGAAGACCCAGACGTTCGGCGCGAAGGCGGTGGCGATGACGGCGATGAGGTAGACCAGCACGGTGATGGTGAAGAGGCGCTTGCGGCCCAGCCGGTCCGTCAGCCAGCCGAAGAACAGCGCGCCGCCGACGGCGCCGAGGAGGTAGGCGGAGGCGGTGAGGCCGACCTGCGTCTCCGTCAGGCGCAGCGAATCGCGGATGGCGCCGGAGAGCGAGCCGACGATCGTCACCTCCAGCCCGTCGAGGATCCAGGTGACGCCGAGGGCGACGACGACGAGGGTGTGCCAGCGCGACCACGGGAGTCGGTCCAGGCGGTTTGGGATGTCGGTCTCGAAGGGGGTGGTGGTCATCCGGTCCTCGCCCGCGCGGCCGATCGGCCATCTCGGGGGGGAATGCCGGGGGACCGGAAGGGTTACACCCTCGCCCGGTTTACGCTGGATTTATGCGGGGCCGGGGGATCGCATCGCGCCTTTACCGGGGGTGGGCGCATGACGGCGGCGGAGACCATCGATGCCCATGGCCGTCACGGCGAATCGTTCTGACATCCTGCTCGACGCGGTCGGGGCCGGTCCGGCGGACCGCGTCCTCGTGCTCGGGCGCGCCGGGTCCGCGGCGCTGCTCGCCGCCGCCCATCGCGGCTGCCGCGGCGGGGCGGCCCACGTCGCGCCGCCGGCGCATCCGGAACCGGCGGAGGTGGTGCTGGCCCCCGCCGTCGCCTCGGCGGAGGCGGGCGACGCGGTGGCGCGCTGCGCCCGGCGGGCGCTGACGGAAGGCGGGCGGCTTGCCGTCGGGCTCGTCGGCACGGCGTCGGCGGCCCTGGCGCGGTCGCTCGTCGCCTCGCTCCGCGCCTACGGGTTCGAGCGGGTGCGGCTGCGCGGCAACGCGGAGGGCGCGACCCTCGTGTGCCGTCGCGCGGCGGGGGTCCGCTGATGCGCGGACCCGCCCTCGGCGGGGTGATGCCGGCCGTCGTCACGCCGTTCCTCGCGGGGGACCCCGCGGTGGTGGACGGGCCGGCGCTGTCGCGGCTCGTCGCGCGGGCGGCATCGCGCGGGGTGTCGGGGATCGTCGCCTGCGGCAGCACGGGCGAGGCGCCGGCGCTGTCCGCCACGGAACACGCCCGCGTGGTCGCGACGGCGGTGGAGGCGGCGGGCGGCCTGCCGGTCTTCGCCGGCGTCGGCGCGCCCTGCACGGAGGCGGCGGCGGCGCTCGGCGCCGCGGCGCGACAGGTCGGGGCCTCGGGGCTGCTCGTCTCGGCGCCGCCCTACGTAAAGCCGTCGCAGGCCGGGCTGCGGGCGCATGTCCGGGCGGTGGCGGCGGCCGGTGGGCTGCCGATCATCCTCTACGACGTGCCGTCGCGGGCCGGCGTCGCCTTCGCGGACGCCACGATCGCGGGGCTGGCGGAGGACGGGACGATCGCCGCGCTGAAGGACGCCACGGGCGACCTGTCCCGGCCGACGCGGCTGGCGCGGCTCTGCGGGCCGGGCTTCGCGCAGCTGTCGGGGGAGGATGGGTCGGCGCTGGCGCACCGGGCGATGGGCGGCGCGGGGCTCATCTCCGTCACCGCGAACCTCGTGCCCGCGCTCTGCGCCGCGCTGCACGCCGCGTGGGATGCGGGCGACGCGGACCGCGCCGCGGCGATCCGCGACGTGCTGGCGCCGCTCGACGCCGCGCTGTTCCTGGAAACCAACCCCGTGCCGGTGAAGGCGGCGCTGGGGATGCTGAACCTCTGCGCACCCCACCCGCGGCTGCCGCTGCTGCGCGCCGAGGCCACGACGATCGCGTGGCTCGCGGAGGTGCTGGCGCCGGTCCTCGACGCGGAGGAGGCGGAGGCGCGGCTTGTCCGGGGCACGCTTCGCCGCGCGGCATGACGTCGCGGCCCTTGCGGTTGGATCCGGCCTCGGCGACGGCGGTCGCGCGCTTCGTCGTCGGCGCCTCGGCGATCGCGGTCTGGTACGTGTTCTCCCGTGCCTTCGGGGCCGGGCTGACGCTCTCCGCGATGTACGGGCTGACGGCGCTGTTCGTCGCGATCGTCGCGGCGCGGCGTCGCGAACCGGTCGAACGCATCCGTCTTACCCGATGGGACGAGGCGGCCGCGTTCGTTGCACTGTCGGCGCTGGCGGGCGCGGCGGGGCGCTGAGGGGTTAGAACGCCAGGGGGGTCGCCTGCCGCACCAACGGGATCGCCCGCACGGATGTCATCACGCCGTCCGGCAGCGGGCCGTCCACCGCGACGAGGCACAGCGCCTCGCCGCCCGCGGCGGAGCGGCCGAGGTGGAAGGTCGCGATGTTGACGCCGGCTTCGGCCAGCACCGTGCCGAAGCGGCCGATGAAGCCGGGGCGGTCCTCGTTCGTGACGTAGAGCATGTGGGGGGCGAACTCGGCGTCCACGGGGATGCCTTTCACCTTCACCAGGCGGGGACGGTCGTTGACGAGGGTTCCGGTCAGGCCGCGGGTCATCCCGGCGGTCTCGACCTCGACGCGGAGGAGGGTGGCGTGGTCACCCTCGCGTTCGCGGACGGTTTCCGCGACCTCGATGCCGCGCTCGCGCGCGATGACCGGGGCGTTGACCATGTTCACCGAGCCCATGAGGGGCGCCAGCACGCCGGCCAGCGCGGCGGCGGTGACGGGGCGCCGGTTGATGTCGGCGGCGGCGCCCTCGTACTCGATGCGGATGGCGCGGACCTCGCCGCACTCGCCCGGGAGCCGCGCCGCGGTGAGCTGGCCGGCCATGGCGCCGAGGTGCCCCGCGAGGGCCATGTAGGGCTTGAGGCGGGGGGCCTCCTCCGCCGTGACGGAAGGCATGTTGACGGCGTTGGCGACGGCGCCGGAGAGCAGGAAGTCGGCCATCTGGTCGGCCACCTGGAGCGCCACCTTCTCCTGCGCCTCGGCGGTGGCGGCGCCGAGGAGGGGGGTGCAGACGACGTTCTCCAGCGCGAAGAGCGGCGAGGCCGTCGCGGGCACCGTCTCGAACACGTCGAGCGCGGCGCCGGCGAGGTGGCCGGTGGTCAGCGCCTCGTGCAGCGCCGCCTCGTCCACCAATCCGCCGCGGGCGCAGTTGATGAGGCGGGCGCCCGTCTTCATGCGGAAGATGGCGTCACGGGAGAGGATGTCCTTCGTGTTCTCCGTGTAGGGCACGTGGATCGTCACGAAGTCGGCGCGCGACAGCACGTCGTCGAGTTCGGCCTTCTCGACGCCGAGGTCGCGGGCGCGCTTCTCCGACAGGAACGGGTCGTAGGCGATCACGCGCATCCGCAGGCCGATGCCGCGCTCCGCGACGATGGAGCCGATGTTGCCGCAGCCGACCACGCCGAGGGTCTTGCCCGTCAGCTCCACGCCCATGAAGCGGTTCTTCTCCCACTTCCCGGCCTTGGTGGACGTGCTGGCCTCCGGGATCTGGCGGGCGAGGGCGAACATCATGGCGATGGCGTGCTCGGCCGTGGTGATGGCGTTGCCGAAGGGGGTGTTCATCACGACCACGCCGCGGGCGGTGGCGGAGGCGACGTCCACGTTGTCCACGCCGATGCCCGCGCGGCCGACGACGCGCAGCCGCGGGGCGGCGTCGAGCATCTCCCGCGTCACCTTCGTGGTGGAGCGGATGGCGAGGCCGTCGAACTCGCCGATGATGGCGCGCTGTTCCGCGGGGGTGAGCCCCGGCCGGACCTCCACGTCCAGGCCGCGGTCGCGGAAGACCTGGACGGCGGCGGAGGACATCTTGTCGGCGACGAGTACGCGCGGCGGGCGCGTCGGCAGCACCGTCCCGTCCATCACGCCGCCTCCTTCGCGTAGCGCGACGCCACGCCCGCGAAAGCCCAATCCAGCCACGGCAGCACCGCGTGGATGTCGGAGGTCTCGACGGTGGCGCCACCCCAGATGCGCAGACCCGGCGGGGCGTCGCGATACGCGCCGATGTCGAGGGCGACGCCCTCCTTCTCCAGCGCGGCGGCGAGGGCCTTGGCCGCGTCCGCCTGTCCCGCGCCGTCGAGCGCGAGGAACCAGGGGGCGGTGATCCTGAGGCAGATGGAGGTGGGGGAGCGGGTGGCCGGGTCGTCCGCCAGGAAGGCGGCCCAGTCGCTGCCGTCCACCCATTCCGCGACGGCGGCGAGGTTGGCCTCCGAGCGGGCGACCAGCCCGTCCAGGCCGCCGACGGACTCGGCCCAGCGCAGGCCGTCCAGCGCGTCCTCGACGCAGAGCATGGAGGGGGTGTTGATCGTCTCGCCCGCGAAGATGCCCTCGATCAGCTTGCCGCCCTTCGTCAGGCGGAAGATCTTCGGCAGCGGGCGGTCGGGCTTGAAGGATTCGAGGCGTTCGACGGCGCGGGGGGACAGCGCCAGCATCCCGTGCGCGGCCTCGCCGCCCAGCACCTTCTGCCAGGACCAGGTCACCACGTCCAAGCGGTCCCAGGGGAGTCGCATGGCGAAGGCGGCGCTCGTGGCGTCGCAGATGGACAGGCCGGCGCGGTCGGCGGCGATCCAGTCGGCGTGCGGGAGGCGGACGCCGGAGGTGGTGCCGTTCCAGACGAACACTGCGTCGCGCGCGGGGTCGGCAGCGGCGAGGTCCGGGAGGGCGCCGTAGCCGGCCTCCAGCACCCGCACGTCGTCCAGGCGCAGCTCCTTCGTCACGTCGGTCGCCCATTCCTTCGAGAAGGACTCCCACGCCAGCACGTCCACGCCGCGCGGGCCGAGGAGGGACCAGAGCGCCATCTCGACGGCGCCGGTGTCGGACGCGGGGACGATGCCGAGGCGCCAGTCCTTCGGCATCCCGAGGATCGCGCGGGAACGCTCGATGACCTCGGCCAGCGCGGCCTTCGGGCCCTTGGCGCGGTGGGAGCGGCCGAGGAACGCGCCCTCCAGCGCCGCGAGGGACCAGCCGGGGCGCTTGGCGCAGGGGCCCGAGGAGAAGCAAGGGTTCGCCGGACGCTCGTCCGGCTTCGCGGCATGTGCCGACATCGGCGGAAGCTCCCTTCCAGAAGCATGTGCGCCCCGGTGGGGGGGCGTGGCCCGCCGGGAGGGTTATCGGGGGCGTGACCGGCGGGCAACCCTTTTCCGCGGGGTCCGTTCCGGCATCCGCATGACCCGCGTCGCCGCCACCGTCCTCAGTCCCCTCGGCGCCTTGGCGCTGTCACCCTCCGGCGACGGCTCGTGCGGCGCCGCCTTGCACGCCGCGGCGGGGCCGGTGGCGCGGCGGCCGGGGATCGGCGTGGGGTGGGCGGTGCGCCTCGTCACCCTCGTGTGGGTGGGGCGGCCACACCTCGTCCGCGACGGCGATGGCCCGCCGCTTGCCTGACCCCGGGGCGAACCGACCCGGACACAACGCCATGACAACCCGCCGCCGCAGTCTCCTCGCCGCCGTCCTCGCCGCACCGTCGATTCCGTACGCCGCGCGGGCGCAGGGGGCGTGGCCCGTCCGACCGATCACGATGATCGTGCCCTACGGGTCCGGGGGGAACGTGGACGGGGTCGCGCGGGTCGTCGCCGGGTCACTCTCGGCGCGCCTCGGCCAGAACGTGGTCGTGGAGAACGTCACGGGCGCCGGCGGGGTGATCGGGACGGACCGCTTCCTCCGCGCGGCGCCCGACGGCTACACCATCATGCTCGGCGTCGAGAGCAACGTGATGGTGGCGCCGCTCGTCTCGCCCACCACCGCCCGCTACGCGCTGACGGACTTCGCGCCGGTGGCGCTGCTGGCGACGCAGCCGCTGGCGCTGGCGACGCGCCCGGACCTGCCGGCGGCCGACCTCGACGCCTTCCTCGCCTGGGGGCGGGGGCGGCGGGAGCCGATCACTTACGCCACCTCCGGCATCGGCACGTCGCTTCACGTTCTGGGGGAGATGATGAGGCAGGGGACGGGGCTGCCGCTGGAGCACGTTCCCTACCGCCTCGGGCCGCAGATCCTGTCGGACCTCGCGGCGTTGCGCATCGATCTCGCGATCCTGCCGACGCCGTCGCTCATCCCCTTCTGGCGGGACGGTCGGATCAGGATCCTCGGGGTGTCGTCGCGGGAGCCCGACCCGGCGGTGCCGGGCGTGCCGTCGATGCCGGCGAACCCGGCCTTCGCCTCGGCCGAGATGGTCGTGTGGCAGGGGCTCTTCGCGCACGCGCGGACCGACCCGGCGATCGTCGCACGGCTGGCGCGGGAGTGCACGGCGGTCGGGCAGGAGCCGCCGGTGCTGGCCCGCTACGCGGCGCTCGGCGCGGCGGGGGCGGACCTGACGGGGGAGGGGTTCCAGCGCTTCCTCACCACCGAGTCCGAGCGGTTCGCGGCGGTGGTGCGGGCGGGGAACATCCGGGCGGAGTAGGGTGCCGCCGGGACAGCGTCGCTCACTCCACCGTCACGGCCTTTGCCAGGTTGCGCGGCTGGTCCACGTCCGTGCCCTTCAGCACCGCCACGTGGTAGGCGAGCATCTGCACGGGGATGGCGTGCAGGATCGGCGCGACGAAGGGGTCCACCGTCGGCAGCGCCACCACGCGGTGGGCGAAGCGGCGCAGGGCGGGGGCGCCCGCCGCATCGGTGAACGCGATGACGCGGCCGCCGCGGGCCGCGGCCTCCTGCAGGTTGCTCACGGTCTTCTCGAAGAGGGGGCCGGAGGGGCAGAGGGCGATCACGGGGACGGCGCTGTCGATCAGGGCGATGGGGCCGTGCTTCATCTCTCCCGCCGCGTAGCCCTCCGCGTGGATGTAGGAGATTTCCTTCAGCTTCAGCGCGCCCTCCATCGCGATGGGGAAGAGCGAGCCGCGGCCGAGGAACAGCACGTCGCGGGCCCCGGCGACCTCGGCGGCGACCGCCTCGATCTCCCGGGCGTCGTCGAGGAGGCGGGCGGCGTGCTCGGGGACTTCGAGGAGGGCGCCGGTGAGACGGGTCTCCTCCTCTGCCGACATGGCCCCGCGGGCCCGGGCGAAGTTGAGGGCGAGGCAAGCCATGACCGAAAGCTGCGCGGTGAAGGCCTTGGTGGAGGCCACCGAGATCTCCGGGCCGGCCACCGTCATCAGCGTGGCGTCGCTCTCGCGGGCCATGGAGCTTTCGGGAACGTTGACGACGGAGACGAGGGACTGGCCGCCGGCGCGCAGCATCTTCATGGCCGCAAGGTTGTCGGCCGTCTCCCCGGACTGCGACACGAAGAGGGCGGCGCCCCCCTCGTCCAGCGGCGGGTCGCGGTAGCGGAGTTCGCTCGCCACGTCGGCGTCGCAGGGAAGGCGGGCGAGGGTCTCGAACCAGTAGCGGGCGACGAGGCAGACGAGGAAGGCGGAGCCGCAGCCGGAGAGCCAGAGGCGCGGCAGGGTCGCGGGGTCGAACGGCAGGGCGGGCCGGGCCACCGCGCGGGTGGCGGGATCCACGTATTGCGTGAGGGTGTCGCCGATCACCGCGGGGTGCTCATGGAGTTCCTTCTCCATGAAGTGGCGGTAGTTGCCCTTGCCGATGGCGGCGCCGGAAATGGCGGTGACCCGCACGGCGCGCGTGACGGCGGCGCCCGTGGCGTCGAAGACCCGGGCGGATTCGCCGTCGAGGACCGCCCAGTCGCCCTCGTCGAGATGGGCGATGCGGCGGGTCAGCGGGGCGAGGGCGAGGGCGTCGGAGCCGACGAACATCTCGCCCTCCCCGTAGCCGATGGCGAGCGGGGCGCCTTGCCGCGCCGCCAGCAGCGTCCGGGGGTGGCCGGCGAACACCGCCGCGATGGCGAAGGCGCCGTGGACGCGCTTCAGGGCGCCGGAGAACGCGTCCTCCGGCCCCATGCCGGCCGCGAGGTTCGCGTCCACGAGGCGGGCGAAGGTCTCGGTGTCCGTCTCCGTCTCGAACGCGACGCCGGTGGCCTCCAGCTCCTCCCGCAGCTCCGCGTGGTTCTCGATGATGCCGTTGTGCACCACCGCCACGCGGGACGTGCCGTGGGGATGGGCGTTGCGGGTGGTGGGGGCGCCGTGGGTGGCCCACCGGGTGTGCCCGATGCCGGTCGTGCCGGGGAGCGGATCGAAGTCCAGTTCACGGGCGAGGTTGGAGAGCTTCCCCTCGGCGCGGCGGCGCTCGACGTAGCCGTTCACGAGCGTCGCGATGCCCGCGGAATCGTAGCCGCGGTATTCCAGGCGGCGCAGCGCCTCCAGCAGGCGGGGGGCCGCCTCCTCGCGCCCGACGACGCCCACGATCCCGCACATCAGCGTCGTCCTTTCGATGCCCGGAACGCCGCCGCGCGTCCCGGCTTCACGTCCTGCCGCGCCCGGCCGAAGGCCATCGCGTCGGGCTCCACGTCCGCCGTCACCGTGGAGCCTGCGGCGACGAAAGCGCCGTCTCCCAGGGTCACCGGAGCCACGAGCGTGGCGTTTGAGCCGACGAAGACGCCTTCCCCGATCCGGGTGCGGTGCTTCGCGAAGCCGTCGTAGTTGCAGGTGATGGTGCCGGCGCCGACGTTCGTCCGCGCCCCAATCTCCGCGTCGCCGAGGTAGGCGAGGTGGTTGGCCTTCGCTCCCTCCCCCAGCACGGTGGCCTTCAGTTCCACGAAGTTGCCGACATGCGCCCCCTCCCCCACCACCGTCCCGGGGCGGAGGCGCGCGAAGGGCCCGACCACCGCGCCGCGGCGGACGGTGCAGCCTTCGAGGTGGGAGAAGGAGCGGATCTCCACCTCGTCCTCCACCGTCACGCCGGGGGCGAAGACGACGTTCGGGCCGATCGTCACGTCCTGGCCGAGGGCGGTGTCGTGGGCGAAGGTCACGCTCCCCGGGGCGACGAGGGTCGCCCCGCCCTCCATCGCCCGCGCCCGCAGCCGCGCCTGGATGGCGGCCTCGGCCTCGGCCAGTTCGGCGCGGGCGTTGATGCCGCGGCACTCGGCCTCCGGCGCTTCGACGGCCACGGCGCGGCGGTTCTCGGCGCGGGCGGCGGCCACGGCCTCGGTCAGGTAGTATTCGCCGGTGGCGGGGCTCGGGGCCACCGCGCGCAGCCAGCGGAACAGGTCCGCCGACCGGGCGCAGACGACGCCGACGTTGCAGAGGCCCTCCGCCCGCTCGGCCTCCGTCGCGTCCTTCCATTCGACCACGCGGGAGATGCCGCCATCGGGGTGGGGAAGGACACGGCCGTAGCGCCCGGGATCGCCCGGGCGCATCGCCAGCAGGGCCATGTCGGCGCCCGCGCGAGCCACCAGCAGGCGCTCCATCGTCGCGGCCTCGATCAGCGGATTGTCGGCGTAGAGGACGGCCACGTCACCCTCGAAGCCATCCAGTGCGGGCGCAGCGCAGAGCGCGGCATGGCCAGTGCCCAGCCGCTCGCCCTGCACCACCGCGGCGTGGGGACGGGCCGCGGCCTCCAGCGCCGGCATGTCCGGCCCGACCACGACGACGATCCGGTCGAACACCGCCTCGCAGGATGCGACCAGGTGGGCCAGCATCGGGCGGCCCGCGAGCGGGTGCAGCGCCTTCGGCAGGCGCGAGCGCATGCGGGTGCCGAGCCCGGCGGCGAGGATGACGGCGGCATGGGCCATGCCGGGCATAGGCCCCGAATCGGCGGGGCGCCGCAAGCCCGGCGCCCCTCACGCGTTGTTGCGGACCCCGCGGCCAGCGCGAGGCGGCGCGGTTTCAAGCGGCGCGGAGCGCGCGCAGCCGTTCCCGGGCCCAGCGCGGCGCGGCCAGCACCAGCCGGTCGAGGTCGCGGGGGCGGAGGACCTCGGCGAATTCCCGCGCCGTCACCGCCCGCGGATCCCAGTCGGCGGCGATCGCCTCCACCTCGCCGTCGGCGCCGCCGTCCAGCAGGTCGGCCGCCCGGCGCGCCGCGAGCAGAACCCGGGCCGCCGCCTCCTGCCGCGCGCATTCGCGGAGGTTGTCGTTCGCGATGTCCGAGAGGGTCGCGAGGGCGACGTTGCGGGCGTTCGGGGCGGTGGGCATCGGTGGCTCCTCAGCATCCTGGCCAGGATATCGGAACGCGGGGGATGGGGCCGCGTTGCGCCGGCTCGCGCCGTGACCGGCGGGCGACGGCAAGGAGATCGGGACCCGGCCGCCGGAGGTCCAGCGCCCGCTCCGCAGACCCGACCCGCGTGGGGGGCGGGCGAGGGCACGCGGGAAGCGCGGGGAAGCGGGCCGCTCCCGGCGGCAGGTCCCTCCCCTCCCCCACCCGCCGGGGGTATACGCCCGCCCATGATCCGCACCCTCCGCGTCGTCGCGCTGGTCCTCGTCCTCCTCGCCGGGCTCGCCTGGGGGGCGGCGTGGTGGCGCTCCGTGCCGGGGGAGCCGGTCGGGCAGTCCTTCGCCCGCCTCTTCGGGGCCGTGCCGCCGACCGCGGGGGGGGTGGTGCTGCCGGGGGGAACCTCCCTCGGCGGGCCGTTCACCCTGACGGACCATGACGGGCGTGCCGTGACGGACGCCACCTACCGCGGGCGGCTGATGCTCGTGTTCTTCGGCTTCACCTTCTGCCCCGACGTCTGCCCCACGGAACTCCAGACCGTCGCCGCGGCGCTCGACCAGCTGGGGCCGCGGGCGGCGGAGGTGCGGCCGCTCTTCGTCTCGGTGGACCCGGGGCGCGACACGCCGGCGAAGCTGCGCGACTACGTCGCCCTGTTCCACCCCGCCATCACCGGGCTGACCGGCACGCCGGAACAGGTCGCCGCCGCGGCCCGCGCCTACCGCGTCTACTACGCCCGGGTCACGCCGCCCGGCGCGAGCGAGTACCTCATGGACCACTCGGCCTTCACCTACCTCATGGGCCGGGACGGGACGCTGCGGGCCATCTTCCGCCCCGGGGCCTCGGCGGAGGAGATCGCGGCGGGGCTGCGGGCCAACCTGGGGTAGCAGCGCCGGGTGGGGCCGCCCTGCCGTCGCCGCTGTTGTGCCGGCGGCCCCGGCGGCGGTAACCCGGTCCCACCATGCCCGATACGAACCTCGCGACCCGATCCGACCTCTCCCTCCCGAAGGACCGCATCCGCGTCCTGCTGCTGGAAGGCGTGTCGGACAGCGCGGTCGCCACCCTCAACGCGGCGGGCTACCGGTCGATCGAACGGCGGCCGAAGGCGCTGGACGAGGCGGCGCTCATCGAGGCGGTGCGGGGCGTCCACATGCTCGGCATCCGGTCCCGCACGCAGGTCACGGAGCGGGTGATGGACGCGGCCGACCGCCTCATGGCGATCGGCTGCTTCTGCATCGGCACGGACCAGGTGAACCTCGCCGCCGCCCGCACCCGGGGCATCCCGGTGTTCAACGCGCCCTTCTCCAACACGCGCTCCGTCGCGGAACTCGTGATGGGCGAGATCGTGATGCTGCTGCGGGGCATCCCCGGGCGGTCCAACGCCGCCCACATCGGGGTCTGGGACAAGTCCGCGACGGATTCGCGGGAAGTCCGGGGCAAGACCCTCGGCATCGTCGGCTACGGCAACATCGGCGCCCAGGTCTCCGTGCTGGCGGAGGCCTTCGGGATGCGGGTGGCCTATTTCGACACCATCCCGAAACTGCCGCATGGCAACGCGTCGTCGGCGCCCTCGCTCCGCGCGCTGCTGGAGGGGTCGGACATCGTCACCCTCCACGTGCCGGAGACGGTGAGCACCGTGAACCTGATCGGCCGGGACGAGATCGCGCTGATGCGGCGCGGCGCCGTCCTCATCAACAACTCCCGCGGCCGGGTCGTGGACCTCGGGGCCCTGCGGGGGGCGATGGAGTCCGGGCACCTCCACGGCGCCGCGGTGGACGTGTTCCCGGAGGAGCCGGAGAGCAAGGACGACCGCTTCACCACCCCGCTGCAAGGCCTGCGGAACGTCATCCTCACCCCGCACATCGGCGGCTCGACGCTGGAGGCGCAGTCCCGCATCGGGGAGGAGACGTCCCGGAAACTCGTGGACTACTCCGACAGCGGCGCGACCCTCGGGGCGGTCAACTTCCCGGAGGCCATCCTGCCGGCACGGCCGCGCGGCGCGCGGTTCCTGCACGTCCACGCCAACCACCCCGGCACGCTCGTGGCGATCAACGAGGTCTTCACCCGGTTCGGCGCGAACATCGCGGGGCAGTATCTCCAGACCGACCCGGCCATCGGCTACGTGGTGGTGGACGCGGAGGGGCTGGCGGATGCCGGCACCGTCCTCGCCGCCCTCCGCGCGCTGCCCGGCACGATCCGCGCGAGGCTCCTCTACGAGAGGCGTTGAGACCGGTCCGGGGCGTCCCCCGGCGCGGCCGGACGGGTCTTTCTCGCCCCCGCCTCGCGTCGCCCGTGCGCGATGCCCCGCGTGCCGATGCGACGGGCTTCGGCCGCGACGGGAACGCACGGGGCGGCGACGGACGTCGTCGTCGATCCACCTCCGCCGGCCACCTCCGCCGGCCGGCCGGGGCCGGGGCCGGGGCCGGGATACGGGCGCCGCCCGCCTTCATCGACCAAAAACCCATATCGCGTTTTCGTGAGGCATGCGATGGGCACCGGGTGGACGCGACGGGCGGAGAGAGGCCGATGTTGGAAGACCAGGCGGATGAGGGGGGTGGCGGCCCGGGGTGGAATGGATCACCCGAAGGTACCCGCTCCGGGCGCTTCGTCCTCGCGGCGACCCTCATCGTCGTCATGTACACGGCAGCGGTCCGCATCATCCTGCACTGACGGATCGGCCATCGGCGCGGGCGGCGACCGGGAAAACGTCAGGACAAGAATACGATGCCGGGCGAACCCTCCCCGGGCGCCGAAATCGCATAGGCGTCATGCCGGCGCGACCCGAGGCTCCATGCCCGGACCGACCCGAAAAGCCCTGCACGGACATCCCCCCATGACCGACGCGATCCGTCCACCCCGCCCCGTCCGGCCCGGCCATCCGGTCTTCGCCCCTCCGGGTGCCGGCACGGCGCCCGCGACCGTCCGCCGATAGGCCGATGCAGCCGGGCCTTCCCCGCATCTCCGCCCATGGCGGCGCCGGTGACCCCTGGCGCCTCATACGCCTCGCGCGGACGGATGGCCGCGTGCGGGAGCTGATGCGGATGCTGACGCGGGAGCCGGAGGCGGAGGCCGCCTCGCTCGGCGAGGTCATCTGGGTGCGCCACGTCCTGCGGCTGCACGACGACCGCGGGTCGCTCGTCGCCTCCGTGTCGCACGAACTCGCGGGCAGTCCCTGGCTCGGGCTCGTCACCGCGGTGCTGCGGCGGGCCTGGGAGGGGGAGGACGAAGACGACGTCCTGATCCTGTTCCCCGACGGGACGAGCCGCCGCGCGGCCGACCTTCTGCCGGAGGAGCCGATCCTCCGGGCGCCGAGCCTTGGTCTCGCGTCCCGCGACGTGATCATGGGCGACGAAACCTGAGGATAGCCTGACGCGGGCGACCGCCGGCGCAACCCGCCGCCCCCGCTTCGGTTTACCCGGGCGACCGATCCTGGAAGCCCGAGACCGTGACCCGGCCCCCCTCCCCGCGCCCCATCTGGATGGTCGCGGCCATCGCCGCCCTCGCGGCCCTTCCCGGGCCGGCGGAGGCGGGACGGCGCGGGCGGGGGTTCTCCCTCCACCCCGCGGCGGTCATCGGCGGCATCCTGTCCATCCCGGGCGCGATCGTGGCGCCGCGCCGGATCGCCTCCCGGCCGCATCGGCCCTCCCAGGCGACGCGGGTGGCGCCGCGCCCGCCGGGCGCCGATGCCGGGGCGGGAGCGCCCCTCCCGGCCGCATCCCCTCTCGGAGCGGTGCCGGGTGCGACCGCCGCGGTGCCCGCCGCCCCCGCCCGCACCGCCGGCGCCGGGGGGTGGATTGACCCTGTCCGCTGACCGCACGGACGCGACGGCCCGGCCGCCGACCGCCCGGGCGGGGTGGGCACGGCGGGCGGTGCGCGCCGCGATGGTGCGGCTGACGCCGTCCGAGGAGGTCCGGGTGCGTCCCCCGCGACCGCCCTCGCCCTGGCCCGGGAGGATCGGGCGGGCGTTTCGCTGGGTGTTCCGGCCGATGCGGGTCGCGCTCGTCCTCGCGCTGCTGGCGGCCGGGGTGATGGCGCACCTTCTCTCCGTTCTCATCCGCATCCCGGTGGATGGGGGGATGCGGCCGGACACGGTGGCGGCGTCGATGGTGCTGGAGGGGCGGGACGGCGAGGGCTTCGCCACCCGCGGCGCGCTGCGCGGCGAGGCGATCGCGGCGAACGCCATCCCCGCAACCCTGCGCGACGCCGTCGTCGCCATCGAGGACCGGCGCTTCTACGAGCACGGCGGGGTGGACCTCCGCGGCATCGCCCGGGCGATGCTGCGCAACGTCACCGGCACGGGGCGGGAGGGGGCGAGCACCATCACCCAGCAGCTCGCGCGGCTGGAGCACCTGTCGCAGGACCGCAGCGTCACCCGCAAGTTGCAGGAGGCGATGATCGCCCTGTGGCTGGAGGCGCGGCTGTCGAAGGACGAGATCCTCTCGCGCTACCTCAACGCGGCGTATTTCGGGGCGGGGGCCTGGGGGGCGGACGCGGCGGCGCGGCGCTACTTCGGCAAGGGAGCGTCTGAGCTGACGGTGGCGGAGTCGGCGATGCTCGCGGGGCTGGTGCGGGCGCCCTCCACTCTCGCGCCCAACCGGAACCCGGACGGGGCGCGGCAGCGGTCCAACCTCGTGCTGTCAGTGATGCAGGAGACGGGACGGGCGACGCCGGAGGTTGTAGCGACCGCGCGCGCCGCGCCGCCGACCCTGCGGGCGCCGCCGGAGATGGTCCTGGGGCGCGGCTGGTTCGCCGATTGGTCGGAGGCGGAGGCGCGGCGGCTGATCGGGCCCCTGCCCGTCGATGTCCAGGTGCGGACAACCCTCGACCCGGCGTTGCAGGAACTCGCGGAGCGGATTCTCGGCACGATGATGGACCGGGAGGCGACGCGGGCGAATGCCGGGCAGGCCGCGCTCGTCGCGATGACGCATGACGGCGCCGTCCTGGCGCTCGTCGGCGGGCGCGACTACGCCACGAGCCAGTTCAACCGGGCGACCCAGGCGCGGCGGCAGCCGGGATCGCTGTTCAAGCTGTTCACCTACGCCGCGACGCTGGAGGGCGGGGCCACCCCGGACTCCATCGTGATCGACCGGCCCGTGCGGATCGGGGAGTGGGAGCCGGGCAACTCCAACGGGCGCTTCGCGGGGCAGATGACGGTGCGGCAGGCCTTCGCGCAGTCCGTCAACACGGTTGCCGTCCAGCTCTACCAGTCCACGGGGCGGGAACGGGTGCTGGACGTGGCGCGGCGGCTCGGGCTGCGGTCGGAAATGCCGAACGTGCCCTCCGTCTCGCTCGGCGCGGGGGAGGCGACGCTCGTGGAGATGACGGCGGCCTACGCCGCGGTCGCGGCGAACCGCGCGGTCGAGCCCCACGTCATCCGCGGCGTGCGGGCGCGGGACCGGGCGCTTTACACCCGGCCGGACACGGTGGGGGGGACGCCGGTGCTCTCCGCCGCGGCGCAGGCGGGGATGATGGACCTGCTGCTCTCAGCCGTCCGCGACGGGACCGGGCGCGCGGCGCGGCTCGACCGTCCGGTGGCGGGCAAGACCGGGACGACGCAGGACAACCGCGACGCCTGGTTCGTCGGGATGACGGCGGACGTGGTGGTCGGAGTGTGGGTGGGGAACGACGACAACGCGCCGATGCGGGAGGTGTTCGGCGGCGGGCTGCCGGCGCGGATCTGGCACGACTTCGTCTAGGCGGCCGACCGGGCGCGCACGGCGGACGCGCCGATCCCGCAGGTGGCCGCGGCGCCCGTGCCGGTCGCCGCACCCCGCCAGCCGCCGGTGCGCGGCGTGCCGACGGTGCTGGACACGGGAACGCTGCGCTTCGGCAACCGGACGATCCAGCTGGCGGGGGTGATCGGGATGCGAGGGGAGTTCTCCCGCCAGATGGGGCAGTACCTCGCGGGGCGGGAGGTGACCTGCGAGACGGCGACGGACGCGACCCACCGCTGCACGGTGGAGGGGCGTGACCTGTCGGAGGTCGTGCTGTTCAACGGCGGCGGGCGCGCGGCGGCGGACGCGGCGCCGGGGTACCGGGAGAGCGAGGCGCAGGCACGGGCGGCGGGGCGGGGGGTGTGGGCGGGGCGGTGAGGGGCGATGCGACGGCGGACATCGAAGGCCCGGGGTGGTATAGCCTTGCCATGTCCAGCGCGCTTCGACGCCCCATGACGGTCGCGGAGTTCCTCGACTGGGAGGAACGGCAGGAGAGGCCATGGGAGTTCGATGGCCTTTCCCCGATCGCGATGGTCGGCGTCACGCGCGCGCACGCGATCATCCAGCGGAACCTGACAGTCGCCCTCGGCACCCGGTTGCGTCGGACACCCTACGAATTCTTCGGACCGGAGTTCAAGGTAGAGGTGGCGGGGTCGATCCGTTACCCGGACGGCCTCGTGTCGTGCCGGCCGGGCGCCATGACCGATCGGCTTGCGGCGGATCCGGTCGTGCTGTTCGAGATCCTCAGCGAGTCCACGGCCGACACCGACCGCATGGAGAAGGCGCGCGAGTATCAGGCGACGCCATCCGTCCAGCGATACGTCATGCTCGAACAGCGACGAATCGGCGCGACGATGCATGTGCGCGACGGCGACCGCTGGCTCGCGGTGCTGCTGTTCGAGGCCGACATGCTGCCCATGCCGGAGATCGGCCTGGAGGTGCCCCTGGCCGAGTTCTACGACGGCGTGGATTTTCCGGCGCGCGTGCGGGACGACTGACGCGGTCCGCCTAATCGGCGAGCGCCCGCATCTCCCGGATCAGGTCCGCCTTACCCTCGAACCCGATCCCCGGCAGGTCCGGCAGGGTGACGTGGCCGTCCTCCACCCGCACGCCATCGGGGAAGCCGCCGTAGGGCTGGAACAGGTCGGGGTAGGACTCGTTGCCGCCGAGGCCGAGGCCGGCGGCGATGGCGAGGGACATCTGGTGACCGCCATGCGGTATGCAGCGGCGGGGGGACCAGCCGGCGCGGTCGAGTTCACGCAGGGTGCGGCGGTATTCGCACAACCCGTAGGACAGGGCGCAGTCGAACTGCAGCCAGTCGCGGTCCGGGCGCATGCCGCCGTGGCGCAGCAGGTTGCGGGCGTCCTGATGGGAGAACAGGTTCTCCCCCGTCGCCATCGGGCCGGGGTAGAACTCGGCGAGAGCGGCTTGCAGGGCGTAGTCCAGGGGGTCGCCGGCCTCCTCGTACCAGAACAGGTCGTAGTCGCGCAGCATCTTCGCGTAGGCGATCGCCGTCTCCAGGTCGAAGCGGCCGTTGGCGTCCACGGCGAGGCGACGGCCGGCGCCGATCTCCCCCAGCACCGCCTCGATGCGGCGGCGGTCGGCGTCGACGGCGGCGCCGCCGATCTTCATCTTCACCACGGTGTAGCCGCGGTCCACGTAGGACCGCATCTCCGCGCGGAGGCCCTCGATGTCCTCCCCGGGGTAGTAGTAGCCGCCGGCGGCGTAGACGAAGACCCGCGGCTCCGCCTCCCGCCCCGCATCGCGCGCGAGCAGGCGGTGCAGCGGCAGGCCGGCGATCTTCGCGGTGGCGTCCCAGATCGCCATGTCGAGGGTGCCGACGGCGACCGACCGTTCGCCGTGGCCGCCGGGCTTCTCGTTCGCCATCATCGCCGCCCAGCAGCGGTCGGGGTCGAGGTTGTCGCCCGACAGGTCGCGGAGCGAGAGCGGGTCGGCTTCCAGCAAGCGCGGGGCGAAGCGCTCGCGGATGAGGCCGCCCTGGCCGTAGCGGCCGTTGGAGTTGAAGCCGTAGCCGACGACGCGGCGGCCGCCCCGCACGGCGTCGGTCACCACCGCGACGAGGCTCGTCGTCATGCGGGAGAAGTCGATGTAGGCGTTGCGGATGGGGGAGGCGATGGGCTTCGTCACCTCCCGCACGTCGAGGATGCGGACCAATGCTGTTCTCCTACCCCTCGATCGGCACGCCCGCCTCGTCCTTGGCGGTGCGGATGGTCTGGAGCGTCTGCACGCGCATGACGTTCGGCGCGCCGGTCAGGCGGGCGGTCAGGTCGTTCTCGTGCATGGCGTTGCGGGCGACGAGGCGGAGGAGGAAATCGCCGCCGCCGCGGATCATGTGGCACTCCCGCACCTCGGGCCAGCCGCGGGCCATCGCCTCGAACCCTTCCAGCACGGCGCCCTTCTGGCTCTCCAGGCCGACGAGGGCGAAGAAGGTGATCTCCCAGCCGAGCGCGCCGGGCTCGACCTCCGCGTGGTAGCCGCGGAGGATTCCCGTTTCCTCCAGGCGGCGGACCCGGCGGAGGCACGGGGGCGCGGAGAGGCCGACGCGGCGGGCGAGTTCGACGTTCGTCATGCGCCCGTCCTCCTGGAGTTCCCGCAGGATCTCCCGGTCGGTCGCGTCGAGGCTCGCGGGGCCGGGAAGGGGGCCGGGAGGGAGGGCGTTCGTGCGGCGCATCGTCCGGGGCGTGAAGGGCGGCGGACGATGCGCGCCGGGACCCCCCGCTTCAAGGGGTGGGGTGCGAGGACGGATTGTCCGCGGCATCGGCCGCGCGCACGATCGGGGCTTCCGGGGAGGGAGGACGCGATGGGGTGGACGAGGGCGGGTGCGACGGGGGCCGGCGTGACGACGCGTCGGGCGTCCCGGACCTTCCGCGCGGCCGGGGTGGCCGCGGGGCTGCTGGCGGCCGTCCCGGTGGGCGCGGCGGCGCAGGACGCGGACTACGCGCCGGTGCCCCGGGCGTCCTGGCCGGCGCCGCGGGGCGGAAATCCCCTCCTCATCCTCCAGCCGCTGTGGGTCGGGCATCCGGAGACCCTCGAAGGCGCGCCGACGCTGCGGGTGGACCTGCGGCGGGAAGGCGGGACGGCGATCGTCGTCGATCTCGTCCTCGGGAACCTGCTGGACGACGCGACCCGCGACATCGGCTACCCCGCGGTCTTCGCGCGGGACGCTGAGGGCTGGGTGCTCACCGGGCTCGGCACGCGGCGGCGCTGCGCGGAGGGCCGCGGGTCGGCGACGCGACCCTCCCCCGGACCGGGGTGGACGACGCGCCCCTGTCCCTGATGCGGCGCGGGGAGCCCCTACCGGGACGCGCCGACGAAGAAGGAGTGCCCGAGGCCGATCCCGTCCGGGTCGGGGCGATGGAGGAGGGCGATCACGACCGCCCCGCGCCACGCCCGCCGCCAGCCTCCGGCCCAGACCCGAAGCCGGCCGCGCCGCTCCGCCCCGGACATGCCCTCGTCGGGGCGCCAGCCGCGGGCGGTCAGCGGGGCGTCGTAGCGCGCCGTGACGTGGTCCCACGTGAGGTGCCGGGGAAGGAGGTGGCCGGCGAGGACGATCCGGCCGTAGCGATGCTCGACCGTGTCCCGGACGTGGCCGGCGAACTGATCGTGGGTCGTTTCCCAGGCCCCGCTCTCCGCGAAGGGCGTCGTGCCCGGCGGGAGCGGGGGCAGGTCATCGGCCGCCGCCCCCGCGCAGCCGGGAAGGGCCGCGAGCGGGACCACCGCGACCGCCCCGCGGAGGATGAGGCGCCGCGGCCCGTGCCCCCTTCCCGGCCCGGACGGCGCGCGCCGGGTCATCCCGGGCTGGGCGGCGGCTGGAGGCCGCAGGCGAGGGCGAAGCCGCGATACGCCGCGAGGGCGCCGCGTAGCGGGTAGGGCTGCGGCCGGCGAAGCCCGGGCGCGGTGACGGTGAGCGTCCGGTCCTCCCGCGTCTCGGCGAGGAGGCCGAAGAGGGGGTGGCTGCCCGGCAGCACGGCCCAGAGCGCGAAGTCGTTCGCGCCGACGTCCGCCGCTCCCCGCACGGTGACGCGCCGCGCGCCGTCGCCGACGCGAACCTCGATCGTGGCGGGGCGGCCCGAGACGGCGAGCGGCACGGTCACGGCGATCTGCCCGGGACGGAGGTCCTGCTCCCTGCAGATGAGGAGGAAGCCGAGGAACTCGAGCGGCACCGAGGGCTCGAACCAGCCGAACTTGCCGCCGCCGTACTCCGTGGGCGGCACGAAGCGCCATTCGCCCGTCACCGGCCGGGCGCCGGGGGCGGCGGCGGGCGAGGCGGCGGCGGGGCGCTGGCGGGGGGAGCCGGAGGCGCGTTCGTAAACCACGGTCCACGTCTCGCCGGGGCGGCCGTCGAGTCGCACGAGGGTGGCGCCGTCGCGCCACTCCCACAGGTGGGGGAGCGTGCCGTCGGCGGCTTGCGGCAGGGGCTGGCCGTGGCGGGCGATGAGGTCGCGGCGCAGCGCGGCGGGGTCGGGGCGGGCGCCGTCGGCGGCGGTGAGATAGACGGCGCGGAGCCGGTCGCGGTTCCCGTCGAAGCAGAAGCGGGCCTCCCAGCGCGCGCCGTTCCAATCCACGACCCCTTCCCGCTCGAAGGTCTCGAGGCGGGACAGCACGCAGTGGTGGCGGCGGGATTCGGCGACGGGGAAGAGGGTCGGGAGGAGGCGGGCGACCTAGGCGGGGGTCATGCCCCACCGGGTGGCGTCCCAGCCCTCCGCGGCGCGGGCGGCGGCCGGGAGGAGGAGGGCGAGCAGGGCGATGGTGAGGGCCGGTGACGGTCGCGATCGCATGGCGTGTCCTCCTCCCCGCACCCCGCCGGGGCGAGCCCCCGAGGGGCGTGCCGGCACAACCGCGGCGCGGGGGGGCGGGTTGCCCGGCGGGCGTCGCCGGGGGGCGGCGCGCCGGGGTGGCGCCCGGGGGCTCCGACCCCCTATCCTCCTCAGACGGATTGCGGAACGGGACGAGACGGTGGCCGGGGCTCAAGGCATGACGCATCGCACGCGGCTTCTCATCATCGGGGCGGGGCCGGCGGGCTACACCGCGGCGATCTACGCGGCGCGGGCGGGGCTCGCGCCGATCCTCGTCGCGGGGCTCCAGCCCGGGGGGCAGCTGACGATCACGACGGACGTGGAGAACTATCCGGGCTTCGCGGGGGCGATCCAGGGGCCGTGGCTCATGGAGCAGATGCGGGCGCAGGCGGAGCACGTCGGGACCACCGTGGTGGAGGACGTGGTGACCTCCGTGGACCTGTCGCGGCGGCCGTTCCGGGCGGAGGGGGATTCGGGGGAGGCCTACGAAGGGTCCGCGGTCGTCATCGCGACGGGGGCGCAGGCGCGATGGCTGGGCATCCCCGGCGAGAAGGAGCTGTCGGGCTTCGGTGTCTCGGCGTGCGCGACCTGCGACGGGTTCTTCTTCCGGGGAAGGGACGTGGCCGTGGTCGGCGGGGGGAACACGGCGGTCGAGGAGGCACTCTACCTCTCCGGCCTCGCGCGGCGGGTGACGCTCATCCATCGCCGGGACTCGCTTCGCGCGGAGCGGATCATGCAGGAGCGGCTCTTCGCGCGGCCGAACGTGGACGTGATCTGGAACACCGTCGTGGAGGAGGCGCTCGCGTCGGAGGGGCGGATGCGGTCCCTCCGGGCGGTCGCGCTGCGCGACGGAGCCACGGGGTCACGGCGGGAACTCGCGCTCGACGGGATGTTCGTCGCGATCGGGCACGACCCGGCGACCGCGCTGTTCCGGGAGCAGCTGGAGACGGACGGGGACGGTTACCTGCGGACCGAGCCCGGCTCGACCCGCACCTCCGTTCCCGGGGTTTTCGCGGCGGGGGACGTGCAGGACCGCATCTACCGGCAGGCGGTGACCGCGGCGGGGTCGGGCTGCATGGCCGCGCTCGACGCGGAGAAGTGGCTCGCCCACATCCCGGACGACGCCCCCTCCCCCGCCGCCTACTCGGCCGGGGCGACGGCCGAACAAGCGCACGCGGCCGGGTAGCGGGGGATGCCGCTCGACTGGGACAAGCTCCGCGTCTTCCACGCCGTCGCCGAGGCGGGGTCGTTCACCCATGCGGGCGAGACGCTGAACCTGTCGCAGTCCGCCGTGTCGCGGCAGATCCAGGCGCTGGAGGA
>CAXVWQ010000200.1:0-17355 GCA_964263755.1 Roseomonas sp. | reverse complement strand
ACGAAGCCGAGCAATTCTTCCGCCCAGCGGGCACCGCCCGTGGGATCGCTGGTGTCGGGCTGCGCCACGTCATTGACGAAGGTGGCGAGCGACCGGTTCTGCGGGTCGAGCGCCGCAGCAATCGGCGTCTGCTGCCCAGGGCGGGCCTGCTCCAGGATGTAGCGCAGCAGTGTGGTCTTACCGCTGCGGCCCGGCCCCATCACGAATAGGGCCTTGGGACCTTCCCCGAGATCCACGGCTGGGGCGGTGGGCAGTCCCGTCGCGGCATCCTCGCGGGGACGGACGGCCGGTCCGACTGGGATTTCCCGCTCGCCCTCAATGGAGCGGGCGCGGCCGAACAGACGGGGGCCGGGCGCGGGGGAGGAAGCGGACGTGGGAACCGCGGTCGGGGGAGTTTTCATGGTTAGCTCTCTGGTCATTTCAGGGACGCCGGTTTGAACCGGGGTGGCGGCTTCGGATCGAAGGCGCCTTCGGTCGGATCAAAGGTCGGGCGAGCTGGCGGTGGTGGTGTTGCCGCCGCGGGGGCAGGAGGCGCTTCGGATGCCATGGCGGGTAGTGAAGGCGCTGGGGCAGCGGTAGGAACCGCTGCGGATGCGTAGGAGGTCGCGGCTTTGGCCGCGGCGATCTGCGCCGAGGACCGCCGTCGCCGCTGTCCCTTGGCGTTCAGGGCGCCGGTGACGCGGTGATAGGCCCGCCGCACTGCCTCGGTCTTCGGCGGATTGCCGTTGGCATCGCGGATCCCCAGCCCGGCCAGGGTGCGGGCGATATCGTCCCAGCTTGGCCGAACCGTGTTCATCCGCTCGGTGATCAGCGCATGGTGCTGGCGCATCCAGCCGAGCAAAGGGGAGCGGCCCGTGAGCTGGCTGAAGGCTTCCTGCGCCGTCGTGGTCGCGGGTGGGGTGGCAGGGTTCGCCAAGCCGGTCATCCGTAGTTGCATCAGGTCAAAAGTTTGGCCCAAGGCCACGAACAAGCGCAACCCGATAACTGCCCTCAGACACCCTTCAGGCACGTATGGGACATTATTAAGAGACATTTAAGGCGCGAATTAGGAAAACCAAGACACTCTGGAGAAACTGAAACGAACAAAAACGTATAGCAACACCCAGCGAAGGGACATCAGATGAACAGAGCGGACACAGATTCGGGATGGGGGAGGGGTAGGTGAGGTTGCTACAGACCAATGCACCCTAGAAGGTGCTGGCTTCATCCCCGGCGGGGATGGTTAGTGGGCGTCCGATCCCAGACGCCGAGGAAGCCGCCATGTCAGACGCCATCACCGCCGAGCTTGCCCGCCTGCGGGATACCGTTGAAACGCTGACCCAGGGGCTGCGGATGATGGTGGAAACGCAGGCCACACACACCGAGATGCTGCAAGCCATCCTCGAGGCGGCGACCGAGGAAGCCGGCGAGAGCCCGTTGCCGGGGTTGCTGACGCAGATCGTGGAACGCCTGGACGAACAGACCGGCATCCTGCACCGCATCGAAGCTGCGGCCGGCGGCGGGCCGCAGGCCGAGACCCAGGACTACGAAGGCGGGGACCACGCCGGCCGGCGACCGGTGCCGACGTCGCGGCAGTAGCAGACCCGGCCTGTGCTGACCTTCCGCAAGGGCGCGGCTTCCGTCACCCCTGGCGGTGCGCGGGCGATGGCTGATCACCAGATGGAGGAAACGCTGTCGCCCAAGGCCGTGGCGATGGGGAATTACTACACCCGGAACCGGGCGGCTGAGCTGGGGGCCGGTCCGGGACCAGACGGCGAGGCGGGACCGGAAGCGCCGCGCCAGGGCACCCGGCCACAGCCGCGGCGGGACATGCATCCCGGCCTGGCGGCGGCGCTGGGGATCGAACCGCACGGCGTCCCGACCGTGGAACAGGTCAGTCAGATCCTGGCCGGCCGACGCGCAGACGGAAGCGAGCTAGCAACGAACGAGGCCGCGACTACGCGGAGCGTCAGCTATATCGACCTGTGCTTTTCCGCGCCCAAAAGCGTCAGCCTGGCATGGGCCTTCGCGCCGACCGAGGCCGAGCGGGCGACGGTCCTCCAGGCGCACCGCGATGCGGTGGACGCCGCGCTGCGCTACGTCGGGCGCGAGATCGGGGTGGCGCGGCGCGGCGACGGCGGTAGGGGTGGGGCCGAGGTCGGGCACGTCGCCTGGATCGGCTTCGAGCATTTCACGGCCAGGCCGACCGTCGAGGTGGCGTGGCCCGATCCCAAGACCGGCGAGATGGTGACGGAGCTGCACACAGTCCGCCCGTCGCGGGACCCGTCCGGGGCCGGCGACCCGCAACTCCACACCCACTGCGCGGTGCCCAACCTCGTCCTGACGGACGGTGGGCACCTCGGCGCCCTGGACCTCAAGGCGGCGCACGGGCGCATCCACGAGTTCGGCGCCTTCTATCAGGCGCAGCTCGCCGCCAATCTGCGCCGGGTTGGGGCGGCCGTGGCCCTAGAGGAGCGCACGGGCATGGCCCGCCTACCGGCCGTTTCCGAAGCGGTGTGCGAGGCGTTCAGCAAGCGCACCCGCGACGGCACGGCGGCGGCGCGTCAGGAAGCGGCGAAGCGCGGCCTGGACTGGGACGCGATGTCGCCCGGCATGCAGGTGGACTTTCTCAAGGGCGGCACGAAGGCGGCCCGCAAGACCAAGGCGGACGACCTCAGCGATTTCGCCGCCTGGCGCGGACAGGCCGAAGCCCTGGGATGGCGGCACGAAGGAGTCATAGGGCCCGGCGCCGTCGCGGGGGAGCCGAGCCGGGCCGCGCGCCTGGAAGCCGCCTACGAGGCTGCCCTGTCCTTCCTCGAAGGCGAGTTCTCGCGCGCCTCCGTCCTGGCCGGGTCCGACCTGCGCGCCGCTGCGGCGCGCTCCCTCATCGTGGCCGGCATGACGCCGGGAGCGGAGGCGGGGCGGGCGGACGTGGACTCGCTGACGCGGGCGATGCGCGAGCGCGGCGTGCGCCAGGACGGCCGGCTCACGGGACTGATCTGGGGACGCGAGGGCGGGCGCGACGAGGTGCGGGTGACGACGGCGCTGCACGTCGCCCAGGAGCGGGAGGCGGTGGGGCTGGCCCGCACCGCGGCGGCCGACCGCGGCCGCGCCCTGTCCCGCGCGGCGCTGGACGCCGCCGTGGGCCGCAGCGGGCTGGACCTGACGGACGAGCACGGCCGGGCGCAGCGCGCGGCGATGGACCGCCTCGGCATGGGCGGCGCCGTCGGCGTGGCGGTGGGCGTGGCGGGGTCGGGAAAGACCGCGCTGCTGCGCCCGCTGGTGGATGCCTGGAAGGCCGGGAGCGACGAGGTGATCGGCGTGGCCGTCGCCTGGCGCCAGGCCGAGCCGCTGAAGGAGGCGGGGATCGGGAGCGTCGCCGCGCTGACCGGCTTCCTCCACGGGGTCCGGGCCGGCCGCATCCCAGTCGGGCCGCGGACGGTGGTGGTCGTGGACGAGTTGGGGCAGGTGGGCGCCCGGCAGATGCTCGAACTGCTGCGGTTGCGGGCGGAGCACGGCTTCCGGATCGTGGCGGTCGGCGACGACAAGCAATGCCAGGGCATCGAGGCCGGGCCGGTGGTGGGCCTCATGCGCCGGGCGCTCGGGCCGGAGGCCATCCCCGAGATCCTCACCACGCGGCGGCAGCGCACCGAGCGCGAGCGCGAGATCGCCGGGCTTTTCCGCGAGGGCCGCGCGGCCGAGGCGCTGGCGATGAAGCGCGAGGACGGCACGGCCGAGGCGGTGCCGGGCGGCTACGAGGACGCGGTGCGGCGGGTGGCGGAGCTGTGGCGGCAACGACGCGAGGCGAACGCCGGGGACGCCCGCTTCTCCATCAGCGTCACGGCACCGACCAACGCCGACGCGCGGGCGTTGGCCCTCGCGCTGCGCGAGGAACGCCGAGCGATGGGCGAGCTGGGGGCGGACGTGCTCAGCATCCGCGCGACCGACCAGGCCGGGGCGGCCTACGACCTGACGCTCGCGCCGGGGGACCGGGTGCGGCTGTTCAATCGTGTCAACGCCCGCTTCCGGGACGGCGGGCACGGCAACATCGGGGTCAACGGCTCCGTGCTGGAGGTGCGCGGAGTCCAGGCCGCCGGGATCGTGCTGCGGACGGCCGCGGGACGCGAGGGCGTGGTGTCGTGGGAAAGCCTCGCCGACAGGACGAGCGGGCGGACGCGGCTCGCGCCGGGCGACGTGCTGACGATCGACGCCGCCCAGGGCATTACGAGCAGCGAGCACATCAACGCCATGCCGGCGGGATCGGCGGGGGTGACCGGCTTCAAGGGCTACACGGCCGAGAGCCGGCACAGGGACATGGCTTGGCTCGTCACCTCGGAGGGCGCCGAGCGACGGGAGGTGATGAACCGCCGCGCCCTCGGCGACGCGCGGCCCGTCGGGGCCGCCGACGTGTGGGAGAGCGTGGCTTGGAACCTCGCGCGGCAGCCGGCGAAGGCGAGCGCGCTGGACTTCCTGGAGCGGGCCCGGGACGTCAGCCGTGGGGCCGCGCACGCCATGCAGGCCGGGTTCCGCCGGGCCGAGGCGCGCGAGGTGGCCGGCGAGGTGCGGGCGACCCTGGGGACGCGGTTTCGTGACCGGCGGGAAGGTTGGGCGGTGTCCGAGGCGGTGGACCGGCTGCGCCAAGCGCTCGACGCCCGCTGGCAGGCGGTGCGCGAACTGGCTGACCGGCTGCGGCAGGCTGGAAGAACCCTCCTGCGGGACATCACCCGTGAGGAACGCCGGCCCGAGCAAGACGGGGCGGAGGCGGTGCGCGATCGGGCCCGCGACAACCGGGCGCGCAGCGCCGAGGCCGCAGGGCAGCACCGCGCGCCGCGGCCGGAGAGCGAGAGCCGGACGGAGCGGGCGGACGCGGCCAGCTACTGGCGGCGTACGGCAGCGGGAACGGACGGGGCATTGCGGCCGAGCGTGAGGCGGGCGGTGCGGCGCAGGCGCGAGGAGGCCGCGGTGGCTGCGGTCGCGGATCGCCTCGCCGTCGCGCTGGGCGAGCGCGGGGCGGTGCTGGCCGGCATGGGGCAGGGCAGGGGACAGAGGTCGGCCAGGACCGTCCACGAGCCGCGCCAAGCCTGGGACCGCGCCCGGGCGCCCGCGAGGCCAGAGGGGCCGTCCCCGGGCGCCACCGCGCCCTCGCCGGGTGCGGCGGGAGTAGCCCGCCGAACGCGGGAGCCGGCACGGTTCCGGGAGGCTGACGCGACGGCCGACTTCGCTGCGGCGCTGCGCCGTGCCGGGCTGCGCGTGACGGGACCGGTGGAGATGGACGGAAAGATGCGCCGCGTGCCGGTGGAGGGCGACCGTAAGGGCCAGAGGTCGGGAACCTACGTGGGACATCTGGATGATTGGCCGGCGGGCTACGCGCGCAACCACAGGACCGGCACCGAGATCCGCTGGAAGGCCGACCGGCCGGTGCGGCAGATGACGCCGGCCGAACGGGCGGCGTTCGCGGCCGAAGCCGCGGCCAGGTCCGCCGAGCGCATGCGGCAGCGGCAGGACATCCAGACGCGGGCGGCAGGAATGGCACACCGGCTATGGGCCGCCGCGGCGCCTGCGACCTCGCACCCCTATCTCGCCGCCAAGGGGGTGCGGGCGCACGGGCTGCGGCAGGACCGGCGAGGCCGGCTGCTCGTGCCGGTGCAGGGCCCGGACGGGCGGCTCTGGGGGGTGCAGCGGGTCGACGTGGACGGGTCCAAGCTGTTCCTGAAAGGCGCTAGGACGGAGGGCGGGCATGCGCTGATCGGAGGAAGGCCGCAGCCGGGGGCGCCGTTGCTGGTGGCAGAGGGCTACGCCACGGCGGCGACGCTGCACGAGGCGACCGGCCTCCCGGTGGCCGTGGCCTTCAACGCCGGGAACTTGTTGGCCGTGGCGAGGGCTTACCGGGCGGCCGACCCATCACGGCCCATCGTCATCGCCGGCGACAACGATCATCACCTGCCGCAGCGGCCGGTGCCGCTGCCAAACGTGGGACGGGAGAAGGCCGAAGGCGCGGCGACCGCGGTGGGTGGCATCGCCGCCCTGCCGTCCTTCCCGTCGGGAGACCGGGGAAGCGATTGGAACGACGTGGCGCGGCGGCAGGGACCTGCGCCCGTCGTCTCGGCGGTACGGAGTGCGCTCAACCAACTTCGACAAGCTCAACTGGACCAGGTGAGGCCCGCTGCGGTGACTGCGGCAGCAGACGAGCGGCAGGCCCAGCGAGCGCGCCCACGTGGTCCCCGCCTGTGAGGGGTGGTCGCGTCCACCTCAGCTTCTTCGATGCAGGACGGAACACGACCCGCGACGAACGTTGCGGGAGTTCATTGCGCTCAGGTCGCCGCCGGGCGTCTGGACCCTTGCGTCGCGCCGCTGCTGGGGCGCGCGGCGCTCTTCGGAGAAGTGCTGCGGGGCGAGGTAGCGGACCTCGTCGGGACGAGCGATCGGCAGGCGCGACGCCTCGTGCGACCACCCGCAAATCGCAGAATGCTGAAAGGGGCGAAAGACGCGCGGCTGCGGATCGCTCTCCGGCCCGGCGAGACGGAGCGGCTGTTTCCCTGTCTCCGGGGCAAGTCGAATGTGCCTTCGGGCCTCGTATCCCCGTGACAGATGGAGAAGGCGCTTGGCCGAGGGAAGCCATGCCGCCGCTCCGGTTAAACCACTTCGCTGGGCCATTTCCCGGACACCTGCCGCGCACCGGTGTCGCGGGTTCTGCCAGACCAAACGAATACCTCGGCGCGTCAGAGCGTCGCGACGCACTCGATCTCCAGCAGGAAGTTCGGGCGCGGCAGGGAGTAGACGATCGCCGTGGTGCGCGCGGGGTAGGTGCCGCCGGGGAAGTGCGCGGCGTAGATGCGGTTCATCTCCTCGAAATCCTCCCGGCGGGTCAGCAGCACGTTCACCTTGGCCACACGCGACCAGTCGATGCCGGCGGCCTCCAGGATGCCCGTGATGTTCGCCATCGTCTGGGTCATCTGCGCCGTGAAGTCACCCACGGCCAGCTTGCCCTCCGCGTCGTAGGCCGGGATGCCCGAGACGAAGAGCAGGCCGCCCGCCTTCACGGCGGGAGAGAGAGGGGCCTTCGCGCGGAACTGGTCCGGCGGGAAGACGGGCTCGATCGGCGGCATAGTCACTCCACCCGGATGTTGTTGGCGCGGATGACTTCCGCGTAGGTGTCGGTGTAGCGGGCGATCTCCTGCCCGAAGCGCTCGCCGGGATGGGCGAGGACGGTGAAGCCCATCTCCTCCAGCCGGCCGCGCACCTCGGGCTGGTTCAAGGCGGCGACGAAGACGGCTTCGAGGCGGGCACGGGCGGCGGCGGGGACCTCGGCGCGGCAGATCACCCCGAACCAGGAATCCGATAGCACGAGAGGGAAGCCTAGCTCCGCCATCGTCGGCACGTCGGGGAGCGCGGCGACGCGGCGCTCCGCGCTGATGGCGACCGCGCGGAGCTGGCCGGTCTGCACGGGCTGGATCACGTCGGGCAGGTTGGCGAACATGAATTGAAGCCGTCCGCCGATCAGGTCGGTGTTGGCCTGGGAGGTACCGCTGTAGGGGACGTGGGTCCCCTCGATCCGGGCGAGGCCGCGGAACTGCTCGCCGCCAAGGTGGTTCGAGGTGCCGATGCCGTAGGAGCCGAAGGCGAGGCCACCGGCGCGGCGCCCGGCCTCTAGGAACCCCGTGAAGTCGCGCGCGACGGAGGGATGCACGACGAGGACGTGCGGCACGACGGTGGCCATCACCACGGGGGCGAAGGCGCGGCGCGGATCGTAGGGCATGGACGGGCGAAGCGTGACGTTCGCCGCGAAGGAGTTGGCGATCATGATCGCGTGGTGGCCGTCGGCGGGGCTGCGCGCGATCTCCTGCGTACCGATGACGGTGGCGCCGCCGGGGCGGTGCTCGATCACCATGGACTGGCCGAGGTCGCGGCCGACCTGGGCCTGCACGATGCGCAGCACCGGGTCCATCGTGCCGCCGGGGGTGAAGGGAACGATGATCCGCACCGGCCCCGTCGGCGCCCAGGACTGGGCGCGGGCCGCGAGGGCGGGGGCGGCGAGGAGGCCGAGGGCGGCGCGGCGGGCGAGGGGGAGCATGGGGCGGCCTCCGGTCAGATCACGCGCTCGCAGTGCAGGCCGCGGCAGTCCATCTCGTATTCCAGGTCCTGCACGGGGGGGCGGCAGAACTGCCAGGTGAGGCCGTGGCGGGCGGCGCCACGGGCCGCGAGGTCGTCTGCCAGGAAGGGGTGGAAGTCGTGCACGGTGTAGACCTGCACCCCCGTCGTGCCCGCCCACGAAGCGCCGAGGACGGCCATGCGGCGTTCCATCTCGCCGATCACCCAGCGCGCTTTCGTGCGGAGGCCGGCGGGGGAGGTGTCGTGGAGGGCGATCATGTGGTCGCGGTAATGGCCCTTGCCCTCCGGCGCCTCGCCGCTGCCGGCGACGACGAAGGACGGGGCGGCGCCGGCGTCGGGCAGGGCGTAGGTGAAGGCGTGGAAGGACGGCTCGGACGGCGGCGCGACCTCCGGGCAGACGTTGGAGCGGGCGACGGGGTTGAGGCCGTCGCGGAACAATCCCCATTCCGTCAGGGTGCCGCCGTAGATCCGGTTAAAGGCGCTGAACCCGTCCTCGGTGAAAGGCGCGGGGGAGCGGAGCTCGCAGGCGGCGAAGGCGGCGCGGGGGCGGCCGGCGGCGTCGAGAAAGGCGGCAATGCGGACGAAGCCCTCGGCGAGCGGCACGGGATCGGCGAAGCGGACGCGCTCCAGCGCGTGGCCCGGGAGGGCGGCAACCCCGGCGCTGTACTGGTAGACGCCGGGGATGAAGCGGTAGCCGCCCTCGAGAACCTCGACGGTGGTGGTCATGCGGCGAGGCTCCCGGACTGCGTGGGGAGAAAGGTGCGGTGCGGGAGGGGAGAGGGCAAGCGCGTATCCGGGCTCAGGACGTGTGAGACCGGGGCGTCGGTGGGGCGAGGCCCTCGCCGGGCTCCCGGATGGGGGTTGGGCGTGCAGGCGTAGCGGGGCACGCACCGCGTGGCCGCCGTCCAGGGACCGCCGCCTCGCCGAACCTCTTTCCAAGATCCCTGGCTTGCGAGTGGTGGTGGATGCCTGCACAGGTGCCAGCCGCAGCACCGCCTCCGAACCTGTGGCACTCCGGCATTTGCACGAGCAGGGCGTCGCGCGTTGGACTGGGGGCGTTTGCCACTTCAGCAGGCGGATGGATGGAAATCCTGTGAGTAGAACGGTGATCGTGTTGGGCGCCGGGATAGTTGGCGTCGGTGTCGCGGTGCATCTGCGGCGGCGCGGGCTCGACGTCGTCCTGGCGGATCGGGGGGGACCAGGCGAAGGCGCCTCCTTCGGCAACTCCGGGCTGATCCAGCGCGAGAAGGTTTTCCCGCAGGGCTTTCCACGTTCCGTGGCGGAGCTACGGCGCATAGCGCGCAATCGTTCGATCGATGCCGTCTACGACCCGCGGGCGCTCCCCGGCCTGGCCGCACCGCTACTGCGCTACTGGTGGCACTCGGAGCCGGAGCGCTACCGCCGCGCCATACAAGGGCATTCCCAGCTGATCGCCTCCTGCCTTGACGATCATATGGACCTGGCACGGGATGCCGGCGTCAGCGATCTACTACGGCCCATCGGCTTTCACCGCATCTTCGGCGACGTGAAGGTCTTGGCCGCCAGTCTTGCAGCAGCGGAGGTCGCCCGGCGCGAGTATGGCGTGAACTTCGTCGCGCTGGATGCTGACGACCTCGCGGTCGCGGAGCCGCATCTGACACCGGGCAAGGTCGGCGCGATCCATTGGACGGATCCGTACTCGGTCAGTGATCCGCACGGGTTGACCTCCGCCTATGCGCGGCTGTTCGTCGCATCCGGCGGCACCATCGCGATCGGAGACGCGACGTCGCTGGAACGCGCCGGGTCCGGGTGGCGATTGCGGACGACGGATGGCCCCGTGGGGGCGTCCCAGGTCGTGGTGGCGCTGGGATCGTCCTCGGTCAAGGTGACTAAGCCGCTTGGCTACGATCCGCCGCTGTTCGGCATGCGCGGCTACCACATGCATTACGGGGTTCGCGGCAACGCGATCCTGCATCGACCGTTCGTGGACACCGATAGCGGTTTCCTGATGACGCCCATGCGGCACGGCATCCGGCTGACCACGGGCGCGGAGTTCGCCCGCGCCGACGCGCCCGCCACGCCCGTGCAACTCGAACGCGCCGAACCAGTGGCGCGCGCGCTCTTCCCGTTGGCGGACCGGGTGGATGCCACGCCCTGGATGGGCGTGCGCCCGGCAACGCCGGACATGCTGCCGATCATCGGCAAGCTACCTGGGCAGGATGGCGCGTGGTGCGCCTTCGGCCATGCAGCCCAGGGCTTGACCCTCGGACCGACCACGGGGCGTTTGCTCGCGGACATGATGACCGGCGCGGCGCCGTTCCTGGACCCGGAACCCTACCGCCCCGACCGTTTCTGACCCCGTACGCAAGGCCTGCCCGTGGCTGAGAACCGGCGCTGGTAGCCCTCCTTCGGAGATCACCCATGACGAAGCGCAACGTCATCATCACCTGCGCGGTGACCGGGTCCGGGATGACGCCGTCCATGTCGCCCTACCTCCCCGTGACCGCGGAGGAGATGATCACGCAGTCCGTAGACGCCGCCCGCGCCGGCGCCGCGATCCTGCACTTCCACGCCCGCGACCCGCGGGACGGCCGCCCCACCGCCGACGTCGGGGTCTGGCAGTCCTTCCTCCCCGCGATCCGCGAGCGCTGCGACGCGGTGATCAACATGTCCTGCTCGCTCGGGCAGACCGCGGAGGACCGCGCCGCCGCCGCGGCTGTGCTGCGGCCCGAGATGGCCACCGTCATCGTCGGCTCCATGAACTACGGGATGTTCAAGAAGGCCGAGGCCCAGGGCGTCGCCGAGTTCCGGCACGAGTGGGAGCGCGAGCTGTTCGGCCCGTCCTCCTACGAGCGCGTGACGAACAACACCTTCGCGAAGATCGGGCGGCTGATCGACATCTTCATCGAGCAGGACGTGCTGATGGAGTTCGAGTGCTACGACGTCGGCCACCTCTACATCCTGGAGTGGCACCTCAAGAGCAAGATGGGCCGGGTGCAGCGGCCGATCGTCGTGCAGTTCCTCACGGGCATCCTCGGCGGCATCCCGTCCGACGTTGACCACCTCCTCCACATGAAGCGCACGACGGAGCGGCTGTTCGGGGCGGACGCGGAGATCTTCACCCACGGCACCGGGCCGGACAACATGCGGGCCGCGACCCTCGGCGCGCTCATGGGCACGAACATCCGGGTGGGGCAGGAGGACAACGTGACGGAGCGGCCGGGACGGCTGTTCCGATCCAACGAGGAGCAGGTGCTGAAGATCCGGCGCATCCTGGAGGAGTTCGACATCGGCCTCGCGACGCCCGCCGAGGCGCGGGCCCGCCTCGGCCTCCCGGACCCCGCGCCGCACGCCGCGCGGGCCGCATGACGGGATCCGTCACCGCCCAGGCTGCCGGCGTTTTCCACCGCCGGGTCGGCGATGTCCTCGTCACGGCGCTGCACGACGGGCACCAAGACGTATCCATGGCAACCGTTCTCGGCACCCCGGCGCAAGAGGCGGCGGCCCTGCTGCACGGTGCCTTCCGCCCCGTGCCGCGTCGCACGCAGGTCCAGGCCTTCCTCCTCCGCCACGGTGGGCGCACGGCGCTCGTGGACGCGGGCTGCGGTCCCGCGAAGCCGACGGTGGGGATGCTGCACGCCAACCTCGCCGCCGCCGGCGACGCGCCGGACGAGGTGGACACGGTGCTGATGACCCACCTCCATCCCGATCACTGGGGTGGGCTGTCCGACGCGGCGGGCCTCGCGCACTTTCCGAACGCGACACTGCACCTGCACGCGGCGGAGCGCGCCTACTGGCACGATGACGCGGCCATGATGCGGATGGAGGAGCCGTCGCGGCGAGCGATGTTCTTCCTCGACGCCCGCCGCCATCTCGCGCCCTACGCCGACCGCACCGAAACCTTCACGGCGGGGGAAGTTTTTCCCGGCGTCACCGCGATCCCGCTTCCCGGCCACACCCCGGGACACACAGGATTCATGGTGACGTCCGGCGGCCGATCCCTCCTCATCTGGGGCGACGTGGTCCACGTCCCCGAGATCCAGGTGCCCCGGCCGGAGGCGGTGATGGCCGTGGACGTGGACCCCGATGCCGCCGCCGACACGCGGCGCCGGGTCTTCGATCACGTCGCGGCGGATCGGCAGGCGGTCGCGGGGATGCACCTGCACTTCCCCGCCTTCGCCCACCTCGCACGCGACGGCACGGGCTACCGCCTCGTCCCCGACGCCTGGACGACCGACCTCGACGGCGACGCCCCCGCGTGAGGCGCCCGCGATGCCCTGGCTGAGCACCCCGGACGTTGCCCTCCGCTACGCCGTGGACGGCGATGGCGACCGCACGCTCCTCCTCCTCCACGAGATGGGCGGAAGCCTTGAGAGCTGGGACGACCTCCTCCCCTTCCTCCTCCCGCGCTGCCGGGTCGTCCGGTACGACCAGCGCGGCGCCGGGCTATCGGAGAAGCCGCGGACGCCGTTGACGATGGCCGACGCGGGGCGCGACGCAGTCACCCTCCTCGACGCGCTCGGCATCCAGGGTCCGGTGGTGGCGGTCGGAACCGCCGTCGGCGGCGCGCTCGCGCTGCACCTCGCCGCAACGCATCCCCGGCGCGTGCGCGGCGTCGTCGCCACCTCCCCCGCGATCGGCGTGCCGGAGGCCGCCCGCGCCGCGCTGCTGGAACGGGCGGACCGGCTGGAGCGCGAGGGAACGCGCGCCACCGTGGACGCGGGCCTCGACCTCGGCTACCCGCCCGCCCTCCGCGCGGATGCCGGCCGCTTCGCCCGGACCCGCGCGCAGCGGATGGCGGCGGACCCTTTCGGGCAGGCGGCGACGATGCGGATGCTCGCCGCGCTCGACATGACGGCCGAACTCCCGCGCATCGCCTGCCCCGTCCTCGTCCTCGCGAGCGCACACGACCTCAGCCGCCCGCCGGAGCGCGTGGCGCCGGTCGCCGCCGCCGTCCCCGGCGCCGCGTATCGCGTCGTCGAGAGCGGCCACTTCATGGCGATCCAGACGCCGGAACTCGTCGCCTCGGAGATACATCGTTTCCTCGACGGGCTGCGGTCGGTATAGCGGGACGGCAACGCACGCCGGCAGGAAGAAGACGATGATCCCCAGACGGACGCTCGGGTCGTTGACGGGAGCCGCCCTCCTCCTTTCGCCCCTGGCCGCGCGTGCCCAGGACCGCTACCCCGAGGGGACCGTGCGGGTCATCGTGCCCTTCCCGCCGGGCGGCCCGGCCGACATCGTCGGGCGGCTCCTTGCCCGCGCGCTCGGCGAGCACTTCAGGGCCTCCTTCGTCGTCGAGAACCGCGCGGGCGCGGGCGGCGTCATCGGTGTCGAGGCTGTCGCGAAGGCCCGGCCGGACGGCCTGACCCTCGGCATCGGCAGCGGCGGTGGCCTCTCGGTTCTGCCGAACCTCATGCCGCGCATGCCCTACGATGTCGGACGCGACCTCCAGCCCATCTCCGTCGTCATCTCCGTGCCGCAGATCCTCGCGGTGCATCCCGCCGTCCCGGCGCGGAGCGTGGCGGAGCTGGTGGCCCTCATCCGCGCCCAGCCGGGTCGCCTGTCCTTCGGCTCCTCCGGCAATGCGACCTCCCTTCACCTCGCGGGGGAGCTGTTCCGCGTGCGGGCCGGCGGACTGAGCATCGTCCACGTTCCCTACCGCGGGGCCGCCCCGGCACTGACGGACCTCGTTTCGGGCCAGATCGGGATGATGTTCGGCGACGTGCCCGTGATGCTGCCGCAGGCCCGGGCCGGGGCGATCCGCGCCCTCGCCGTCACGGCCGCCGAGCGCTCCCCCGCCCTGCCGGAGGTGCCCACGATGGCCGAGGCGGGCGTCCCCGGCGTCGAGTCCGAGAGCTACTACGGTCTCATCGGCCCAGCGGGGATGCCGGCGGACCGCGTGGAGGCCCTGCACGCCGGCGTCGTCGCCGTGCTGCGGAGCCCCGCGACACGGGGGCCGCTTCTCGACCAGGGCGGGCGCATCGTCGGCAACACGCCCGCCGAGTTCGCCGATGTTATCCGACGGGAGGCCGGGAAGTGGGGTGAGGTCATCCGAACCTCCGGCGTGACACTTGACTGACGGGTCTGCCGCAAAGGCCGGAGCAGCCAGAGTGGGAAAGACGGCCGCCAGGCCAAGTTGACGTGACGTGAGGTCGCGAATCCGCAGCTATGGAACGGCCTGCTAGCGCTCGAACTTCACCATGGACCGGGACCGCTGAATCGCGATGGCTCCGGTGAAGTATGTTGTGAGGGCCGCGCTGATCCTGTGGAGCCGTCCGACGCGTCGGTCCACCCGCACCTCGGGTTGAGTCACAGCAGGACGACGCCGGTGATGAAGCCCGCGGGCCTCGCGTCCTCCCTCTCCCGCACGTCCGGCGCGCCGTCCCGGGCGATGCGCCAGGCGAGCCAGAGGAGGTCGGCGGAGCCGGCCGCACGCATGGCGACCTCGCCGCCGGGCACGGTGTCCAGCAGCGCGCCGAGCCCGGCGCCGGCGACCGCGACGAGCGCGGCGAGGCCGAGCGCGAAATCCGCGAGGAGCGGGAGGGAGCGCCGCAGGCCGAACCGCGCGCCCGAGGCCGCCGCCAGCAGGTTCGCCCCGCCCGGGGTGGCGGTCGCGACCGCGGCGAAGGCGACGAGCGAGAGGAGGTCGGCCGCGGACCCGGCGCCGGTCAGCATGCCGCCGCCGCGCCATCGGCGCCGGTGATGAAATCCACTCCCGCCGCGGCATGCAGCGCGGTGGTGTCGAAGACGGGCAGGTCCGTGTCCGCCGCCCCGATCAGGAGCGTGATCTCGGTGCAGCCGAGGACCACGCCGTCCACTCCCTCCCGCCGGAGGTCCTCGATCACGCCGAGATAGGCCGCCCGGCTCTCCGGCCGCACGACGCCCCGGCACAGCTCCTCGTAGATCACCCGGTGCACGAGGGCGCGACCCGCCTTGTCCGGCACGAGCGCATCCACCCCGTGACGCTCCGCCAGCCGCCCGCGGTAGAAGTCGCCCTCCATCGTGAACCGCGTGCCGAGCAGCGCGGGCCGGCGTCGGCCCGCGCGGCGCAGCGCCGTTCCCGTCGCGTCGGCGATGTGGATCGCGGGCACGCCCGCCGGCCGCTCCACCTCGGCGTGGAGGCGGTGCATCGTGTTCGTGCAGATCAGCAGCGCCTCGGCGCCCGCCGCCGCGAGCCGGCGGCCGGCCTCGCCCAGTTGCTCCGCGAGGGCGTCCCAGTCGCCCGCCGCCTGCCGCACCGCGACCGGGGCGAAGTCGCAGGACCACAGCAGCAGGGGCGCCGAGTGCAGCTCGCCGCGGCGCGCCTTCACGCCCTCGTTCAGCAGGCGGTAGTAGAGGACCGTGCTTTCCCAACTCATGCCCCCCAGCAGCCCGAGCGTGCGCATCCCGTCGCCCTCCGCGTCCATCTCCGGGGTGCGAGCGTGCCTGGGGCGGGCCGGCGCGTCTTGAAGGAAGTGCACATGAACGCGGCAGGACGGTCTGGAGGCTTCGGGCGGGGGCGCTAATTCAGCCCTGGCGCGCGCCGTGGCCGGTGGGCCCGCGCACCACGAGGGGGAGTGTCGCGGCCATCCCGTCCGGCTCGTAGCGATCGGGGCAGTTCCCCGATTTGACCGCAAGGCCCGGAGTGCGGCGGGCCCTGCGAATGGGTCAGAAAGGCCACGACACGAGGCGTCAAGAAGGTACCGAGCATGGATCGTCCAATGGAAGCCCGGGCTGCCGTGGGCGGGCTCGCGACGGAGCTGGACCCGCGCTGGGCCTCGGTCATGGCCCGCGACGGCGCGGCGGACGGGAAGTTCCTCTACTCGGTCAGGACCACGGGTGTGTACTGCCGCCCCTCCTGCCCCTCCCGACTGGCCAACCCTCGCAACGTCCGCTTCCACCCCACGCCGGCTGAGGCTGAGGGCGCGGGGTTCCGGGCCTGCAAGCGCTGCAAGCCCGACGGGCCGCCGCTGCGGGAGCGCCACGCCGCCCAGGTCGCCGAGGCTTGCCGGACCATGGAGGCTGCCGACGAGCCCCCCAGCCTGGCGGTCCTGGCAGCGGCCGCGGGGTTGAGCCCCTACCACTTCCACCGCGTCTTCAAGGCGACGACGGGCCTGACGCCGAAGGACTACGCCGCGGCGCGACGGACCCGCCGGGTCCGCGAGGAACTCGACAGGAGCCCCACCGTGACCGAAGCCATCTACGACGCCGGCTTCAACTCCTCCGGCCGCTTCTACGCGGCCTCGGACGCGATGTTGGGCATGACCCCGACCGACTACCGCGCCGGCGGGGCACGCGCGGAGATCCGCTTCGCGGTGGGCGAGTGCTCGCTCGGCTCGATCCTCGTGGCGCAGAGCGACAAGGGCGTCTGCGCCATCCTGCTCGGCGACGACCCGGAGGCGCTGGCGCGCGACCTGCAAGACCGCTTCCCGCAGGCACACCTGATCGGCGGCGATGCCGGCTTCGAGGAACTCGTGGCGCGGGTGGTCGGCCTAGTCGAGGCGCCGGGCCTGGGGCTGGACCTGCCGCTCGACGTGCGCGGCACCGCCTTCCAGCAGCGCGTCTGGCAGGCCTTGCGCGACATCCCCGCCGGCGAGACCGCGACCTACGCGCAGATCGCGGCGCGCATCGGCGCACCCGGAGCGGTGCGGGCGGTCGGCGCCGCCTGCGGCGCCAACGCGCTCGCGGTCGCCATCCCCTGCCACCGGGTGGTGCGGAGCGACGGCGGGCTGTCGGGCTATCGCTGGGGCGTCGAGCGCAAGCGCGACCTGCTGGCGCGGGAGGCCCGGACATGAGCGCCGCCGTGAGCGCGGCCGTGCAGGAGCGCGTGGCGGCGCAGGAGGTCGAAGCCAAGGTCTGGACCGCTGACTGGCCTGCGGTGACCGCCGACCTGGACGCCGGGGGCTGGGCGGTCCTCCCGGAGCTGGTGACGCCGGCGCAATGCCGGGAACTCGCCGGCCTCTACGAAGGCGGTGGGCGGTTCCGCAGCACGGTGGTGATGGCGCGCCACGGCTTCGGGCGGGGCGAGTACAAGTACTTCGCCTACCCGCTGCCCGACCTCGTCGGAGGCCTGCGCGGGGCGCTCTACCCGCACCTCGCCCCCATCGCCAACCGCTGGAACGAGACGATGGGGATCGCCGTGCGCTTCCCGGCGGACCACGCGGCCTTCCTGGAGCGCTGCCACGCGGCCGGCCAGGCGCGACCGACGCCGCTGCTGCTGCGATACGGGCCGGACGACTACAACTGCCTGCACCAGGACCTCTACGGCGAGCACGTCTTCCCGCTCCAGGTCGCGATCCTGCTGTC
>CAXVWQ010000199.1:0-5074 GCA_964263755.1 Roseomonas sp. | reverse complement strand
GCCGCGACGACCGGGGCCCCGCGCGGGGCGACGCGCCGCGGCGCGACGCCCGCACGCCCGTCCGCGCCGAGGCGCCGCGGAGCGATTCCGCGAAGGACCGGGCGTGGCGCAACGGCGACTTCCGCGACAGCCGTTCGTGACGCCGGGGCGCTGAGCGGCCGGGCGTCCGCGGCCCGCGCCGCGGACGCCGTTCCTTCGTGTCCTGCCCTCGAGCGCTCCGTCCGCCGGCCCCGCGCTCGGCGGGGCCGCCGCCTCGCTACGGCGTCGCGCCTCCCGCCGCCCACCGGCGTTCCGCCTCGTCCGGGTCGCCGGGCGGGCCGAGGTTCGAGCAGGAAGCGTGGAAGTATCCGCGCCGATGGCCCTTGATCAGCCCCGGCGCCTCCCGCCCGAGCGTGGAGCGCACCCCGAGGGGCACGGCATGCGCGTTGCCGACGTGGCAGGTCACCGCCACCGGCTCCGTCGAGCGCGCGAGCGCGAGGAGCGCGGGCAGGTGCTCCCGCCCCACCCAGGCCGGCGCCGCCGGCCACATGCGCACGCCGCGCGGGGCGTCGCGGTTCTCCCGGAGGACGTCGAGGAACCGGAGCGGGTCGAGTTCGGCGGCCCGGATCGCGACCTCGCCTAGCAAGCCGCGTTCATCCGCCGTCGGCGCGGGCTGCGCGGCGACGGGGACGGTGCCGAGGGCCAGGAGGACGGGCAGGGCGATCCGGTGTGTCATGTCAGGTCCTCTCAACCACCCGCGAAGGGCGGCGGCTTCGGCGGCGTGGGGATGCGCGCCCGTTCCGCCACCGTCAGCAGCACGGGGTTCACCAGGATGGAGAGGATCGCACCGGCGAGGATGAGGTCGCGTCCCTCCTCCGGCAGGAGGCCGAGCGCCACGCCCAGCCCCGCGAGCACGAAGGAGAACTCGCCGATCTGGGCGAGGCTGGCGGCGACGCTCAGCGCCTCGCCGCGGGGGTAGCGGGCCAGCCGCAGGATGCCGTAGGCGACGGCGGTCTTGCCGACGAGGATGATCGCCAGCACGCCGAGCACCGCCACGGGCGCGCGGACGAGGATGCCGGGGTCGAACAGCATCCCGACGGAGACGAAGAACAGCACGGCGAAGGCGTCGCGCAGGGGCAGGGCCTCCTCGGCCGCGCGCTGGCTCAGCGTGCTCTCCGCCATCACGAGGCCCGCGAGGAAGGCGCCGAGGGCGAAGGACACGCCGAACAACTCGGAGGCGCCGAAGGCCACGCCGAGCGCCACGGCGTAGACGGAGAGACGGAACAGTTCCCGCGATCCGGTGTGGGCGGCGTGGTGCATGATCCAGGGCACCACCCGGCGGCCGGCGACGAGCATGAGGGCGATGAAGCCCGCGATCTTCGCGACGGTGACCGCCACGGTCAGGGCGAGGTCGGCGCCGGACAGCACCGCGTCCCCCCGCAGCGCCGGGGCCAGGGCGGGGAGGAGGACGAGGACGAGGATGGTCGCGAGGTCCTCCACGATGAGCCAGCCCATGGCGAGGTGGGCCCGTTCGGTGTCCGCGATCCGCCGCTCCTCCATCGCCCGGACCAGCACGACGGTGGAGGCGACGGAGAGGGCGAGGCCGAAGATCAGGCCGCCGCCGAGGCTCCAGCCCAGGCCATGGGCCATCCCCATGGCGATGAGGGTCGCCACGGCGATCCGCCCCAGCGCGCCGGGCACCGCGACCCGCCAGCGCGACAGCAGGTCGGCGACGGAGAAATGCAGCCCGACCGCGAACATCAGGAGGATGACGCCGATCTCGGCGAGCTGGTTCGCCAGGTTCTGATCCGCGACGAAGCCCGGGGTGAAGGGGCCGACCGCCACCCCCGCCAGGAGGTAGCCGACGAGCGGCGAGACCCGCAGGCGGTGCGCCGCCATCCCGAACAGGAAGGCGAGGACGAGGCCGGAGGCGATCGTCGCGATGAGTTCGGTGTGCGCCTCGGGCAGTGGTCCCTCCCCTCGCGCGCGCCGCGCCGCCGGTCCCCGTCGGCTTACCGTCCATCGCGGCCCGGGTCATCCCTTGGCCCGACGGGACGCCGGGGCCGGACGCGGCGCGGGCGCGGGGCTACGCCTCGCCCGCCGCGGCGGCCATGGCCCGGGGCTGAACCGGGTCGCCGTCGCCGAACACCTCGGCCCAGGCGCCCATCAGGGCGGCGTCCGCCTCCTCCATCGTCGCGAGGATGCCGAGGGCGTGGAGGCTCGTGACGCCCGCATCGGCGATGCCGCAGGGGACGATGCCGCCGTAGTGCGACAGGTCGGGGTCCACGTTCAACGCGGCGCCATGCCAGGACACCCAGCGGGAGACGCGCACGCCGATGGCGGCGATCTTCGCGTCCCGCCCGCCGTCGCGCACCCAGATGCCGACCCGGCCGTCGCGCCGTTCGCCCCTGACGTTGAAGCGGTCGAGGGCGCGGATGAGCCATTCCTCCAGGCCCCCAACGAAGGCGCGGACGTCCCGGGGGCGGACCGTGCCGTGCGAGCGCTGCAGGTCGAGCATGACGTAGGCCGTGCGCTGGCCGGGGCCGTGGTAGGTCCACTGGCCGCCGCGGCCGGCGTCGCGGACCGGGAAGCGGGCTTCCGTCAGGTCCTCCCGCCGCGCGGAGGTGCCGGCGGTGTAGGTCGGGGGGTGTTCCACCAGCCACACCACCTCCCCCGCGGAGCCGGCCCGGATGGCGGCGGCCCGGTCGACCATGGCGGCGAGGGCGGCGTCGTAATCCGTGCGGCCCTCGGTGATCGCGAAGGGCATCCCGGGGGTTTTCGGCTGCGGGATCATGCGGTATAGGCCGCGCCCTCTACACGGCTTGCGGTCGTGGCGGAATGGTAGACGCGCTAGCTTGAGGTGCTAGTGGGGGAAACCCCGTGGAAGTTCGAATCTTCTCGACCGCACCAGTGTTCCCCCCTTTCATTCAGCTCTCCGGTGGGTGGGTCGAGGGGAGTTGACGTCCCGCCCAGAGCAGGCGGACCACGGAGACGCGCTCGCTCCCGACCCGGTGGAGGATGGTGGCGCGGCGGCTGACAATGAGCATTCGGGGCCCGGAGAGAGATCGTCGCGCGGGCGGCCGCGCAACGGATGCTCGCCGAGCGTTTCGCATGCGTCGCGCAATTGCCGCGTGACGGCCATGCCCCGCTCGGGCGAGTCCTGACCGATCCACTCGGCGATGGCGGCAAGATCGGCTTCCGCCGTGGGTCGCAGACCGACCCTAAGCCGCACCGGACCTAAGCCGCACGGGCCCTAAGCCGCGCGGGAGCGGGCGCGGAGTCGGGCCTCCACGCGATCGAAGGCATCGTCCATCGGGATGTCGGGACGCGGATCGTCCAGCGAGCGCTGGACCATCTGCCGCAGTGCCTCGACATTCTCCTCGCGCTGCTCCCGCCATAGGGCGATGGCGTCGCCGACGGCTTCCTCCACGGATGCGAACTCCCCTGCCGCGACGCTGGCGTCCATGGCGGCGCGGACCTCCGGCGGGAGGGTGAGCGTGATGGTGTCGGCGGTCGTGCTCATGGACGGAGGATAGGAAGCGGGCCCGGCCGCGGCAACGACGCGATCACTGGTCACCCGCGGCGCTCCGTCGCCCGAGCGCGCGCATCGCGAGGGAGGACAGGCCGGCGACGAGGAGGCAGGTCGCCGTCAGGCCGCCCCAGACGAGGCCGGCGCCTTCCATGAAGACTTCCTCCTCCACGGGATGCCAGCAGCGCCCGAGTTCGTTGAAGCAGTCGCGGTGGCGCCAGTAGCGGTCCCAGAACTGGAACGCGAAGAGGGCCGCGAAGGGGAGCGGCGCGAGGGCGAGGGCGGCGAGGAGGACGCGGAGCGCGGTCACGCCGGTGGGCCGCGCTCCGCCGGGTCCTCCGGGCGCAGCGTCATGACGCCCGACCCGTTGCAGAAACGGCAGGGCTTGCCGTTGAGCTGGCCGGTGCCCTGGCATTCCGCGCAGATCATCTCGGCCGCGCCCTCCGTGCCCGGGGGGACCTCGTCACCCTCGGCCATGGGGCGGTCCGGGTCGTCGGTCATCGGGGGCTCCGTCAGGGTGGGCGGGGGTCAACGCGGGGCCGGGGCGGGCGGTTCCGGCAGGTCGTCTGGCGCCGGGCGGGGGCGGGTGGCATGAATCCCCGCATGGACGACGATTTCAGGCGTGCGGCGCTCGACTACCACCGGCTCCCGCGGCCGGGGAAGCTCGCCATCGAGCCGACGAAGCGCATGGCGACGCAGCGCGACCTCGCCCTGGCGTACTCGCCCGGGGTGGCGGCGGCGTGCGAGGAGATCGCGGCCGATCCGCGCAAGGCGTATGACTACACGGCGCGCGGCAACCTCGTCGCCGTCATCACCAACGGCACGGCGGTCCTCGGGCTCGGCGCGATCGGGGCGCTGGCGTCGAAGCCGGTGATGGAGGGCAAGGCGGTCCTCTTCAAGAAGTTCGCCGCGATCGATTCCATCGACATCGAGGTGGACCAACTCGACCCCGAGAAGTTCATCGAGGCGGTGGCGGTGCTGGAGCCCTCCTTCGGCGCGATCAACCTGGAGGACATCAAGGCCCCCGAGTGCTTCGAGATCGAGCGCGCGTTGCGGGCGCGCATGAAGATCCCGGTGTTCCACGACGACCAGCACGGCACGGCGATCATCGTCGCGGCGGCGGTGCGGAACGGGCTGCTGCTGCAAGGAAAGGAACTGGCGGCGGCGAAGATCGTGACGTCCGGCGGCGGGGCGGCGGCGCTGGCGTGCCTCGACCTGCTCTGCGCGATGGGGGCGACGCGGGACAACATCACGGTCTGCGACATCGAGGGCGTGGTGTACGAGGGGCGGACGGTCCTGATGGACCCCTACAAGTCCCGCTACGCCCGCGCGACGGAGGCGCGGACGCTGGTCGACGCGCTGCCGGGGGCCGACGTGTTCCTCGGGCTGTCCGCGCCGCGGGTGCTGAAGTCGGAGTGGCTGCCGTCCATGGCGCCGAAGCCGCTCATCCTGGCGCTGGCGAACCCCGAGCCGGAGATCCTGCCGGAGGCGGTGCGGGTGGCGCGGCCGGACGCGATCGTGGCGACGGGTCGGTCGGACTACCCGAACCAGGTCAACAACGTCCTC
>CAXVWQ010000198.1:0-18843 GCA_964263755.1 Roseomonas sp. | reverse complement strand
GGCGCTGCGCGGCGAACTCGGCGGCACCGTGGTGGTGGAGAACCGCGGCGGCGGCAGCGGCCTGGAAGCGGCCGACCGGCTCGTCCGCGCCGACCCGGACGGCCAGACCCTCCTGATGGCGAACACGAGCGTCCTGTCCATCAATCCGAGCCTCTATCCCCGCCTCACCTACGACCCGCTGCGGGACTTCGCCTTCGTCGGCAAGGTCGCGACGGTGCCCATCGTGCTCGCGGTGCGGCGGGAGGTGGGCGTGCGGACCGTGCCGGACCTGATCGCGCTGGCGAAGCGGCGTCCGGGGGCGCTGAACTTCGGCTCCGCCGGCACCGCCACCGCGATGCACCTCGCGGGCGTGCTGTTCAACCAGATGGCCGGCACGGACATCACCCACATCCCCTTCCGCGGCTCCGCGCCGGCCGTGACGAACCTCATCGGCGGCCAGGGGCTCGACATGATGTTCGAACCGGCCGCGACGCTGCTGGAACACATCGGCCGCGGCACGCTCGTCGCCCTCGCGGTCGCGGACGGGCAGCGGGCGAGCGCGCTGCCCGACGTGCCGACCATGTCGGAGGCGGGGCTGAGCGGCTACCTCGCCACCCAGTACTTCGGCCTCGTCGCCCCGGCCGCGACGCCGGCGGCCACGGTGCGCCGGCTGAACGAGGCGATGGTGCGGGGGCTGAACGGCGCCGCCGCGCGGGACCGGCTGCGCCAGATCGGCGCGGAACCGGCCCCGTCCTCCCCGGAGGAGTTGCGCGCCTTCGTGACGGAGGAGATCCCGCGCTGGCGCGACCTCGTCCGCATCTCCGGCGCGCAGCTGGACGGCGGCGGTTGAGCGGGGCGCCCCCCTGCGCGGCGCCGGACCGGGCGCCGCGCCGGCCCGCGCTCCCCGTGCCGCCGCTGGCCTGCGACAGCCACCTGCACGTCTTCGGCCCGGCGGATCGCTACCCCTACCAGCCCACGCGCGGCTACACGCCGCCGGATTCACCACCGTCCGAGATGGGGGCCCTGCACGGCGCGCTCGGCATCGGCCGGGCGGTGCTCGTCCAGGCGAGCGTGCACGGCACCGACTACCGCGCGATCCTCGACGCCGTGGCCACAGACCCGGCGCGATACCGTGCCGTCGCCTCGGTCACCGAGGACGTCACGGACGCCGAACTGGAGCGCCTGCACGCCGGCGGCGTGCGCGGCTTCCGGGTGAACCTCGTGGACAAGGGCGGCATGCCCTTCCGCTCGCTCGCCTCGCTCGAAGCGGTCGCGGACCGCGTGCGCACGCTCGGCTGGCACGCCGAGTTGCTCGTCCACGTGGAGGAAAGCTCCGAGTTCCGGGAGATCGCGCGGCGCCTCCCCATCCCCGTCTGCGTCGGCCACCTCGGCTACGCGAAGGCGGCGGGCGCCCTGTCCCATCCCGGTTATCGAGAGTTCCTCGCGCTGCTGCGGGACGGGCGGTGCTGGGTGAAGCTCACCGGTCCCTACCGCATCTCCGCCGCCGACCGCGCACCCTATGCCGACGTGACGCCGCTCGCCCACGCCATCATGGACGCGGCGCCGGACCGGGTGGTGTGGGGCAGCGACTGGCCGCACGTCATGCTGCGCGGCGTCATGCCGAACGATGCCGACCTCCTCGACCTGCTGGCCGACTGGGTGCCGGACGCGGCGTTGCGGCGGCGCGTCCTCGTGGACAATCCCGCCGCCCTCTACGGCTTCGGCGCGTGACCGTCGCGTTCGAACTGAACGGCGCCCCCGTGCGCGCCGAGGAGCCGGCAGGGACGCCGCTGATCCACGTCCTGCGCGACGGCTTCGGCCTGTTCGGCACGCGCTGGGGCTGCGGCGCCGAGGCCTGCGGCGCCTGCATGGTCCTGCTCGACGGCGCCCCCGTCCCCTCCTGCACCCTCGCGCTGGACGCGGTGGCAGGGCGGCGCGTCGGCACGGTGGAGGGGCTGGGCACCCCCTCCGCGCCGCACCCGCTGCAGGCGGCCTTCCTGGAGGAACAGGCGGGACAATGCGGCTACTGCCTCTCCGGCATCCTCGTCACGGCCGCCGCGCTGCTGGATCGCGACCCCGACCCGGAAGAGGCCGCCGTGCGCGCCGCGCTCGACCGCAACCTCTGCCGCTGCGGCGCGCATAACCGCATCGTGCGGGCCGTGCTGCGCGCCGCCGCCGCGATGCGCGCCGCATGAGCGCCGTCAACCCGCCGCCCGACGTCGCGCCACCCCGCAGCGCCGATGTCGGCCCGCCGCCCGCCGCGCCGAAGCTGCCGGGCAGCCTGGAGGCCAACCGGCGCCTGTCGGCGTGGCTGCGCCTGCTGCCGGGAGGGCGGGTCGTCGTCACGCCGGGCAAGGTGGAACTCGGCCAGGGCATCCTCACCGCCCTCGCGCAGATCGCCGCGGACGAACTGGACGTGGCGCTGGCGAGGGTCTCGGTGGAGCCCGCGCGCACGGATTCGAGCCCGAACGAGGGCGTCACCTCCGGCAGCCGGTCCGTGCAGGACAGCGGGCTGGCGATCCGCCACGCCTGCGCCGCGGCGCGGGCCATCCATCTCGGCGTCGTCGCGCAACGCAGCGGCGTGCCCCTGGAGGACCTTCGGGTGGAGGACGGCGCGTTCCTGACCCCGGACGGGCGACAGGTCGGGTCCTACTGGACCGAGGCCGGGTCGCGGCTGCTGGAGTGCGACGCGCCGCACGACGCCTCGCCCAAGGCGCCCGCCGCGCGCCGCGTGGCCGGCACCGCTGCGGCGCGGCTGGACCTGCCGGACAAGGTCTTCGGCGCCCCACGCTTCATCCAGGACCTGCGCGCCCCCGGGATGCGCTTCGCCCGGATCATCCGGCCTCCCTCCCGCGGCGCCCGGCTCGTCGCGGTGCCGGAAGCGCCGCCGGGCGCCCGGCTGGTGGTGGACGGGAGCTTCCTCGCGGTGGTCTGCGACGACGAGGCGACGGCGGCCGGCGCGGCGGCCCGCGTCGCCGCCCGGACGGGCTGGGCGGAGCGGGACACCCTGCCGCCCGCGGCCGACCTGCCTCACCGCGTCCGGCTGGGCCCGGCGGACATGGCCGACATCGCCCTGCGCCCCGCCACGGCCGAGGCGCCGGCCCGCGTGCTGCGCACCGAGTTCTTCCGCCCCTACGTCGCCCACGCCTCGATCGGCCCGAGCTGCGCGATCGCCACGTGGTCCGCACAGGGCAGCGGCGCGCTGGAGATCTGGTGCCATTCCCAGAACATCTTCGGCCTCCGCCGCGACATCGGGATGACGCTGGGCCTTCCGGTCGAGGAGATCGTCATCCGCCACCGGGAAGCCGCGGGGTGCTACGGCCACAACGGCGCCGACGACGTGGCGCTCGATGCCGCGCTCGTCGCCCGCGCGATGCCCGGCGTGCCCGTCCGCGTGGGGTGGAGCCGGGAGGACGAGCTGGGCTGGTCGCCCTTCGCCCCCGCCATGCTCGTCACGGTGGAGGCGACGGTGGCGGAGGATGGGCGCATCCTGTCCTGGGCGCAGGACATCCACGGCAGCGGCCATCTCAGCCGCCCCGGCCTCGCACCCACCCCCTCCCTCCTCGCGGCGAGCCATCTCGCGGAACCCTTCGCGGTGCCGCCGGCCCTGAATCCCGACCCGGCCGCCGGCGGCGGCGCGGACCGCAACGGCGTGCCGCCCTACGAGACCGGCGGCCTGTCCGTGCGGGTCCACCGCTGGCGGGAGATGCCGCTCCGCACCTCCTCCTTCCGCGCGCTCGGCGCCATGGCGAACGTGCTGGCCATCGAGGGCACGATGGACGAACTGGCGGAGGCCGCGGGGCGCGACCCCGTGGAGTACCGCTTGTCCCATCTCACCGATGCCCGCGCCCGCGCGGTGATCGAGGCCGTGATGACGATGGCCGGCCCGGAACCCGCGGCGCGCGGCGAGGGCACCGGGCGCGGCCTCGGCTTCGCGCGCTACAAGGGAACGGGCGCCTGGTGCGCGGTGGTCGCGGAGGTCGGGGCGGAGGAGGAGGTGCGCGTCCGCCGCCTCTGGCTCGCGGTGGATGCCGGCGAGGTCGTGAACCCCGACGGCGCGACGAACCAGATCGAGGGCGGCGCGGTGCAGGCCGTCTCCATCGCCCTGAAGGAGGCGGTGACCTTCGATTCGCGCGCCGTGACGAGCGACACCTGGGACACCTACCCGATCCTCCGCTTCTCCGAGGTGCCGGCGGTCGAGGTCCGGCTGGTCGGCCGGCCGGATGGGCCGCCCCTCGGCGTCGGCGAATGCGCCACGGGACCGACCGTCGCCGCGATCGCCATCGCCATCCACCGCGCGCTCGGCGTCCGGATCCGCCGGATGCCGTTCACCGCCGAATCGATCGCGGCGCAGATCGGCTGAACGGCGCCTCCCCGGGCCGGGCCTGCCCGACACATGGCCCGCACCGCCGGGAACATGGAGGGCTTCTTCGCCGACCTGCGCGACGCCTACGCGGCCGCCGAGGTCGTCCGGCGCCGTGTGGACGATCGGCACGACGACGAGGGAGAGAGGCGTCGGGGTGATCGGCCCGCCGATGACGACGAAGGCCATCGGCGCGGGGAACCCCGCACCCGCGCCGACCCCCGGTCCTGGCACCTGACCTTCGGCGACGGGGCTCGGATCCACGGCCGTCCTCCGATGGATGAACGACCCATCGGGGACAGGATGCAGGCGCGCGATCGTGTATCAGGCCCCCTCACGCCCGCCGGAGGACCGACCTTGTTCACGCTCGCCGAGTTGGAAGCGGCTCATCGCCTCGTTCACGTCCACATGCCCGCGACGCCGCAGTACCCTTGGCCGCTCCTGGCCGCGCGTACGGGGTGCGAGGTCTGGGTCAAGCACGAGAACCACACCCCGACCGGCGCCTTCAAGGTTCGGGGCGGCCTGGTCCACATGGACCGCCTCGCGCGCGAACGGCGCGACCGCCGCACGGGCGTGGTGTCGGCGACGCGGGGCAACCATGGGCAGTCGCTCGCCTTCGCCGGGGCGCGGTTCGGGGTGCCCGTGACGATCGTCGTGCCGCGGGGCAACTCGGTGGAGAAGAACGCGGCGATGCGGGCGCAGGGAGCGACCCTCGTGGAGCACGGGGAGGACTTCGACGCCGCGCGCCTTCACGCGGCGGAGATCGCGGCGCGGGACGGGCTGGAGTTCGCGCCCTCCTTCGCCCCCGACCTCGTGACGGGGGTCGCGACCTACGCGCTCGAACTCTTCCGGGCCGCGCCGCCCCTCGACGCACTCTACGTTCCGATCGGCCTCGGGTCGGGCATCTGCGGCTGCATCCTCGTCCGCGATCTCCTCGGGCTGTCCACGGAGATCGTCGGCGTCCAGAGCGTCGGGGCCGACGCCTACGCGCGCTCCTTCACGGCGGGTCGGGTGGTCGAGACCGAGCGCGCGGTGACCCGCGCCGACGGGATGGCGACGCGGGTTCCCGATCCGGGGGCGCTGGCGATCATCCGGCGGGGGGCGGCGCGGATCGTGACCGTGACGGACGACGAGGTCGGGGCGGCGATCCGCGCCTACTGGGAGGACACCCACAACCTCGCCGAAGGAGCGGGCGCGGCACCGCTCGCCGCGCTCATGCAGGAGCGGGAGCGGATGGCCGGGCGACGGGTCGGGGTGATCCTCTGCGGCGGCAACATCGACCTCGCGCTGTTCCGGGAGTGGATCATGTGAAGGTCGAGAGGCCGCTCGCGACGACGGATGCAGGACGATCGCCGCGAAGGCTCGATCAGCCCGCGATCCCGATAAGGCGTCGTCGGTCCACGAAGACGTCGATGGAGTTCCCGGAACGGCATCGAAAGGCCGTCCGTCATCGCCCTGGGCCAGGGCCACGCCCGGCCCTACTCGAGACCGATCCTGTTGTCCCGGACGATGGATGCGGACCGCTCGGCTTCCGCGCGGACGAAGGAGGCGAACGTGTCGGCCGACATCCGCATGGGGAGGAAGCCAAGGCCCGTGAAGCGATCGGCGAAGCGCGGCTGGGTCGCGGCGTGGACGACCTCCTCGTGCAGGCGGTCGAGGATCGGGCGCGGCACGCCCGCCGCCGCGACGACCCCGAGCCAGAGCGGCATGGAGACGTTGGCGAAGCCCCCCTCCGCCGCCGTCGGCACGTCCGGGATGAGCGGCAGCCGCGAGGGCCCCGCGACCGCGAGCGCCTTCAGCCGGTCGGCGCGAAGGTGTTGGAGCCCGGGGCCGATCCCGTCGAACAGCAGGTCCACCTGTCCCCCGAGGAGCGCCGTCATGGCGGGTGCGGATCCCCCGTAGGGCACGTGGTTGAGGGAGAGCCGCGCGTCCCCCTTCAGCATCTCGCCCAGCAGGTGCCCGATGCTCCCCGTTCCCTGCGACGCGTAGTTCAGCGGCCGCGTCCGGGCCGCGGCGACGAGGTCGGCGAGGGTGCCGAAGGGGCTTGCCCGTGAGACCAGGAGGACCATCGGCATGAGCAGAAGCGGCGCGACCGGCGCGATGTCGGTCAGCGGGTTGTAGGCGAAGTTGGGATAGAGCGCCGGGTTGATCCCGAGGGTGGCGTTGTCCGCCACGAGCAGGGCGTGGCCGTCGGCCGGACGCCGGAGCATCGTCGTCCCCGCGATCTGTCCGCCCGCCCCGGCGCGGCTCTCGACGATGACGGGCTGACCGAGGCGCTCACCCATGATCTCCGCGAGCACGCGGGCGATCGCGTCGGCGGGCCCGCCGGGCGGGTAGGGGATGGTGAGCGTGACCGGCCTCCCGGGGAAGGACTGCGCGAGGGCGGGCGATGCGGCCGCGCCGAGCGCGGCGGCGACGAGGTGGCGGCGGTCGAGCATGGTTCTGTTTCCCCTGTCCGGTTCTCAGCGGACCGTCATCGGCAAGGCTTCGAGGCCGCGCAGGACGTTGTTCACGGCCCAGGTCGGCGGCCCGGCCTCGAGGTGCTCCACGCGGCGGATGAGGGCCGCCAGCAGCGCCGTCATCTCCAGCCGCGCGAGGTGCATCCCGACGCAGACGTGCAGCCCGAAGCCGAAGCCGAGGTGGTCGCGGACGTTCCGCGAGACGTCGAAGCGCTCGGGCTCGTCCCAGCGCCGCTCGTCGCGGTTGGCCGAGGCGTAGAGGACGAGGACGCGGTCGCCCTCGCGCAGCATCACGCCGTCGAGGTCGTGGTCGCGCGTCACGGAGCGCGTGAAGCCCCGTATGGGCGATTCCAGCCGGACCGCCTCGTTGATCGCGTTCGGGACGAGGGCGGGGTCGGCGCGCACCCGTTCCCACTCCGCCGGGTGACGCGCGAGGAGGAGGAGCAGGCTTCCCGTCGCGAGGATCGTCGTGTCGAGGCTCGGGGAGACGTAGTCCCGCATGAGGACGGGGCAGCGTTCCATCGGCACCTCGCCCCGCTCCCCCGCGCGCCAGATGGCCGCGGCCCAGCCGTCCGGCCGCAGCCCCGCGATCGTTTCGGCGCGGGCGCAGTAGGCCCGCGCCTCCTCGACGAGGGGCAGCGCGGCCCGGCCCCGCTCGTTCATCGGCCCGAGCGCGTCGAAGGTCGCCGACGCCCAGCGCAGCATGTTCGCCCGCCCCTCGGGCGGCAGGCCGACGAGGTCGGAGACGACGGTGACCGGCAGGTGGCGGGCGAGGTCGGCGATCGCGTCGAAGCGTCCGCGCGCGACGAGGCGATCGACGAGGGCCTCCGCCTCCGCCTCGATCCGGGGTGCCACGTCGCGGAGGGTGACGGGGGAGATGGGCGCGCGGATGAGGGCGCGGAGTTGCGTGTGCTCCGGCGGGTCGCTCGTCACCGTGCTGCCGTTCGGCCCGCCGTTCAGCACGTCGTTCGCCGCGACGCCGCGGGCGGAGGAGAAGGTGCCGTCGTCCCGCAGCACGGCGCGCACGTCGGCGAAGCGGCCGACGGCCCACATCCCGTTGCGCGGCAGCCAGACCGCGGGGCCGAGGTCGCGGATCGCGCGGTAGTGCGGATACGGGTCGAGGAGGACGGCGTCGTCGTAGAGGTCAACGTCGTAGGAGGGGACGGCCATCGTCAGACGCCCTCGCACCAGGGGTCGCGAACCATGCGTTCGAGGTTGTCGCGGACACGCCCGGCGATGGCCGTCGCCGAGACCTCGTGAACCGACCCGCGCCCCGCGAGGTCCAGCGCGTGCGCCGCCGCCTCGCCCATCGCGAAGCACGGACCCATGACGCGGATGGAGGCGAGCGCCGCCGTGTCCGCATCCGCGCAGCGCCCGGCGGCGACGAGGTTGTCGGCGTCGCGGTGGAGGAGGGAGCGGAGCGGCACCCAGTGGACGTGGTCCGGGCCGAACACCTCCCACGACACGGTCTCGGCGGTGTCGTGCGCCTCCACCGGCCAGGAGCAGCGCGCCACCGCGTCCTCCGGCCGGTGGCCGGACCGCACCTCCTCCACCGTCAGGTGGTGCGCGCCGACGAACCAGCGGGTCTGCCGCACGCCCGGGAGGCCGTAGGCGCGGATCGTCGCGCGGCCCATGGAGGCCGGGAAGGCGTCGCGCAGCAGGGCCAGCACCCGGTCCGCCTGATCGCGCCCCTCCAGCATCGCGCGCGTCGCGCCGACCGGCTCCGTCGGGTTGGGCATGTGCGTGAGGTTCGCGGTCGCGATCCCCCGGCCGGGGAAGGCGAAGACGAAGCCGTCCTCCCGGATCAGCCCGTAGTCGCGCCCCCGGGCCCGCAGGACCTCCGACACGGCGAAGCCGTCGAACTCGGCCGCCGACGCCTCGTCGAAGCCCTCCAGCACGACCATCTGCGTGCCCCATTGCGGCACCTCGGGCTCCCGCACGGGCAGCCCCGCGTGCCACGCGACGGCGGCGTCCCCGGAGGCGTCCACGACGCCGCCCGCGCGCACGAGGAGGTCGCCCCAGCGCGTCGCCACCTCCAGCGCCGCGACGCGCCGTCCCGCCATCCGCACGCCCCGGAGGGTGGCCCCGGTCACCACCGTCACCCCCGCCGCGTCGAGCGCGCGCTCCGCCCAGCGTCCGGAGCGCCCCTCGTCGTATTGCAGGACGATCGTGTCGAGCGCGCGCCGGGCGAGGAGGACTCCCTCCCGGTGCAGCGTGGCCAGCAGGTCCCCGGCCGGGCCGAAGGTCACCCGCCGCGGCTCTGGCCCGTTCGTGTAGAGGCCGCAGATCGTGCCGAGCAGCGCGCCGACGAGCTGCCCGCCCACCGCCGTGCCCGCCTCCAGCAGGACCGTGGAGCGACCGAGGCGCGCGGCCGTCAGCGCCGCCATCACCCCCGCCGCCCCGCTGCCGACGACGACGACCTCGGCCGAGAGGGTCCCCACGTCGCGACCCTTCGTGACCACGCGCGTCCCGGTGCTGATGCTCAACGCCCCGCTCCTCCGGGGCGGGCCTCGGCCGGGCCGCCTCCCCACCCGAACCTTGGGACGGGCGGGCTTATCCGGAAAATGCCGTCTGGCTATAGGGGTTCAACGCCGGACGGATAACGCGCGATGGACTTCCGCCTCCTCGAACTCTTCCTCCGCGTCGCCGAGGCCGGAAGCATCAACCGCGCCGCGGGCGCCCTGAACCTGTCCCAGCCCGCCCTGTCCCGGCACATGGCGGCGCTGGAGCACGCGATGGGCGCGGCCCTCCTCGTTCGCGGGCGCGGCGGCGTCCGCCTCACCGAGGCCGGGATGCTCCTCTCCGACCGCGCCCGCCCGTTGCTGCGGCAGTTCGCCATCCTGAAGGAGCAGGTGGGGGAACGCGCCGCGGGCCAGCTCTCGATCGGCACGCCGCCGGCATGGCAAGGCTCCTTCACCGCGCCCTTCGCGACGGCGATGCTCGCGCGCCATCCCGGCATCCGGCTCCGCCTCCACGAGGGTGTCGGCAGCGTGCTGCGGGATGTCCTCGCGGCGGGACTGCTCGACCTCGCGATCCTGCCGTACGACCCGACTCCGCCGCCCGGCTATGCCCAGACCCGGCTGGCGGAGGAGCCGCTGGCCGTGGTGGGGAACCGCGCGGCCGCCCTCGATCCCACGTCGCCGTTCGGCCCGGGTCGGCTCGGCGGGCAGCGCCTCGTCCTGCCGGGATCGCCGAACGTGCTGCGCCGACTCGTCGAGGAGGCGGCCCGGCACGAGGGCTGTTCCCTGCAGGTCGTGGCCGAGGTGGACACGCTCGGCCTCTGCCTCGAACTCGCCCGACGCGGCCTCGGCCTCACCGTCGTGCCGATCTCCTCGCTCGATGGGCATGGGTTCGGGGACGCGATCTCCTGGGCGCCGATGTCAGGGGTGACGGTCACATGGGCGCTGCTCGAGAACGAGGCGCGGGGCCACTCGGCGGCGGTGCGGCAGGGGCGCAGGATCGTGCTCGAGACGGTGCGGGAGCACGTCGCGCGGACGGCGACGCTGTCGCGGGCACCGCTCCGGACCGATGGCGATGGCGAGTCCGGACGAGGCGCTTAGGGGTCGGAACGGCGCCGCTCCCCGACCTCGGCCATCGCCCCGCGGAACGCGTCCGATGGAACGGCGCGGTGCCGCCGCGGGCGGAGCCTCCCCTCCGCCCACCACGCCGTCAGCCGGTCCCGGCGCGGACGGCCCCGACCCGTGCCGCGGTGGCCAGCCGGTCCACCCGCTCGTTCATCACGTCCCCCGAATGTCCGCGCACCCAGCGCCAATCCACCTCGTGCGGCTTCGCGGCGGCCAGCAGGCGTTGCCACAGCTCGTAGTTCGCCACCGGGTCCTTCGCGGCGTTGCGCCAGTTGTTCCGCACCCAGCCGTGCACCCAGCGGGAGATGCCGTTGCGGACGTATTCGCTGTCCGTGTGCACCACCACGCGGCAGGGCTTCGTCAGCGCCTCCAGCGCGGCGGCGGCGGCGGTCAGCTCCATGCGGTTGTTCGTCGTCGCGGGATCGTGGCCCGTCAGTTCCTTCTCGTGCGTGCCGAAGCGCAGCACGGCGGCCCAGCCGCCGGGGCCGGGGTTGGGCTTGCACCCCCCGTCCGTCCAGATCTCGACCTCCGGGATCACCTCAGAGGCCATAGGCGCCCGGCCCCGTCGCCGCGGCGTGGAAGCGCAGGCGCCGCAGGTATTCCAGCGGGTCCTTCCGCGTCACCAGCGCGCCGGGCGGCGTGTTCGTCCAGTCGTACAGCCGGGTCAGGAGGAAGCGGATCGCCGCGCCGCGGCACAGCACGGGCAGCGCCGCCATCTCGGCGTCCGACAGCGCCCGCCCGGCCGCGTAGCCCCGCAGCAGGGCCCGCGCCTTCGTCACGTTGAACGAGAGGTCCGGCTCGAAGCACCAGGCGTTGAGGCAGATCGCGAGGTCGTAGGCCAGCAGGTCCGTGCAGGCGAAGTAGAAGTCGATCAGCCCCGACACGCGCGGCGCCCGGTGCACCCCGTCCCCTGGCCCGTCGAGGAAGAATACGTTGTCCGGGAACAGGTCGGCGTGGATGTGCCCGCGCGGCAGGGAGCCTCCGCCGGAGAGGGGGGGCCAGTCCCGCAGGATGCCCGACAGGTGGCCGTCGAGTTCGTCGCACAGGCCCGCCTGGACGGTGTCGCCACCCGGGCGGCACCGGTCCAGCAGCGGCGCCCATCCCGCCGGCCCCAGCGCGTTCGCCCGTTCGGCCGCGAACCCGTCGCCCGCCGCGTGCAGCGCCGCCAGCGCCCGCCCCAGCGGCTCCATGTGCGCCACGGCGGGCCGCCGCGGCCAGACGCCCGGCAGGAAGGTGCAGATCGCCGCCGGCCGCCCCGCGAGGTCGCGCAGCGCCTCCCCGTCCGTCCCCGCCACCGGCTCCGGGCAGGGCAGCCCCCGGCCCGCGAGGTGCCGCATCAGCCCGAGGAAGTACGGCAGTTCGCCCCGGTCCACGCGCTTCTCGTAGAGCGTGAGGATGAAGTCCCCCGCCGTCGTCCGCAGGGCGTAGTTCGAGTTCTCCACCCCCTCCGCGATGCCGCGGAAGGCCAGCAGGTCACCCAGCGGGTAGCCCGACAGGAAGGCGCGCAGCGCCTCGTCGGAGACTTCGGTGTAGACGGCCATGGTACGCGTGGCGGAGTGGCGCGGCGGGCGGCGCTTGGCAACCCCGACGCGAGGATCGCCTTGCGCGGCGGTGCCGGCGCCCCTTACGGTCGGGGTTCGCGAACCCGCACCACCGCGGAGGACGCCCCGGAGGCCCCGGCCATGTCGCCCGGAACACACGTCATGATGAATTGCTTCCTGACGATGGGGCTGCCTGTCCTGTGGGGCCTGTATGAACTCTGGGCGCTCCGCCGCGCCCGGTCCGGCGGGGGGGGCCGCCGCGTGGCGCCGCCGCCGGCGCCGAAGCCCCTGCCCGACTGCCTCATCCCGAGGCCGATGGTTCGGGAGCGCGTCCTGGAAGACGCCTGATCCATGATCCGCCCGACGATGGGCTGCTTCGCGCAAAATGCGTGGCATGGGATCATGAGACATGGCCATCCCCGACTTCCAGACCCTCATGCTGCCCGTTCTTCGTCGCTTGGCCAGTGGGCAGGTGGCGAGTCGCGACCTGATCGTCGCCCTCGCTGACGAGTTCGGCCTTTCCACCGACGAACGGGAGGCGCTCCTGCCGAGTGGGCGGCAAACGAGGATTGCCAACCGGGTCCACTGGGTGATCGCATATCTGAACCGGGCCGGTCTGGCCGCACGTTTAAGCAGGGGTCTCTACGACGTGACGGAGCGTGGCCGCGCCGTCGTCGTCGCGCCGCCGGATCGCATCACCATTCCTTACCTCCGGCAGTTTCCTGAGTTTCGCGAGTTTCGGGCGGGCGAATTGGCTGCAGTATTGGCATCCGCGATGGCAGGCCCCGACGCGGCGCCGGCCGCCACGCCCCAGGATCGGCTTGATGCGGCGGAGCGGGAGATGCGCGAGGCGCTCGCGGCCTCACTTCTCGACCGCGTGCGCGCCCTGGATCCTAAGGCGTTCGAGCGACTGATCGTGGCTCTACTCGTCCGCATGGGATACGGCGGCACGCAGATGGATGCCGGACGCCACCTCGGTCAGAGCGGCGACGGCGGCGTGGATGGGGTCATCCGCGCTGACGCCCTAGGACTGGACGCCGTCTACATCCAGGCCAAGCGCTACGCAGTAGGCAACGTCGTCGGCTCCCCCTCCATACGGGAGTTCGCTGGATCGCTGCTGACCCGCGGCGCGTCGAAAGGCGTGTTCGTGACCACCAGTCGTTTCACCGAGGCGGCGAAGGCTGATGCCGAGAGACTGGGCTCGCAACAGCGCATCGTGCTCGTCGACGGCGTGGAACTCGCGGAACTGATGATGACCTACGAAGTCGGGGTCAGGACACATCAGATCGTCAAGGTGCAGCGGCCCGACCTCGATCTCTACGAGGACGATGCTGATTGACGGGCCGGCCTACCCGGCCGCCGGCTGGGGCTCCGCCAGCGCCGCTGGCAGCTTGAACGTGATCCGCTCCTCCGCGACGATCACGTCCTCGATCCGCACGTCGAAGCGCTCGCGCAGCCGCGCCAGCACCTCCTCCACCAGCACCTCCGGCGCGCTCGCGCCCGCGGTGATGCCGATGGTCGAGAGGCCGTCCGCCAGGGTGGGGTCGAAGTCCCGCCCGCGGGGCACCAGCACCGCCCGGGGACAGCCGGCGCGCTCCGCCACCTCCCGCAGCCGCACGGAGTTGGAGGAGTTCTGCGCCCCCACCACCACCATCAGCTGCGCCCGCCCCGCGATCGCCTTCACCGCGGCCTGCCGGTTCGTCGTGGCGTAGCAGATGTCCTCCTTCACCGGGCCGCCGATCGCCGGGAAGCGGGTCTGCAGGATCGCGATGATCTCGGCCGTGTCGTCCACGGACAGGGTAGTCTGCGTCGTGAAGGCCAGCGGCCCCGGCGGCGGCACCACCGTCCGCGCGTCCTCGACGTGCTCCACGAGGGTCACCTGCCCCGGCGGCAGCTGGCCCATCGTGCCGACCACCTCCGGGTGGCCGCCATGGCCGATGAGGAGGATGTGCGCCCCGTTGGCGTGATGGCGCTCGGCTTCCCGGTGCACCTTGCTGACGAGGGGACAGGTCGCGTCGAGGTACATCATCCGCCTCTCGCGCGCCGCCGCCGGCACGGCCTTCGGCACCCCGTGGGCGGAGAAGACGACGGGCTGGCCGTCGTCCGGGATCTCGTCCAGCTCCTCGACGAACACCGCGCCCTTGGCCTGGAGACCCTCCACGACGAAGCGGTTGTGGACGATCTCGTGCCGGACGTAGACGGGCGCGCCGTAGCGGGCGATCGCCTCCTCCACGATCTTGATCGCCCGGTCCACGCCGGCGCAGAAGCCGCGGGGCCCCGCGAGCAGGACGTGGAGGGGCGGCTTGGTGGGGAGAGCGTCCATGGCGAAGATTTGGCCCGTCCGCGGCCCGGCGACCAGCCCCCGCGTGGCGCCCCGCGTCCGGCCCCGCGTCGGGCCCCGCATCCGGCCCCGATCGGGGAAGGGGAGGGGCCCCCGGTGACCGGCACCCTCCATTTCATCACCCACCCCGAGGTCGTGGTGGACCCCGCCACCCCCGTCCCCCGCTGGCACCTCACCGATCGCGGCCTCCGCCGGATGCGCGCCCTCGCGGCCCTGCTCCCCGCCACCGCCGCGATCTGGTCGAGCACCGAGACGAAGGCCATCGAGGGCGCCGGCATCCTCGCCGCCCGCCACGGCCTCCCCGTCCGCATCCTCGAATCCCTCGGAGAGAACGACCGGAGCAGCACCGGCTACCTCCCGGAGGCCGCGTTCCAGGCGATGGCGGACGCCTTCTTCGCCCGCCCCGACGAAGCGGTCCGCGGCTGGGAACCCGCCTCCGCCGCCCGCGCCCGCATCGTCGCGGCCGTCGGCCACGTCCTCGCGGAGACCCCGCCCGGTGACCTCGCGGTCGTCGCCCACGGCGCGGTCGGCGCGCTCCTCCGCTCCCACCTCGCCGGCGGCCCGATCTCCCGCGCCTGGGACCAGCCCGGCGCCGGCTACCGCTTCGCCATCCCCCGCGCCGCCTTCCCGGGCCCGGGCGTCGGGACGACCTGGACACCGCTGCCCGACGCCTGACCCGGCCCTGGCTGCCTCATCGCGCGGCAGTCCCGCCACGTCCCCCGGCAGGGGAGGGAAGGGCGCGACCGGGAGGGGCTGGACGCCGCCGCGCGGCCGGTTGCGCCGCGCCCCCGCTTCGGGCATCCCCCTCCCACCCGCTGATCCCGCGCGGGAGAGAGGGGTTCAGCACCCCCGCCGAAGGCGCAACCGGCCCCCGGAAACGCTCAGGCAACACGGACCGCGCGGGGAAGGGGACTCTGGAAAGCCCGGCGCATGCTTGCGCCGGCACCGACGGAGTAAGGGCGCCGGGAATCACCCGTTCGTCCGAATCTCTCAGGTCACGGGACAGAGGGGGGCCACGAACCGCACGCGCCGCATCCGCGGCGACGGAGGATCCGTGGCCGACCTAGAGACGACGACCGGCGCGACCGTTCTCGAGACCCCGCTCGCCCCCCTGCACCGCGAACTCGGCGGGCGGATGGTGCCCTTCGCCGGCTACGCCATGCCTGTGCAGTATCCCGCCGGCATCATCGCGGAACACGTGGCCTGCCGCACCGGCGCGGCGCTGTTCGACGTGTCGCACATGGGACAAGCCGAACTCCGCGGCGACGGCGCGGCTGCCGCCCTGGAACGCATCACCCCCGCGGACGTGCAGGCCCTCAAGCCCGGCCGCCAGCGCTACGGCGTGCTGACGACCCCCGCCGGCGGTATCCTCGACGACTTCATGGTCGCCAACCTCGGCGACCGCCTGTTCCTCGTCCTCAACGCGTCCCGCAAGGCGCAGGACCACGCCGCGATCGGGGCGGTGCTGCCGGCGGGCGTCACCCTCGTCCCCCGCCCAGACCGGGCGCTGCTGGCCCTGCAAGGCCCCGGCGCGGCAGCGATCCTGGCGACGCTGGCGGAAGGCGTCGCCGCGATGCCCTTCATGGGCGTCCTCGAAACCCCGGTTGCCGGCGCCCCCGCCCTCGTCACCCGCTCCGGCTACACCGGCGAGGACGGCTACGAGATCGGCGTGCACGCGGAGGACGCCGACCGCGTCGCCCGTGCCCTGCTGGCCGCCGGCGCCGCCCCCGCCGGCCTCGGCGCCCGCGATTCGCTGCGGCTTGAGGCCGGCCTTCCCCTCTACGGCCAGGACCTCGACGAGAGCACCTCGCCGGTGGACGCGTCCCTCACCTTCACCATCGGCAAGCGACGGAAGATCGTCTGGGACTTCCTCGGCGCCGACCGCGTGCGCGCCGACCTGGACGACGGCCCGAAGCGCCTCCGCGTCGGCATCCTGCCCGAGGGCCGCCAGCCCGTCCGCGCCGGGGCGGAGATCCTCGTCAACGGCACCGCCGTCGGGGTCGTCACCTCCGGCACCTTCGGCCCGACGCTGAACGCCCCCTGCGCCACCGGCTACGTCCCGCCCGACCATGCGGCGGACGGCACGGCGGTGACGCTGCTCGTCCGCGGCCGCGCCATCCCCGGCCGCGTCGCGCCGCTGCCCTTCGTCCCGCACCGCTACAAGCGCACCTCCCTCCTCCCCGCCGCCTGAGGACCGCCCCGATGACCGAACTCCGCTTCGCCCCCTCCCACGAATGGGTCCGCCTCGACGGCGACACCGCCACGATCGGCATCTCCGCCCACGCGCAGGAGGCGCTCGGCGACATCGTCTTCGTCGATCTCCCCGAACCCGGCCGCGAGGTCGAGGCCGGCGACGCCGTCGCCGTGGTGGAATCCGTCAAGGCCGCGTCCGACGTCTACGCCCCGATCGCCGGCCGCATCACCGAGACGAACGCCGCGCTGACGGACGACCCCGCGACGATCAATCGCGACCCGCAGGGCGAGGGCTGGTTCTTCAGGATCGCCCCGAAGGACGCCTCCGCCGTCGCGGCCCTGATGGACGAGACCGCATACGCCGCCCACGCGGAGGCCGGTTCGTGAGCGCCCTCGCCACGCTGGCCGCGCTGGAGGCGGCGGATGCCTTCGTCGCCCGCCACATCGGCCCGAACGAGGGCCAGATCGCCCACATGCTCCGCGCGGTCGGCGCGGAATCGCTCGACGATCTCGCGGGGAAGACCGTCCCCGCCGCGATCCGCGACAACCCGCTCTCCGCCCTGCCGCCCTCGGTGGACGAGGCGACCGCCATCGCCGAACTCCGCGCCCTGTCCGAGCGCAACGAGCGGGTGCGCTCCCTCATCGGGCTGGGCTACCACGGCACCCACGTGCCGCCGGTGATCCTCCGCAACGTGCTGGAGAACCCGGGCTGGTACACCGCCTACACCCCCTACCAAGCGGAGATCGCGCAGGGCCGCCTGGAAGCCCTGGTGAACTTCCAGACGATGGTCGCGGACCTGACGGGCCTTCCCGTCGCCAATGCGTCGCTCCTCGATGAGGCGACCGCCGCCGCCGAGGCCATGTCGCTCGCCCTCGCGGCGCACAAGGGCAAGTCGCGCGCCGTGATCGCCGCGGCCGACCTGCATCCGCAGACGCTGGCGGTGCTGCGGACGCGCGCCGAACCGCTGGGCCTGACGATTCGCGTCGCCGCGCCTGGCACCATTGCCGCCGCCATCGGAGAGGCGCGGCCCTTCGCCGTCATCCTTTCTTACCCCGGCAGCACGGGCGAGGTGCGCGATCTGACGGCCGACATCGCCGCCGCGCGGGATGCCGGCGCCCTCTCCATCGTCGCCGCCGACATCCTCTCCCTCACCCTCCTCACCCCGCCGGGTGAGATGGGCGCCGACATCGCCGTCGGCACGACGCAGCGCCTCGGCGTGCCGATGGGCTACGGCGGCCCGCACGCCGCCTACATGGCGGTGAAGGACGCCCTCAAGCGCCTGATGCCCGGCCGTCTGGTGGGCGTGTCCCTGGACGCGGCCGGCCGCCCCGCGATGCGCCTCGCGTTGCAGACCCGCGAACAGCACATCCGCCGCGAGAAGGCGACGAGCAACATCTGCACGGCGCAGGTGCTGCTGGCCGTGATGGCCGGGATGTATGCCGTGTGGCACGGGCCGGAGGGCCTGACCCGCATCGCCCGCCGCATCAATCTGCTGGCGACCCTCTACGCCGACTGCGCCCGCCGTGCCGGCCTCCGCGTGGTCCACGACGCCTTCTTCGACACGGTGCTGCTGGACACCGGCAACCGCACCGACGCGGTGATGACCTACGCCCGCGCCGCCGAGTTCAACCTGCGCCGCGTCGACGATTCCACCGTCGCCGTCGCCTTCGACGAGACGGTGACCCGCCAGGACCTCATCGCCCTCTGCACCGCCCTCTGCGAGGCCGTCGGCCAGGACCGCATCGGCCTCGGCGACCTCACCCCGACCGCCCCCATCCCGAAGGCGGGGGAACGCCGCACCCCGTTCCTCACCGCCCGCGTCTTCCACGCCCACCGCTCCGAGCACGCGATGCTCCGCTACCTCAAGAGCCTGGAGGACAAGGACGTCGCGCTCAACCGCAGCATGATCCCGCTGGGCTCCTGCACGATGAAGCTCAACGCCACGGCCGAGATGATCCCGATCACCTTCCCCGGCTTCGGCGACATCCATCCCTTCGCACCGATCGAGCAGGCGCAAGGCTACCTCGAACTGACCCGCCGTCTCGAAGCGTGGCTCTGCGCCTGTACCGGCTTCGCCGCGGTGTCGCTGCAACCCAACGCCGGGTCGCAGGGCGAATACGCGGGGCTGCTGGCGATCCGCGCCTACCACCACGCCCGTGGCGACGCGCACCGCGACGTCTGCCTCATCCCCTCATCCGCCCACGGCACCAACCCGGCGTCGGCGGTGATGGCCGGGATGCGCGTGGTCGTGGTCGGCTGCGACCGAGACGGCAACGTGGACCTGTCCGACCTCGACGCGAAGATCGTGGCGCATTCGGAAAGCCTCGCCGCGCTGATGGTCACCTACCCCTCCACCCACGGGGTGTTCGAGGAATCCATCCG
>CAXVWQ010000197.1:0-8040 GCA_964263755.1 Roseomonas sp. | reverse complement strand
CGAGGAGCACGTCCGCGCCCTGCTCGCCTCCCGCTCCTGGCGGGTCACCGCGCCGTTGCGGCGGGCGCTCGGCGGCCCGCCGCCGCTGCCGGCACCGCCGCTGGTGGATGAACCGGCCGGGGACGTCATCGACGACGTCGCGCCCGCTGCCGCGCCGCTCGCCCTGCCGGCCCCGCCGGACGATCCCTACGAGGCGTGGGTCGCGCGCTTCGACGCGCTGACGCCGGAGGACGAGGCGACCCTCCGCGCGGCGGCGGCGGACGACTCCCTCCCCCCGCTCCTCGTCGTCATGCCGGGCGACGGCGCCGACGCCGACCGCACCCGGGAGGCGCTGGACCGCAGCGTCCACCGGCGTTGGCGGGAAGCGGCCGACGGGGACGGCGCCCGACCGGGCGAACGGCTCGTTCTCCTCCGCCCCGGCACCCTGCCGCGCCCGCACGCCCTGCTGCGCCTGGCGCAGGCCGCGGCCGACCCGGCGGTGCGGCTCGCCTACGCCGACGAGGACCGGATGGACGGGTCCGGACGGCGCTCGGACCCCTTCCTCAAGCCGGAACTCTCGCCCGCCCTGCTGCGCCGGATGGACTACCTCGGCGGCCTCGTCCTCCTCGGCGGCTCCCCGGAGGAGCTGGACGCGGTGCGCCGGCGGGTGGCGTCGGACGGCGACGTGGACGCGGCCGTGCGCGCCTTCGTCCTCGACCGCCCCGGGGGGCCGCTGCCCCGCGCGGAATCGGTGCGGGTGCCGGAGATCCTGTCGCACGACCTCCGCCCCCCCGCCCCGACGCGGGGGGACGCGCCGCCGGCGGGGCCCTTCCCCCTCGCCACGATCATCATCGCCACGCGGGACCACGCCGACGTGCTGGGCCCCTGCCTCGACGGCGTGCTCGCCACGACCTCGCCGTCCGAAGGGCCCGCCGCGCCCGGCCGCCCGCGGGCCGAGGTCCTCGTCGTGGACAACGGCTCGACGGAGCCGGCGACCCTCGACCTCCTCGCGGCGCGGGAGGCCGCCGGCCGCCTCCGCGTCCTCCGCGCGCCCGGCCCGTTCAACTACGCCCGCCTGAACAACCTCGCGGCGAAGGAGGCCCGGGGCGAGGTCCTCGTCCTCCTCAACAACGACACGGAGGTCCGCGACCCGCTCTGGCTCGCCCGCCTCCTCGCGGAGACGGCGGACGCGGATGTCGGCGCGGTCGGCGCGACCCTCCTCTACCCCGACGGCGCCGTGCAGCACGGCGGCGTCCTCCTCGGCGCCGGCGGCACCGTCGCGCACCTCGATTACGGCGACCCGGCCGGCACCCCCGGCCACCGCGGCCTGTCGCGCCTGACGCGGGAGGTCTCGGCCGTCACCGGCGCCCTCCTCGCCATCCGGGCGGACCTCTACGCGCGGCTCGGCGGCCTCGACGAGAACCTCGTCGTCGCCTTCAACGACGTCCGGCTCTGCCTCGACGCCCTCGCCCTCGGCCGCCGCAACGTGCGGGTGGCGGAGCCGCTGATGGTGCACCACGAGGCGCGGACGCGCGGGCGCGACGACACCCACGCCCGGATCCTCGCCTTCCGTGAGGAGGCGCGTCGCACCCGGACGGCGCACCGCGGCCCCTTCCGCGACGACCCCTTCCACAACCCCAACCTCGCCCTCGACACGCCCGGCGGCCTCGCACGGCCGCCGCGCCACGTCCGCCCCTGGCGGCGGCGCGGCGACGGCGGGCTGCGGGTCGTGCTGGCCGCCATGGTGCACGAGCGGGAGCGCACCCCCGCCTTCCTCCTCTCCCGCTGGGCGGCATCCCTCCGCCGGGCGGGGCATGAGGTGATGGTGGCGGGACCGTCCTCCTTCCGCGAACCGCATTACGGCGGGGCGCCCCGCCTCCATCTCGCCGACCCGGTCGCGCTGGCGGAGGCGGCGGTGGAGGCGGCGGCGGACTGGGTCGTCGCGCACGGGCCGTTCGGCTCCGTCGCCCGCCACCTCGGCGCCGCGTGCCGGGTGGCGGTGACCGACCCGGGCGAGCCGGCGCCCGACCTCTTCCCCGATGCCGACGCCCGCTTCCTCGCGGGGATCGAGGCGAGCCTCGCGCGCGACCTCGCCGATCTCGTCCTTCCCGGCCTCGCGGGCGCGGCGCGCCTCGGCAACGCGGAGATGGTGCCGTCGGCGCGGGCCCGCGCCCTCCGCCGCGCCCGCGTGCGGCGGGACCGGGGGCTGGGGGGGCGGGTGGTCGTCCTCGCCGCCCTCCCCCTCACGGCCGGCGAGGCGGGGTGGTCGGGCCTGTCGGCGTTCCTGGAGGTCGCGGAGCGGCTGGACCTCGAACACCCGGCCGCGGCGCTGCGGACCAGCTTCGCCGCGACGGGCGGCGGCACGGGCGCGGAGGTGAGCGCGCTGAAGGCCCTCGACATCCTCCACTTCGATGCGAGCCCCGTCGGGGTGGAGGATTCCTTCGTGGCGGCGGACCTCTACCTCGACCTCGCCCCCTCCCCCGACTTCGCGCCGGGCATCCTGCGGGCGCTGGCGCACGGGCTTCCCGTGGTGGCCCGCGACCTGCCGGCGCACCGCGCCCTTCCCGTGACCCGGGTCGCCGACACGTCGGAGGCGCTGCGGCGGGTGGCGGAGCGCATCGGGGCCGTGCACCCGGACCGGCCCGCGCCGCCGGTGATCATCCCCGCGGACGAGGCGATGCTCGACCTCGCCGCGATGCTGGAGGAGGCCGCGCGGCGGGGCTGACCCGCGGCGGGACGTCGCCGTCCGTGTCCCCCCGGCCCGTCTTGCCACGCCGTCTTGCCGGTGGGTCATCGAACTGTCAGGGTGAAGTCATCCGAATGACTTTCATCCCGTGGCAGAACCGCCGGACCGATGCCTCCCTCCCCCTCCCTCGCCTGGCGCGGCGTCGAGACCGTCCTCGCCGGCGACATCCTCGCGGGCCGCATCGCCCCGGGTGAGCGGCTACCGACCGAGCCGGCGCTGATGGAGCGGTTCGCCCTCGGCCGCCATTCCATCCGCCGCGCGGTCGCCGAACTGGAGGCCCAGGGCCTCGTCAGCACCCGGCACGGCAGCGGCACCTACGTGCGGCCCGTCGGGGTGCTGGACTACCGCCTCTCCGAACGCACCCGCTTCTCCCGCAACCTGCTGGACCAGGGACGGGAGCCGTCGGACGACCTGCTGCTGGCCGAGGAGGTGCCGGCCCCGCCGGGGGTGGCGGACGCGCTGGGCCTGCCGCCGGGTGCGCCGGTCCACCACGTCCGGCGCCGCGGGCTGGCCGACGGGGTGCCGATCCACGTCTCGGACTCCCACACCCCCGCGCACCGCTTCCCGGGGTTCCTCGACGCGGTGCGGGCGGGCGCGGGAACGACGGAGATCCTCGCGGCCCACGGGATCGCCGACTACGTCCGGCTGAGCAGCGTGGTGACGACGCGCCTGCCGACGGAGGACGAGGCGCACCACCTCGACCAGCCGGCCACCCGCCCCGTCCTCGTCGTCCGCAAGGTGGACGGCGACCTGACGGGCGCGCCGCTGACGAGTTCCGAGAGCGTCTGGGCGGGGGAGCGCGTGCAGCTCTCCGTCGATCATCCGCGCCCCGCGGCGCGTCAGGGGACTTCGCATGTGGATCGCTGACCTTCGCCTCGTCCTGCCCGACCGCGTGGTGCCGCGCGGCGCCGTGCGGGTGGAGGACGGGCGCATCGCCGAGGTGACGGAAGGGCCGGCGCGCGGGCCCTCCATGTCGGGCGCCGGTCTCACCCTCATCCCCGGCATCGTCGACCTGCACGGGGACATGGTGGAGAAGGAGGTCGAGCCCCGCCCGGACTGCGACTTCCCGCTGGCGGTGGCGCTCGCCAACCTCGATTCCCGCCTCGCGGCGTCCGGCGTCACCACGGCCTATGCCGGCGTTTCCTTCGCGGAGGGCAAGCGCGGACTGAGGTCGGAAGAACGGGCGGGGGCGCTGGTGGAGGCGCTGGCGGCGATGCGCGGCGGCGCCCGGGTGGACCTTCGCGTCCACGCGCGGTTCGAGGTCACCAACCCCCGCGCCGAGCCGATCCTGCGCGACCTGCTGGCGCGGGGGATGGTGGACATGGTGTCGCTCACCGACCACACGCCGGGCCAGGGGCAGTACCGCGACGTCGAGCAGTACATCGCCTACGCCTCCCGCACGAGCGGCGCGACGCCGGAGGAGGCGGCGGCCCGGGCGCAGCGCCGCATGGCCGCGCCGCCGGCCTGGGAGGTCGCCCAGGCCGTGACGGAACTCGCCCGGGCGCAGAACCTGCCGATCGCCTCGCACGACGACGACACGGCGGAGAAGGTCCGCCTCATGCGCTCGCTCGGCGCCACCATCTCCGAGTTCCCCGTGACGATCGCCGCCGCCGAGGCGGCGCGGGCGGCGGGGATGGCGACGCTGATGGGCGCGCCGAACGCCCTGCGCGGCCGGTCCATGACGGGGAACGTGACGGCGCGCGCGGTGATGGAGGCGGGGCTGCTGGACGCCCTCGCCGCCGACTACCACCAGGGCGCGATGCTGCCCGCGGTGCTGGCCTGGGCGCAGGAGGGCGCGCTGTCGCTGCACGAAGCGGTGGCGCTCATCACCCGCAATCCCGCCCGCGCGGCCGGTCTGGACGATCGCGGGGCCATCGCGCCGGGGCTGCGCGCCGACCTCGCGCTGCTGGACCTCTCGGCCGGGGCGCCGCGGGTGCGGGCGGTGTGGCGTGACGGGCGCATGATCCATTCCGACGGCTGGTCCGCTGCACCTGCCGCGCTGGCGGAGGCGGCGTGATGCACGACACCACGGAACGCCAGCGCTGGATGGCCGTCCTCGCCCGTTCGGACGCCGCGGCGATCGAGGCGCGCCTGACGACGCCGCTGCCAGCCCACACGCGGCTGCGCGGGCCGGAGACGGGGCTGGTGATGGTGCGCGGACGCGCGGGCGGCGACGGCGGACCCTTCAACCTCGGCGAGATGACGGTCACGCGCTGCGCCGTGCGGCTGGACGACGGCGCGGTGGGCCACGCCTACCTCGCGGGCCGCGACGCGCGGGCGGCGGAACTCGCGGCGGCGCTGGATGCGGCGTTGCAGGACCCGGCGCGGCGCCCGTCGCTGATGCGGGACGTGATCGAGCCGCTGGCGGCGGAGCAGGCCGCGGCGCGCGACGCGACCGCGCGCAAGGCCGCGGCCACCCGCGTCCGGTTCTTCACCATGGCGAACATGCGATGAGCGCGCTCACGCCCGGCTTCGCCGATCCCGTCCTCGACGCGCAATCCGCCTTCCGTGCGGTGCTGGAGGCCATGGCGCGCCCGGGCCGCGTGGTGCGCCTGCCGCGCCCGCCGGAACCGCCCGCGCCGCTCTGTCCCGCCGCCGGCGCGGTGCTGCTGACCCTCGCGGATGCCGAGACGCCGCTCTGGCTCGATGCCGGCGCCGACGCCGAGGCCTGGGCGCGCTTCCACGCGGGCTGCCCCGTGGTGGGCGATCCCGGCGCCGCCGACTTCGTCCTGGCGGTCGGCGCACCGCCGGCACTGGCGACGCTGCGGGCCGGCACGGACGAGGAGCCGCACCGTTCCGCGACCCTCATCCTCCAGGTCGCGGCGCTGGAGGAGGGTGCGGGCTGGCGGCTGACCGGGCCGGGCATCGAGGCGGCGCACCGCCTCCGTGCGGTCGGCGTGCCCGACGGCTTCGTGACGCGCCGGGCCGCGAACCGCGTGCTCTTTCCGGCCGGCGTGGACGTCATCCTCTGCGCCGGGGATCGCGTCGCCGCCCTGCCGCGCACCGTGACGATCGAGGAGGGCTGAGGCCATGTACGTCGCGGTGAAGGGCGGCGAGGCGGCGATCGCCAACGCCCACGCCTGGCTGGCGGAGGAACGCCGCGGCGACCCGGCCGTGCCCGAACTCGGCACGGACCAAGTGGCAGGACAACTCACCCTCGCCGTGGACCGCGTGATAGCGGAGGCGTCGTGCCACGACCCCGGCCTCGCGGCGCTGGCGATCAAGCAGTCCCGCGGCGATCTCATCGAGGCGGTGTTCCTGCTGCGCGCCTACCGCACCACGCTCGCCCGCTTCGGCGCGAGCGTGCCGCTCGACACCGGCGCGATGTCCGTGCGCCGTCGGGTGTCCGCCACCTACAAGGATCTGCCGGGTGGGCAGGTGCTGGGTCCGACCTTCGACTACACGCACCGGCTGCTGGACTTCGCCCTTGCGGCCCGGGGCGATGCGCCGCCGCCCGCGGCGGAGACGGAGCCGGGCGACGACGCCTTCCCCCCGCGCGTCACCGCGATGCTGGCGGAGGAGGGGCTGATGGCGCCGGAGGACGCATCGGACGCCGAGCCCGGCGACGTGACGCGCACGCCGATCGCCTTCCCCGCGGACCGTTCGCTGCGCCTCCAGGTCCTCGCGCGCGGCGACGAGGGATTCCTCCTCGGCCTCGCCTACTCCACGCAGCGCGGCTACGGCAACGGCCACCCCTTCGTCGGGGAGGTGCGGCAGGGTGAGGTCGCCGTGCGGATCGCGCCGCCCGAACTCGGCTTCGAGATCGACATCGGCGACATCACCGTCACGGAATGCCAGATGGTGAACCAGTTCCACGGATCGCGCACGGAGGCGCCGCAGTTCACGCGGGGCTACGGCCTCGTCTTCGGCCGCACGGAGCGGCGCGCGATGGCGATGGCGCTGGTGGACCGCGCCCTGCGCGCGAAGGAACTCGGCGAGGACGCCACGGCGCCCGCGCAGGACGAGGAATTCGTCCTCTCCCACGCCGACAACGTCGAGGCGACCGGGTTCCTCGAACACCTCAAGCTGCCGCACTACGTGGACTTCCAGAGCGAACTGGAGACCGTCCGTGCCATGCGCGCGGCGGTCGCGCGCGACGCCTTCCGGGAGGCCGCGGAATGAGCACCGGCTACAACTTCGCCTATCTGGACGAAGCCACGAAGCGGATGATCCGCCGCGCGCTCCTCAAGGCCGTGGCGGTGCCGGGCTTCCAGGTGCCGTTCGGTTCGCGCGAGATGCCGCTGCCCTATGGCTGGGGCACCGGCGGCATCCAGGTCACCGCCGCCGTCCTCGGCCCCGACGACACGCTGAAGGTGATCGACCAGGGGGCGGACGACACGACGAACGCCGTCTCCATCCGCCGCTTCTTCGCACGCGTCGCCCCGGGCGTCCGCACCACCGAACGGACCGCCGACGCCACGGTGATCCAGACCCGCCACCGCATCCCGGAGACGCGGCTGCGGGAGGGGCAGGTGATCGTCTATCAGGTTCCCCAGCCCGAACCGCTGTTCAGGCTGGAACCCCGCCGGGCGGAGACGCGGCGGCTGCACGGGCTGGCGGATTACGGGCTGATGCAGGTGAAGCTGTACGAGGACATCGCGCGGCACGGCCGCGTCGGCTCCTCCTACGACCATCCGGTGATGGTCGGCGGGCGGTACCTCATGTCGCCCTCACCCATCCCGTCCTTCGACAACCCGAAGATGCACCGCTCCCCGGCGTTGCAGCTGTTCGGCGCCGGGCGGGAACGGCGCATCTACGCGGTGCCGCCCTACACCGAGGTCCGCTCCCTCGACTTCGAGGACCACCCCTTCGTGCCGCTGCGGGCGACCGGCTGCTGCGCCCTGTGCGGCTCCGGCGACTCCTACCTCGACGAGGTGGTGACGGACGACCGGGGCGGGCGAATGTTCGTCTGCTCCGACACCGACCACTGCACCACGCGGCAGGACGCGCTGCCGAGGGCCGCGGAATGACCGACGAACCCATCCTCTCCGCCCGCGACCTGTCACTGTCCTTCGGGACGGTGCGCGCGCTGGACGGCGCGTCGATCGACCTCTGGCCGGGCGAGGTCCTGGCGATCGTCGGCGAGTCGGGTTCCGGCAAGTCCACGCTGCTGCGGGCCCTGGCCGGCGAACTGCGGCCGGATGCGGGGACGGTGACCTATCGCGACCCCGCGGGCGCTACCCACGACGTCCACGCGATGACCGAAGCGGCGCGCCGCCGCGTCGCCCGCACCGACTGGGGCTTCGTCCACCAGGACCCGCGCGACGGGCTTCGCATGGCCGTCTCCGCCGGCGGCAACGTCGGCGAACGCCTCA
>CAXVWQ010000196.1:0-10506 GCA_964263755.1 Roseomonas sp. | reverse complement strand
TCGAGAATGGACCGGTGCAGAAGGGCTGTGTCCTGGGTGACCAGCCCGACCGCGGTGCGCAGGCTTTCCTGGGTGACGCCGGCGATGTCCTGTCCATCGATGGTGATGCGCCCTTCCTCCGGGTGGAAGAAGCGGAGAAGGAGGTTGACCGCGGTGGTCTTGCCGGCGCCGGACTGGCCGACGAGGCCCACCCGCTCGCCGGGGGCGACGTTCAGGTCGAAGCCGTCCAGCACCGAGGCGTCCCGCCGGCCATAACCGAAGCGAACCCTCTCGAAGCGAATGGCGCCCCGGGTGACGCGGAGCGGACGGGCGCGGGGCGGGTCGGGTTCGGTGGGCTCGGCCGCGACGCTGCGCATGGCTTCCTGCACCACGCCGATATTCTCGAAGATGCCCGCGACGTTGAAGGCGACCCAGCCCGAGATGTTGGTGATCTGCCACGCCATCGGCAGGGCGGTGGCGACGGTGGCGGTGGCGATGTCGCCGCGCGACCACAGGATGATCGCGGTCGCCGCCATGCCGACCATCAGCCCCGCGTTGAGGGTGGAGAGCAGCAGCCCGTTCAGCGTGATGAGCCGCATCTGCCGCTGGAAGGCGGCCGTCAGGTTCGTCACGCCCTCCGCGACGAAGGCGTCCTCCCGGTCCGCGCGGGCGAAGAGCTTGAGGGTGACGATGTTCGTGTAGGAATCCACGATCCGCCCGGTCAGCAGCGACCGCTGCTCCGACGCCGCGCGCGCCCGGTCCCGCAGCCGGGGAACGACGAAGCGCAGCAGGGCGGCGTAGGCGACGAACCAGATCGCGATCGGGAGGACGAGCCGCAGGTCGGCGGAGCCGAGCCAGATCGCCGCCGAACTCCCGTAGACGAGGATGTACCACACGGCTTGGACCGACTGGACGACGCTCTCCCGCAGCGCCGGCCCGGTCTGCATCACGCGGTTGGCGATGCGGCCGGCAAAATCCTCCTGGAAGAAGGCCCAGCCCTGGCGGACGACGCCGCGGTGCGACTGCCAGCGGATGAGGCTGGTCACCGCGGGGTTGATGCCCTGCTGCGAGGTGAGGTTCTGCGCGAGGATGGCGAGGGGCCGGCCGATGAGGATGACCGCCGCCATGCCGAGGAGGGTGGCGCCGCTCGCCTCCCAGAGGCCCTCCGCCGGCCGCGCCTCCAGCAGCGCGATCAACCGTCCGATGAACACGGGGATGAGGCTGTCCAGCACCGCCACGGCGAAGCCCGCGACGAAGAGCGTCGCGAACAGCGCCCGCGCCTGACGGGCGAAATGCCAGTAGAAGCCGAGGAGGGTGCGCGGCGGCGCGCCGTCCGGCACCGGCACGCCGAGCACGGCCGCGGCCCGCTCCCCCGGCCGCGCCACCGGGTCCACCGCGCGTTCGAACGAGGAGAAGATCATCCCGGCGCGGTGTAGCGTCGTTCGATCGCCTCGTGAACGCGCTTCCGGGCGGCCTCGAAGGTCAGGTCGGATTCCTCCACCCCCTTGACCTCGTCCGCGAGGTCGGAGTCCTTCACGCAGCGGCGCATCCAGTCGGAGTAGTCGCCGGCGCGGCGGTGGTGTTCCCAGGTGCCCTCGTCCACGCCCTCACCCATGGCGATGAACAGGACGAGGTTGTGGACGCGCAGGTTCAGCCGCCCCTCGGGGCCGCGGTAGTAGAAGACGCTCTCCTCGCCGAGCTTGCCCTCCGCGTATTTCCGGATGTGGCGGCGGCGGGAGCCGACGCCGGGGATCACCGCCACTCGCCGCACCGTCGCGTCCACCGCCGTCGTGGTCATCAGCGCCTGTCCGATCTCGATCGGCGGGGTGTCGGCGGGCGGGGGCAGGCCGCGCGCCGCCCGGAAGGTCCGCACGGACTCCATCGGCTCGGCGCCGACCACCAGCAGCGTGTCCACCGTGTCCAGCACCCGCTGCGGCAGCAGCTCCGGACGCATGGTGATGAAGAGGAAGCCGTGCAGCTCCGGCGGCATGTTCGCCGCGCCCGGATCCCATTCCGCTGGCAGCATGTGGTGCGCCTCGTCCACCACCACGACGTGCGGACGCCCGACCTTGGCGCGAAGCGACATGAGCTGCGGCAGCAGCGCCGCGAGGAAGGCCGGCCGGTCCGCCAGCTTCACGCCGAGCAGGTTCACCACCACCCCGTTCCCGGTCCGGTGCAGCTTCTCCAGCACCCGCGCGGGGTCGGGCGGCGTGTCGGGGCCGCCCTCCTGGATCATCTCGGCGGTGCCCTCGTAGTCGCCCTCCGGATCGAGGACGAGCGCCTGGAACCCGGCACCGCGCAGGCGTTCGAGGATGCCGAGGGTGAAGGTGGACTTCCCGCCGCCGGAGTGGCCCGTCAGCAGCAACGACTGGCGGCGGGGGAAGTAGGTGATCGGCCCGTCATCGTCCCGCGCCAGGGCCATCGCCTGGCGCGGTGCGGTCGGGTCCATCGAGCGAAGGTCGTCCGACAGGATGCGATCCACGAGCTGCGCCACTCCCTCCCCCCGCGCGCCGGGGGTGGTCCAGGCCGCGCGCTCCTTCACCGTGTCGAGCGCGTTGGCGACGGCGACCGGAAACCCGCAGGATTCGAGCATCGCGAGATCGTTCTCCGCGTCCCCCACCCCCGCGACGTTCAGCGCCGAGAACGACAGCCGGTCCAGCGCCGCGCGCAGCCCGGACGCCTTGGTGACCGCCCCCGGCAGCACCATCACCGCGCCCTTGTTGAAGGTGATCTTGTATTCCAGCCCGAGGTCGCGGATCGCCGCGAGCACGGCCCCCTCGTTCGGCTCACGGGTCGCGACGATCGTCCGCCCGACCGAGAGCGGCGCCACCCCGTCCGCGCGCAGCCGTTCGACGAAGCGCGGGTCCGGCGGGGGGCAGAGGGGCGTCTCCTCCCGCGTGCCGGGTTCGTAGAGGAGGGCGCCGTTCTCCGCGACGATCAGGTCGAACAGGTCGAGGCGGTCGCAGACCCGCCGGAGGTCCGGCAGTTCGCGGCCGGTGACGAGGATGATCTTCCGGGCGCCGGCGCGCAGCCGTTCCAGGGCGGCGACGGTGTCGTCCGTCATCACCCCGTCATGGGCGGCGGTGCCGTCGTAGTCGGTGGCGAGGGCGATAACGTGCATGGGGCGTCCGGGGAACCGGGAACGGGAACGGACGGGGCGCCGGAAGGTTGGCGTCCGCTACTCCGGGGCGGTCAGGCCCAGCCGCTCGTGCCAGTCGGCGATGCTGTCCTCCGGATACTCCTCGAACCGCTTGTCGCCCCGCCGCACCTGCGGCTCCACCCAGGAGGCCTTGGAGCCGAGCATGAGGTGGGTGGTGCGCGGCGGCACCGGCAACGGCGTGTCGATGGCCGAGGCGAAGGGGTGGATCAGGTCCGGCCAGGTCTTGTCATACAGCCAGAGGGCGGAGCCGCAGAGGGTGCAGAAGTGCCGTTCGGCGGTGCCGCGGTGGGCGCGCCTGTCGCCGCGATCCCGCATCTTGGCATGGTAGATCGAGACGTTCCTGCCGCCGGTGACCTTCAGGGTCCGGGCGTCGCCGCCGAGGTTGATGGCGTAACCGCCCCCACCCTGCGTCTTGCGGCAGATGGTGCAGTAGCAGCGCTGGTAGGGGTAGGGATGCGCCGACCGCAACCGGAAGCGCACCGCGCCGCAGTGGCAGGAGCCTTCGAGCTTCACGTTGTCCCCCTCACCCCGCGCCCCGCGGGACCGCGAGCCAATCCCGCGTGCCGTGGACGAGGTATCGGTGCATCCGCGTGCCGTTCCAGCCGTAGCGGAACTGGCGGGCCTGGATCACCGGCAACGCCACGCAGTCCGGCCAGAACAGCGCCAGCGCAATGCCGGCGGGATGCCGCACGGACGGATACAGCACCCCGTCCCCGTTCCCGGCCCGCACGGCCGCGCCGAAGACCTGCCCCGGGTTCCAGTCGTCGGGGCGGAGGAGGGCGGGGGCCGACCCGTCGGCGACGGTGCCGTGGACGGCGCAGACGAGCTCGCGGTGGTCCGCTTCGCCGGGCGGCTCGCGCGTCGCGCGCATGAAGCGCTCGAAGTGGTGCGCCGTCTCCGCCAGCGCGACCTCCGGACGGTCCCCGCAATACCAGACGCCGTATCGCCCGTCCGAGAACCGCCCGGGCCGGTCCGTCGAGGGATGGAGGAAGGCGCCCATGACGAGGGACGCCCCCGGCCCGGCCACCCGGCGCGCGGCGGGGACGAGGGCGAGGTTGCCGACGACATCCCGGATGCGCGGGTTCGCCTTCGCCTCCGCCGAGACGAGGAGGTCCCAGTCCGCGGGGTCCGCGAGGTCCTCGAACAGGTCCACCGGCGGATAGGCCGTGCGGATGATGCGGTGCGACGCGGTCCAGCGAATGCGTGAGAAGGCTCCGTGCGCGGGCGGCGTCACCAGCCCCCGCGCTCGGCGTCAAGTTCCGCATCGCCGCCACATGGCGGCCACGAGGGGCATGTCGTCAGCTCACCGCGATCCGCGCCGCGGCCCGCGCCACCCGGCCCCGCTCGTCCGTCCAGGCGAACTCCACCTCGCTCGTGCGCTCCAGCCGCAGGAAGAACACGTGGTAGGGATTGGCCGAGGTGCCGTTGCGGAACTCGGCGCGCAGCGCGACCTCGCCGTTCACCCGCACCGTCATCGTGGACACCATGTCGCGCGGCACGGCCGCCCCGCCCTCCTGCCGCAGCCCCGTCTCCATCGGGTGCTCCAGCAGGGCGCGGATCTCCACCGGCTCGCCGGCGCGGGCGGTGCGGGGCGCGCGGATGCGGGGGAGGTTCATCAGACGCAGCCCCCCGCCTGGACGCGCAGCTCCGCCATTGCGCGGCGCACGCGGCCGTCGCTCCGTACGGCGAGGACGACGATGCGCTGGTCCTCCGCCAGCCGGATGCGGGTCTGGACCTCCGCGCGGGCGAGGAAGGGCGTGAGGCGGAAGGAGGCGATTCCGGGCGTCGGGTTGCGGGTGGCGAAGACGTGGATGGCGGTGGCGTGGTCGGCGGCGGTCTGCGGGCCGTCCACCACCACGGTCAGCGGCACCTGCCCGCCGTTCTCCGCGGTCGCCGGCACGCGGAGGGTGATGCCGCCATCCTCCGGGGTCGCGTCGCCCACCGCCTCACGGATCGCCGCGGCCAGCGCGTCCTCCGATGCCACCGCGCCCCAAGGCAGGGCAGCGAGGACGAGGGCGGAGAGGACGGCGCGACGGGGGAGCATCAGGCGAACATGTCCGCGGTGATGCTCTCGTACCAGGAATCGGCGTAGGTCGCCTCCAGCCGCCGCTGGTCCGGCAGGTTGCCGCGGGGGGACACGCCGCCCGAATTCGGCACCTCCACCACCGCCGTCCCCGCCGCGTTCGGCCGGAAGATGCCGACGACGGAGATGCCGTAATCCTCCCCGACGTGGGAGTAGCAGGTGTTGTAGTAGACCGCCTCCGGCGGCGCCTCCCCGCGCAGCAGCGCCGCGGCGCTCGCCACCGCCTGCTTCGCGGTGGAGTTGGCGACGTAGCCGGATTTCGGCATCGGCCCGGGGATGTTGGCGTCACCGACGACGTGGATGCCGGAGGCGGCGCGGGCCTCGAAGGTCCGCGCGTTCACCGGCACCCAGCCCGTGTTGTCGGTCAGGCCCGAATCGGCGGCGATCCTCGCGGCGGCCTGCGGCGGGATGACGTTGCCGACGTCCACCTTGTGCCGCGTGCCGAACTCCGTCTCGAACACCATCTCGCGGGCATCCACCCGCACCACGCGGCCATCGCGGGAAGCGGGAACCCACTCCACGATCCCCGGATACAGCGCCGCCCAGGCGTCCTGGAACAGGCCCTGCTTCGAGAAGGCGTCCTTCGCATCGAGGGCGAGGATCTTCGACCGCGGCTTATGCCGCCGCAGGTAGTGCGCGATCATGGAGATGCGCTCGTACGGCCCCGGCGGGCAGCGGAACGGGTTGGGCGGGATGGCGATGCCCACCACGCCGCCGTCCGGCATCGCCTCCAGCTGCCGGCGCAGCAGCCGCACCTGCGACCCGTCCCCCGCGATCCAGGCGTGCGGCATCGCCTCCGCCGCCCCCTCGTCGTAGCCCTCCAGCGCGCCGTAGCGGATGGCGATGCCGGGGGAGAGGATGAGACGGTCGTAGGACAGCGTCTCCCCGCCGCGCAGCCGCACGGTGCGGGCGGCGGAATCCACCCCCTCCGCCCAGTCCTGGACCACCCGCACGCCGCGGGCGCGCAGCCCGTCGTAGGAGAAGGTGAGGTCCTCCACCCGCTTCTCCCCCGCGAGGACGAGGTTGCCGTAGGGGCAGGTGACGAAGCGCGGCAGCGGCTCGACGAGGGTGACGTCGAGCCAGGGATGGGCCCGCCGCGCGAAGCTCGCGGCGGATGCCCCGCCGAAGCCGCCGCCGATCACCAGCAGCCGCGCCGAGCCCTGGGCGCGGGAGATCGCGGGGGCGGCCAGCACGCCGCCGAGCGCGAGGAGCGAACGCCGGGCAAGGGTCGGGGTCATGGCGGATCCCTCAGCGGAGGCGGGCGAAGTGGTCCACGGCGGCCGTGATCTCGGCCTCCGTGTAGCCGCGGACGATGCGGTTCATGATCGTCGCGGGGCGGGTGCCCGCGCGGTACTCCCCCATGATCGCGAGGAGGTCGGCCCGGTCCCGCCCCGCGAGCCCCGGCACCGCCCCGGCGCCGGCACCGCCCCGGCGCCGGCACCGCGCGCGCCGTGGCAACCGAGGCATCCCTCCGCGACGAGGGGTGCCGGAACGGCCGCCGGCGTCGCCTGCGCCGAGGCAGGGCCTGGGGCAAGGACCAGGGCGAGGAACGAGAGGACAAGCAGGAGGCGGGTCGCTGTCATGGGGCTCCCGGGGCGGCCGTTTCGGGGTCGCGATCAGGTCACGCTGCTAAATATACGATCAACGACTGTCAATCGCGCTATCGCATGGCTGCCGGCGTGACCGGCCGTGCCAGCCCGAACATCGGCCGCAACCGCAGTCCCACGGCGTTCCCCGCCAGGGCCGGCCCGATCCAGGCCCAGCCGTGAAGGCTGCCCGACGCGATCCCGCCGAGGAAGGCGCTGATGTTGCACCCCGTCGCCAGCACCGCCCCGATCCCGAGGAGGAGGCCCCCGAGGACGGAGGCCGCCATCTCCCCGGCTCGCGGAACCCGCCATCCCGCCGCGCGCCCCGCCATCGCCGCCGCGAGGGCCGCGCCGAGCATGAGGGCGAGGTCCATCACCGTCGTGCGGTCCGACAGCACCGGGCGCAGGAGGGCTTCGGCCCGCGTCGGGTCTTCCCAGTAGGTCCAGAAGGCCGGGTCGTCCCAGCCGAGGGACTCCACGACGCGCGAACCCCAGAGGGGAAAGGCGGAGGTGATCCCCCAGGGCCGCCCGGCGAGGAGGAGCGTGGCGACGCCGAGCCCCGCGAGCGCCACCGCCCCCCGGGCCGCGGGCCAGGGTCCCGCCAGCACGCGTCGCCACCCGCCGCCGCCCGCGGTCCAGGCCAGCGGTTCCGCCGCCCCGTGCCGCCGCCGTTCCAGCGCGACCGACCCGAACCAGAGGAGCGCGAGCACGCCGAGGGTCAGCCCGAGCGCCGCGGGGGTGCCGAGCCGCGCGGGGAGCGACACGGCCGGCAGCGCGTCCCACCCCGACCACCGCTCCGCGTCCCAGGCCGCCAGCGTCGCCCCCGCCACGAAGGCCGCGAGGGTGATCCACATCCGCGGCGCCCCGCCGCCCCCGGCGGCGTAGAGCGTCCCGGAGGCGCAGCCGCCCCCGACCTGCATCCCCACCCCGAAGAGGAACGCCCCGAGGAGGAGCGCCCACCCCACGGGGAACACGAATCCCCGCACCGGCTGCCCGAACACGCTCCCCATCGCGAGCAGGGGCAGGAACGCCGCCGCCGTCAGCCCGATGAGGAGGAGCTGCGCCCGGAACCCCGCCCCGCGTCGCTCTCCCAGCAACCGCCGGAACCCGCCGGCGAAGCCGAAGGAGGCGTGGAACAGCACGACCCCCAGCCCCGCCCCGACGAGCGCGAGCGCGGCATGGCGCGCGCCGTGGGCGAGGGAGACAAGGGCGGCGCCCGCCGCGAGGACGAGCGCGAGCGCGACGGCGCGCGTCACGCCGCCCGCGCCTGCGGGGCGTCGCGCCTCACCACCGTCCCCCGCCCCAGGCCGCCCGCACGCCGAACAGCGGCAGGAGCGTGAAGCCCAGCCCCATCGGAAGCACCCAGAGCGCCGCCACCCACAGCGGCCAGCCCACGACCGATGCCGTGCCGGCGGGGTCGGCCGGGTGATACGCCACCTCCGCCGCATCCCCGACCCGCGACGGCCCGAACCCGTTCTGCCGGAAGCGCACGGCCTCGCCCGAGGGGAGGCGGAACTCCATCATCGGCTTGCCGAGCGTGCCGTCGCCCGCCCCTCCCCCCGGCGAGGCGGGCACGGCCACCGCGACCGCCCGTGCCCCGCCCCAGGTCAGCCGCGCGGCCCCGACGCCCGCGTGGGTCGTCCAGCCGAGGGCGCCGAGGCCGACGAGGACCATCGCGATCGTCGCCCCCCGGCTCTCCCTCCGCGCCGCATCCGCCGTCCTCACGCCGCCTCCACCATCTCCACGGCGCGCCCGAGGTCCACGGACAGCAGCCGCGACACCCCGCGCTCCTGCATCGTCACGCCGTACAGGCGGTCCATCCGTGCCATCGTGAGCGGGTGGTGGGTGACGACGAGGAAGCGTGTGCCCTCCTGCCCCGCCATCATCCCCGGCAGGCCGCCCGGCCGCTCCGCGTTCGCGTCATCCAGCACGCGGACCGGCGCCGGCCGGCAGCGGAACACCGCGGCGCGAGCGGAGGCGGCATCCCCCTCACGCGGACCTCGCCGCGCCCGCCGCCCGGCCCGGACGGCGCGCGCGTGGCGGCGCGTCCTCGCTGCTCAGGCCGGCCAGCACCACCGGCTCCCGATCGGGGAACTGCACGACCAAGTCCAGTCTGCCCCCCATGGCCTCGATGGTGCTCCGCAAGGTCGAGAGCAGCATGTCCGCGCGCTTCTCGAGCTGCGCGATCGTGACCTGCTTCTTCCCGAGGAAGGAGGCGAGCTGCGACTGCGTCAGCTCCCGTGCCCGGCGCAGCTCCTGCAGGGTCTGACACTCGGCGAGCAGCACGCGGGCGCGGGCATCCGACCGCGCGATCTGCTCGGGAGTCATGGTCCGCCGGAAGACCTCGTCCGCCGCCACCGCCATCTCAGTTTCCCTCCGATCGCCGCAGGTGGTCGTCGAACCGCGCATCCGCCTTGTCCAGCAACCGCCTGTAGAACCTCCTCTCCGAAACGCCCGCCTTGTCCCCGGCGATCAGGAGGATGCCGTTCCTCCGGGGATCGAACGCGTAGGCGACGCGCCACACGCCGTCCGCCGCCCTGAACCGGAGTTCCTTCATGTTCGCGTGCCGCGAACCCTTCAGGGTGTCGGCGTGCGGCCTGGACAGGCCGGGACCAAAGGTCTCCAGCAGGCTCACCCGTGCGCGAAGCTCCTCCTGAACCTCCGGATCGAGCAAGGCGAACTCCTCCGCGAAGGCGTCGGCGAACAGGACCGGCCAGCTCATGCGACGCTCAGCCCAGTGCCGTCATATAGTCTTCACCTTATATCGTGTCAAAGCGATCGTGGTCCCCGGCCGTGAGCCATGCGACGCGCGGGAGCCCGGCTCCACCCCGGCCCGTCAGGCCTCCACCATCTCCACGGCGCGCCCGAGGTCCACGGACAGCAGCCGCGACACCCCGCGCTCCTGCATCGTCACGCCGTACAGGCGGTCCATCCGCGCCATCGTGAGCGGGTGGTGGGTGACGACGAGGAACCGCGTCCCCCCCTCCCCCGCCATCATCCCCAGCAGGTCGCACAGCCGCTCCACGTTCGCGTCGTCCAGCGGCGCGTCCACCTCGTCCAGCACGCAGACCGGGGCGGGCTGGCAACGGAACACCGCGAAGATGAGCGAGAGCGCCGTCAGCGCCTGCTCCCCGCCGCTCAGCAGCGCGAGCGACGACAGCTTCTTCCCCGGCGGCTCCGCGAAGATCTCCAGCCCCGCCTCCAGCGGATCGTCGGACCCGACGAGCGCGAGATGCGCCCGCCCGCCCGCGAACAGCCGCGTGAACAGCGCCCGGAACTCCGAATCCACCCTGTCGAACACCGTCCGCAGCCGCTCGCGTCCCTCCCGGTTGAGGTGCCCGATGGAGCCGCGCAGCTTGGCGATCGCCTGCGCCAGCTCATCCCGCTCCCGGTCGAGGTTCGCCAGCCGCCCCTCGACCTCCTCCATCTCCACCTCGGCGCGGAGGTTCACCGGCCCCATCTCGTCGCGCTCGCGAGCCAGCCGCTCGGCCTTCCGCCGCGCCCGCTCCTCCGCGGCGTCGGACAGGTCGTCCGGCGCGCCGGGCAGGTCCGCCGTTTCCCCGAGCCGCTCCATGATTCGGGTGGCGACGGCCCGCCCCTCATCCTCCGCCCGCGCGGCGTCCCCCTCCGCCCGCGCCCGCGCCTCCCGCGCCCCGGCGAAGCGGGCATCAGCCGCCCGGCGCGCCTCCGCGGCGTCC
>CAXVWQ010000195.1:0-4005 GCA_964263755.1 Roseomonas sp. | reverse complement strand
TCGAACGGCCCGGCGAGGTGCTGCGCTACAACGGCCGCGACATCGTCCTGCCGGACATCCGCATGGTGTTCTGGGCCGGCGGCAACCCGTTCCACCACCACCAGGACCTCAGCCGCCTCGCCCGCGCCTTCTCCCGCCCCGAGACCATCGTGGTGTCGGAGCCCTGGTGGACCTCGCTCGCCCGCCACGCCGACATCGTCCTGCCCGCCACCACCACCCTCGAACGCAACGACATCGCGAGTTCGTCGCGCGACCGCTTCCTCCGCGCCATGCACAGGGCGATCCCCCCGATCGCCCAGGCCCGCAACGACCACGACGCCTTCGCCGACATCGCCGACGCGCTGGGCTACCGTGACGCCTTCACGGAACAGCGGAACGAAGCCGCCTGGCTCCGCACCCTCTACGACCGCTGGCGCCGCGCCTGCGCCGCGCTCGGCACCGACGTCCCGGACTTCGACACCTTCTGGCAGGACGGCCACGTCGAACTCCCGGTGCCCGACGAATCCTTCACCAACTTCGCCGACTTCGCCGCCGACCCGGAGGCCCATCCCCTCGCCACCCCCTCCGGCAAGGTCGAACTCGTGTCCGAGGTGATCGGCGCCGCCGGCATCCCCGCCCACGCCACCTGGATCCCCCCCACCGAATGGCTCGGCGGCGAGGCCGCGGCACGCTTCCCGCTGCACCTGCTGACGACGCAGCCCGCCACCCGCCTCCACGGCCAGCTCGACCCCGGCCGCGTCGCCGCCGAGGCGAGGATCGCGGGCCGCGAACCCCTCCGCATGAATCCGCACGACGCCGCCGCCCGCGGCCTGACGGACGGGGCACTGATCAGGGTCCACAACGACCGCGGCGCCTGCCTCGCGGGCCTCGTCGTGACGGACGACGTCCGCCCCGGCGTCGTCGCCATGTCCACCGGCGCCTGGTGGGACCCCCAGGTCGTGGACGGCGAGACCCTCTGCGTCCACGGCAATCCCAACGTCCTCACGCCGGACCGCGGCACCTCGCTCCTCGGCCAGGGCTGCTCCGCCCAGTCCTGCCTCGTCGAGGTCTCCCCCTGGCAGGGCCGCGCGCCCGCCGTGACCGTCCACCGCCCGCCGGCGATCGTCGAGGCGCCGTGACCCCCCGCCGCGACCTCCTCCGCGCCGGTCTCGCGACCGGTCTCGCGACCGGCCTCGCGACGCTTCCCCTCGCCGTCTCGGGCCGCGCGGCGTCCGGCCTCACGCCCCCGGCCGCCGGGCCGGTCACCGCCGCCCCGGATCTGCGCCCCCTCCGGCTGGAGACCCGCCCCGACGACCGCGTCCCCTACGGCTACGTGCGGGAGGTGCTCCTGCGCTGGGGCGACCGCGTCACCGCCGACGCCCACCCCTTCAGCCCCCGCGCGCCCACCCTGGAGGCCGCGGAGGCGCAGTTCGGCTGGGATGCCGTCATCGCCGGCCTCCTCCCGACCCCCACCGCCGCCGACGGCGTCCCCCGCGCCCTCGTCGCGGTCGCCCACCCCACCGTGGATGCCGCCATGGCCTTTCCCGGCGGCGCCGACCGTCCGGGCATCGCCGCGGCGATGGGCGGCGCCTCCATCCTCAACATCGAGCGTCAGCGCGCCCCGGACGGTGCCGAGCGCTGGGTCGTGGCCGACGGCATCCAGTCGCGCCGCCTCACCGCCAACACCCTCTGCCGCGTCTCGGGGCCGGCCGCGCCCCTGATCGGCGACGCCGCCCGCGGTCTCCTCGCCGTCGGCGGCGGCACCGCCACCCCCTGGGGCACGCTGATCCTGACCGAGGGCTCGCCCGAGCCCTGGTCCACCCGGCTCCGCGCCTGGGACGCCCGCTTCGCCACCACGCACGGCTTCGGCTGGGCCGTCGAACTCGACCCGGCCGACCCCACCGCGGTGCCCACGAAGCGCACCGCTCTCGGCCGCTTCGGCAAGGGCGACGCCGCCGCCGCGCTCACCCGCGACGGCCGGGCCGCGATCTACCTCACCGACCGCCGCGACGCCGGCCACCTATTCCGCTTCCTCTCCCGCGGGCCCGCGCAGGAGACGGACGCGCTCGACGGAGGCACCCTCTCCGTCGCCCGCGTGACGGGGGAGGCCCTGACCTGGCTCGACCTGCCCTCCCGCGCCGAAACCCTCCTCGACCCCGTGGGCATCGCGGCCCGGGCGGGCGCCACCGGCTTCGACCATCCGTCCGGCCTCACCATCCATCCGCGGGACGGCCGCGTGTTCGTCGCCTGCCGCGGCCAGCCCGGCACCGAACCGGCGCGCGCCGGCCACGTCCTCCTCATCGAATCGACGCGCGGCGAGCACGGGTCGTCCACCGGCTGGGCCCGCCTCCTGCTCCCCGGCAGCCCGCCCGCCGGGACGCCGCCCAACCTCACCTGGCCCGAACACCCGGACCGCGTCTTCCTCGATCCCGCCGGGCGCCTTTGGATCGGGACGGACCGCGGCGGCCGGATCGCCCAGGCGCCCGATGCCCTCTTCGCCCTGGACCTGCCGAACGGCGCGCGGGCCCTGCCGGTGCCCTTCTACGGGGCGCCCCGCGGCGCCGCCCTCGGCGGCTGCGCCGGCACGCCGGACGGCACGGCCATGCTCGTCGCGGTCCGCACCCCCGGCGCCGAGCCCGGCGCGTCCTGGGACCGCCCCGGCACCCTCTGGCCGCACTTCGAGGCGACGATGCCGCCGCGCACCGCCCTCGTCGCGCTGTCCCGCCTGCGGGGCGGGCGGGTCGGGGGGTAGGACGGGCCCACGCCCGCCGGTCGCCGTCCCCGGGGATGCGCGGCCCGCCCGTCACACCACCTTCACCGATCGGACACGGGACCGCAGCGTCCCGCCGCTTCAACCCGCCCCGTCACCCGGGGAGCAGGCCAGCATGACGCAGCACGACGAGATCGAGGCCGAGGACATCGGCAGCAACCCGGCCCCTGCCGACCCCATCGCCGCGGTCATCGGCCGCCGCCTCGCCCGGCGCGACGCGCTCCGCGGCCTGTTCGCCGCCGGGGCCGTGGCGACCCTGCCGAACGGCTTCGCGGTCCCCGCCCGTGCCCAGGCCTCGGACGCCGCGGTCGGCGTCTCCACGCTCGGCTTCTCGCCGATCCCCGCCGCGACCGACGGCCGGGAAGCCGTCGCGGAGGGCTACGAGGTCCAGGTCGTGATCCGCTGGGGCGACCCCATCCTGCCGGACGCGCCGGCCTTCGACCCCGCCCGGGTCACCCCCGCCGCCCAGGCCGGCCAGTTCGGCTACAACAACGACTACGTGGATTTCTTCCCCATCCCCCGGGGCGACGCGAACTCCGAGCGCGGCATCCTCGCGGTGAACAACGAGTATACCAACACCAACCTCATGTGGCCCGGCATGGGCGAGGGCCGCGCGTCCCGCCGCCGCGTGTCGCGCGAGCAGGCGCTGACGGAGATCCAGGCCGTCGGGATGTCGCTCGTCGAGGTCGCCCGCGTGGATGGCCGCTGGACCTACGACCCCCGCGGCGCGCTCAACCGCCGCCTGACCGGCGACACGCCGATGACCGTCTCCGGCCCCGCCGCCGGCCACCCGCGGCTGCGGACGAACGCGGACCCCACGGGAACCCGCATCCTCGGCACCCTCAACAACTGCGCCGGCGGCAACACCCCCTGGGGCACCGTCCTCACCGCGGAGGAGAACTTCAACGAGTTCTTCGGCGGCGAGATCGCGGCCGACCACCCGGAGGCCGTGAACTTCCGCCGCTACGGCGTGGTGCGCGACGCGATCTACGGCTGGGACCAGCACGTCGAGCGCTTCGACCTCGCGCGCGAGCCGAACGAGCCCAACCGCTTCGGCTGGATCGTCGAGTTCGACCCCTACGACCCCGCCTCCGTCCCCGTGAAGCGCACCGCGCTTGGGCGCTTCAAGCATGAGGGCTGCCACCACGCCGTCTCCGCCGACGGCCGCGTGGTGATCTACATGGGCGACGACGAGCGCCACGACTACGTCTACAAGTTCGCCACCGCCCGCGCCTGGGACGCGGCGAACCCCGCCG
>CAXVWQ010000194.1:0-17032 GCA_964263755.1 Roseomonas sp. | reverse complement strand
GGTGGGCCGAAGCCGCGCCGCGACGTTGGGGGACAGGCGGATGAAGACCCTCGTGGTGATGAACGAGAAGGGCGGCGTCGGGAAGACGAACATCGTCGCCCATGCCGGATGGTTCTTCGCCGAACGGCATCGGACGCTCGTCGTGGACCTCGACCAGCAGGCGAACCTCTCGACGACGCTCGGCGCCTACCTGTCGCCCGTCGAGACGGTCGATCTCTTCGCCGAGCCAACCGTCGTGCCGCGCGTGGGGCCGCTCACCGTGACCCGCTCGACGCGGGAACTTCTCGGCGTCGAGGGCGTGGACCGTTCCTGCATCGAGGTATTCCGGGACAGCCTGAAGGCGAACGGGGAGGGCTACGACGTGTGCGTCGTGGACACGCCGCCCGCCCTGACCAACCGAACCTTCGGCGCGCTCCTGGCCGCGGACGCGGTCATCGCCCCGATCGGCATCAACGACTACTCCATCCAGGGCATCGCGGAGTTGCTGCGCGCCATCAAGGGCGTCTCGACCCATTATGGGCGCCCGGAGCCGCTCTTCCTTGGCCTGCTTCCCTCGATCTACGACCGCAAGAGCAAGCGGGAGCGCGAACTCTTCGAGGACCTCGCGGGTCAGGCGGGCAAGCTCCTCTTTCCGGGCGTCGTCGCCAAGCGCGACGCCTACGCCAGGGCGGCGAGCGACGGCGAACCGGTCTGGGCCATGAAGGGCGCGGGCGCGCGCGAGGCGGCGATAGAGATACGTGGCGTCTTCGAGACGGTGTCGGAGAGGATGGGGCTGGCGGCATGAAGGAACCGAAGAAGCCTGCCCCGACCCGGCCAAAAGCGCAGTTCGCGGCCGCGGCCTTCGGCAACCTCCGTTCGGCGATCGGCGAGGATACGCGGGGAGAGGCGATCCGCATCCGTCTCGCCGACATCGACGAGGACCCGAACCAGCCGCGCCGAACCTTCTCCGAGGAGGAACTCGCGAGCCTAGCGGACAGCATCCGCGAGCGGGGCGTGCTGCAACCGATCATCGTGCGGCCGGGCGACGGGGGACGCTACACGCTCGTCATGGGCGCACGACGCTTCCGGGCCTCCCGGATCGCGGGCACGCCGGACATCCCCGCGATCATCCGTCGGGTCGAGGACGACGATTACGCGTCGCAGGTCATCGAGAACCAGCAGCGCTCGAACCTCTCGAACTCGGAACTCGCGGCAGCGGTCCTTCGCTTCGCGGCGGAGGGCAAGACGTCGAAGCAGATCGGCGTCATCTGCAACCTCAAGGATTACCAGGTCGCGGCCTTTCGGAAGGCCGATGAGTTTCCGCCCGAGTTGCGGGAGCGGATGGATGCGGCCGACATGCGGGCGCTCTACGACCTCTATCGCCAGTGGACGAAGACCCCCGCCCCGGTGCTCGCGGCGCTGCCCGACCCCGACACGTTCATCACCATCACCGAGGCTCGCCGGATCATCGGCACCATCACGGGCAAGCCCACGGGCAGCATCGTGCTGGATCGTCCTCCCGAACCGCTGACCGGATCGGAGGCGTCGTCCACTCCGGCAGGATCACCCGATCCGGAGCCCGTTCGCGGCGAGGGCGGGCGAACGCCAGAGGCGACCGAGGCAGGGTCCACGAGGACGAGGGGGCGAGGGGAGGGGGTGTCGGCACCCTCACTCACGCGGGGCGAGACGAAGCCCGCTCCGTCACCGATCCCCGTGTTCGTCGTGCGCACGAAGGATGGCGCCGAAGGCCATCTCATCGTGAACCGACGGGCTGGCCGGGAGGGTTGGGCGCTGGTTCAGATCGGACCGACTCTGGAAGAGTTCGATCCCGCCGATCTCGCTCTCACCCGCATCGAGTGAGGAGCCGAAGGCTCTCCTCTCGTCGGTCCGCGTCTCCTCTGGTCCCATGGCACTCACCTGAAGCACGGCGGAGCGGTTTGCACGGTGCAAGCCCTCTCGGATTGACCTGAGGCAAGACCCGACCTCTCGAGGGTGGATGAGAGGAGGGGGAGCAGGATATGTGCGCTGCCAGCAGGTTTTAAACGAGGAAGCGATGGGCGCGCGTCCCGGTCAGAAGCTCGTCGGAGTCTACGTCGAGGAGGCCCTCGCGGAACGTTTCTACGCCTGGGCCCGGCTGAACGGGGGCGGCGTCTCGCCCGCGCTGCGACGGCTCATCTCGGAGGCCGTCGGCGAGGTCGAGCCCGCGGCGGTCCGTGGCTGCGGCACGGGGCAGCAGGTCGGCGTCCGGTTCCGGCAAGCCGAGCGCGCCCTTCTCGCAGCGGCGGCGCAGGCGAGAGGGACGACCCCTGCCGATTGGCTCCGCTGCCTCGCTATCGCCCACCTCGCCCGACGGCCAGGGTGGAGCCCGGACGAGTTAGCGGCTCTGCGGGATGTGTTCGTCGCGCTGCGGCGCATCGGAACGGACGTGGCCCGTCTCGCGGAGAACTCCGGCGGGACTCCCGCGTCAGGTCAGCAGGCTGCCTCGGCAGCGTCGGAGGCGGCCTCGGCCGTGCGCGCCGAGATGCGCCGCGTTGTTGCCATCATGACGGGGAACCTCGACTACTGGGGTGTCCCGACCGAGGACGAACCACGACCGCGGCGTTGGGCAATCGACGAAGAGCGCGTCCAGGCGCGCACAGCCGTGGCGAGGCGCCGCCGACGGGCAACGAGCCGACCCGGGCGTTTCGGCCCGGAGGAGCCGTGAAACGGTCTTGCACCGTGCAAGCCTGATCGTCGGCGTGGCGGTCCGGAACTTCGCGGAGGGATGCCAAGCCGGCGTATCCGGGGCGCGCCGCCCAATCCCGGAAGGGCAGCCCGGCAATCTTTTGTCACGAGGGCGTCGGACGCCGTAGCGCCCACATTGTTACTTGCACAGGCGTCGAAATCGTCAAGGAGGAGCGTCCCAATGACCCGTCCCGCCCTCGCCATCCTGCTCGCCCTCGCCGTAGCACCAGCATTTGCGCAGAACCCACACGCCGGCCACGGCGCGCCGGCGCAGCCCGCTCAGATGGGAATGCCGCGGCCAGCGACCCCGGCGCCTGCGGTCGCACCCTCCACCCAGGCCTTCATGCAGGGGATGGAGCGCATGCACCGCGACATGACGATCGAGTACACAGGGAACACCGACCGCGACTTCGCGGCCGGGATGATCCCGCACCACCAGGGCGCGATCGACATGGCCCGCGTGCAGATCCAGTACGGGCGCGACCCGGAGATGCGCCGCATGGCGGAGGAGATCATCGCGGCCCAGGAGCGGGAGATCGCGCAGCTCCGCGCCTTCCTCGCCCGCGCGCCACGCTGAGCCGGATGCACAACGCCCGCGGGGCCGCGCCTCTCGTCCTCACCATGGGCGAGCCGGCTGGTGTCGGCGGCGAGATCGCGGCGAAGGCCTGGACCGCACTACGAGAGGGCGGATCCGCCTTCGCCTTTCTCGGCGAAGCGGCCCTCCTCTCCGGCGTGCCTGTCGTGCGAATCGCGCGGGCGGAGGACGCGGCGGCGGCCTTCCGCGACGCGCTGCCCGTGCTGCACCGCCCGTTGCCGGAAGCGGTCGTGCCCGGCCGCCCGAATGTGGCCAACGCCCCCGCCGTGATCGCCGTGATTGAGGAGGCCGTCGCACTCGTTCGCGCCGGTCGCGCGGGCGGGGTGGTCACGAACCCCATCCAGAAGGCGACCCTGACGGCCGCGGGCTTCCGCCATCCCGGACACACCGAGTTCCTCGCCGCGCTCTGCGGTGGTGCCACGCCCGTGATGCTGCTGGCCGCGCCCTCCGTCACGCCCCCGCTCCGGACCGTGCCGGTCACGATCCACCTGTCGGTGCGGGACGCCGTCGCGCGGCTGACGACGGACGGGATCGTCGAGGCCGCACGCATCGCGGCCGAGGGCCTGCGACGCGATTTCGGGATCGCCGCACCCCGCCTCGTCGTATCCGGCGTCAACCCGCACGCTGGCGAGGACGGGACGATCGGGACGGAGGACCGGGACGTGGTCGCCCCGGCGGTGGCGCAGCTCCGCGCGATGGGACTGGACGTCCGCGGTCCGCTCCCCGTCGACACGCTGTTCACGCCAGGGGCCCGGGCGGGCTACGACGTCGCGGTCTGCATGCTCCACGACCAAGCGCTCATCCCCGTGAAGACCCTCGACATGGCGGGCGGCGTCAACGTCACGCTCGGCCTGCCGATCGTCCGCACCTCGCCGGACCACGGCACGGCGCTCGACATCGCGGGGCGCGGCATCGCCGATCCCGGTTCGCTCGTCGCCGCGATCAGGATGGCAGCGGAGATGGTGCGGATGCGTGCCGTTCAGGGAATGCCCGCGTGACCCCGATGCTTCTCTCGATCAACGTGGACCATGTTGCGACGCTCCGGAATGCCCGCGGCGGGTCCCATCCCTGCCCCGTTGAAGCGGCCCACGCGACCGTCGCCGCAGGGGCCGACGGAATCACGATCCACCTGCGGGAGGACCGCCGCCACATTCGCGACGACGACGCCCGCCGCATCCGGGCGGAGGTGGCGGCGCCGCTGAACTTCGAGATGGGGGCGACGGAGGAGATGATCGCCTTCTGCCTCGCGCTCGCGCCGCACGCCTGCTGCCTTGTTCCGGAGAAGCGGCAGGAACTGACGACGGAGGGCGGGCTGGAGGTCGCGGGGGCCGGCCCGGCACTGGCCGATGCGGTCGCGCGGCTGCGGGACGCCGGCATCCGCGTCGCGCTCTTCGTCGAGCCGGAGGCGCGGCAGGTTGAGGCGGCGGCGCGGATCGGGGCCTCGGCGGTGGAACTGCACACAGGCACCTACGCCGACGCCGAGCCGGCGCGGTCCGCCGTGGAGTTGAACCGGCTCCGCGCGGCGGCCCGCATCGCCGTCGCGGCGGGGCTGGAGTGCCACGCGGGGCACAGCCTGACCTACGACACGGTCGACGCGGTCGCCGCCATCCCGGAGGTGACGGAGACGAGCATCGGACACTTCCTCGTCGGGCAGGCCGTGTTCGAGGGGTTGCCTGCCGCCGTCCACCGGATGAGGAGAATCATCACGGCGGCACGCGGGGGCGGTTGAGCCCCGACGGGGTCAGGGCGCCCTTCTCCGGCACGGCCGAGAGGGGTGACGGCAGGTTACGGCCGCGCGCCCTCCAACCCTTCGAGGATGGGGCATTCCGGCCGTTCGTCGCCGTGGCAGTGGTCCGCGAGGTGACGGAGCGAGGCCGCCATTTCCCGCAGCGCCGCCGCCTGGGCTTCGAGCTCAACGACCTGCTCGGTCGCGAGACGCTTCACGTCCGCGCTCGGCCGCCCACGATCCTGCCACAGGGCGAGCAACCCACGGATGCGCTCCGTCCCGAAGCCGAGGGAGCGGGCGCGCGCGATGAAGCGGATGGTCGCGAGGTCGGCGGGCGCGTAGCGCCGGTAGCCGGACGGCGAGCGCGGCGCGCCGGGCAGCAGCCCCGCCGCCTCCCAGGTCCGGACTGCCTTCGCGGAGACCCCTGCCTCCCGTGCCGCCTCGCCGACGTTCATCCTGCTCCTCCCGCCCCTCTCAGCCGCAGCGCGTTCCCGACGACGCAGACGCTCGACAGGCCCATCGCCGCCGCGGCGAGCATGGGGGACAGGAGGCCCACGGCGGCAATCGGGATCAGCACAGCATTGTAGCCGAAGGCCCAGGCGAGGTTCTGCCGGATGTTGCGGATCGTCGCGCGCGACAGCGCGACGGCGGTGGCCACGCCCCGGAGATCGCCCCGCATGAGGACGACCTCCGCGCTCTCGATCGCGATGTCGGTCCCGCCGCCCACCGCGATGCCCACGTCGGCGGCGGCGAGCGCCGGGGCGTCGTTGACGCCGTCGCCGACGAAGGCCACGGAGCGGCCACCTTCCTTCAGCCGCCGGACGGCCTCGACCTTGCCCTCTGGGCGGACCTCCGCGACCACCTCCGCGATGCCGAGGGGACCGGCGACGGCGCCGGCCGTGCGGCGGTTGTCGCCGGTGACCATCGCGAGGGTCAGCCCCATGTCGTGCAGGGCCGCCACGGCGCCCGGCGTGGTATCCCGGACCGGATCGGACACGGCGAGGAGCGCGGCAAGGCGCCCGTCCAACGCGGCGTAGAGGGGCGTTCGGCCCGCGTCCGCGAGCCGTGCCGCTTCCGCCGCGAAGGGCGCGACGTCGAGGCCGAGCAAAGCCATGAACCGGTCGGCGCCGACCTCCACCGCGTGCCCAGCCACGGTCGCGCGGACGCCGCCGCCCACCACCACCTCGAACGCCTCGGCCGGGGGAACCCGGAGGCCGCGTGCCGCGACACCCTCCAGGATAGCGCGCGCGATCGGGTGCTCGGACCGCGCCTCGGCCGCCGCGACGAGGGCGAGGACCTCGTCCTCCGCGAAGCCCGGCGCGGGCACGACCTCCGTCAGCGCGGGCCGTCCCTCGGTCAGCGTGCCCGTCTTGTCCACGGCCACGACGGACACGTCGCGCAGCCGCTGAAGGGCCGCGCCGCGCCGGAACAGCACGCCGAGTTCCGCCGCCCGTCCCGTACCGACCATGATGGAAACGGGGGTCGCCAGACCCATGGCGCAGGGGCAGGCGATGATGAGCACGGCGACCGCGGAGGTGAGCGCCGCCGCGATCCCGCCGCCCGCGACGAGCCAGCCGACGAAGGTGAGCGCCGCGAGCGCCATGACCGCGGGCACGAACCACATCGTCACCCGGTCCACGGCTGCCTGGATCGGCAGCTTGGAACCCTGCGCCTCCTCCACCATCCGCGCGATCCGGGCGAGGGTGGTGCCCGCTCCCACCGCCGTCGCGCGCACCCGGAGCGCGCCTGCCCCGTTCACCGTGCCGCCCGTGACGGCATCGCCCGTCGCCTTCACGACCGGCACGGGCTCGCCGGTGATCATCGCCTCGTCCACGTAGGAGGCGCCGTCGAGCACGGTGCCGTCCGTCGGCACGCGCTCGCCGGGGCGGATGACGAGCACGTCGCCGACCACGAGCGACGCCGCGGGCACCTCGGCCTCGCCTCCGTCCCGCTCGACGCGGGCGGTGGGCGGGGCAAGGTCCATCAGCCCGCGAATGGCCTGCGACGCCCGGCCGCGGGAGCGGGCCTCCAGCCAGCGACCGAGGAGGACGAGGGCGACGATCACCGCCGCGGCCTCGAAGTAGACGAAGCGCTGCGACGGCGGGACGAGGCCGGGCGCGAGGAGGACGACGATCGAGTAGGTCCAGGCCGCCGTCGTCCCGATCGCGACGAGGGAGTTCATCTCCGGCGCGCCGCGGAACAGGGCGGGCCAGCCCACCCGGTGGAAGCGCAGGCCCGGCCCGAACATCGCGGCCGTCGCGAGGGCCGCGGAGATCCAGCGCCAGGCGGTTTCCCCGATCGTCGCGGCGATGGCGTGGTGGACGGCCGGGATCAGATGCCCGCTCATCTCCAGGATCAGCAGCGGCGCGGCGAGGGCCATCGCGAGGAGCGCGTCGCGCCGCAGCCCGGCCTCCTCGCCGGCCACGGGCGGGCCGGCATGGCTCGCATGGGGATCGGGCGTACCATCGGCCGAGGGGTGATGATGGGCGTGCGGCGGTGCTTCCGGCACGGCGTAGCCGGCGCGCTCGACGGCGGCCCGGAGTGCCGCTGCGTCGGCGGTGCCGGACACCGTCGCCCGGCCCGTCGCGAGGTTTACTGACGCCTCCGTGACGCCGGGAACCTTCGCGAGCGCGCGCTCCACCCGTCCAACGCAGGAAGCGCAGGTCATCCCCTCGACGGGAAGCGTCAGGGAAGGGGGGAGAGCATGGCTGCGAGGGTTGTGCGTGTCCATGCGCGCCCAGGTGGGACCTTGCCGCGTGGCAAGGTCAAGGGCCTCGCAAGGCCGCGAAGGGCGGCCCGGTCAGGCGGGGACCACCTCCGCCTCCCACCCGTCCGCCCGCAGCGCGGCGACCGCGGCGGCGGCGTCGCCGCCCACCGTCACCTCACGCAACTCGGGGTCCACCGTCGGCTCTGCCCCGGGCAGGGCGTCCCGCAGCGTCGCCGTCACGCCCTTCGCGCAACTGCCGCAGGTCATGTTCGCGATCCTGATCCGCGTCATCGCCGGAACTCCACGTTCTCGCCACCGGAGAAGATGGCGGCTTGCCCCGCGGCAAGTTCAAGGACCGCGTCGCGCGTCCACCCCGCGACCGGCCTACCTCCTCACAAGCCTCGGTTCCCCCACACGCTCCCCCCTCCCGCTTACCCCGGCGCGTAGCCCCGCAGGCGGGCATAGGCCGCGCGCTGGCCCTCGGACATCGCCTCGCGCGCCGCGAGATGCACGCGGAGGTGCGCGGCGCGGAGCGCGGCCCGCGCGAGGGCGGCCTCCCGCGTGGCCTCGACGATGGCGGGCTCCGTCGCCGCGCCGCCGGCGAAGACCCGGTCCAGGGCTCGCTCCGCGGCGATCACCCGTTCCCCGAGCGGGACCGCATCCCGTCGCATCGCGTCCATCAGGCGTGCCATCGTCTCCCGCTGCGACGGGCTGAGGGAGAGGGCGTCGGCCAGTTCCAGAGCGTGCAGCGGTCCGGGGTAGCCGTTCACCTCTGCCAAGAGGGCCAGTCCCATGCCCCGCCCGGCCCGCAGGTCGGCGACTTCCGCTGCCGGGAGGCCCGCCACCTCCCGCGCCCCGAACCCCGCATAGGGCGCGCGCGCGCCATGTCCCGCGTGCTGGGCGAGGGCCGCTGCCGGGAGCGCGACGAGGACGAGGAGGAGTGATCGAAGGCGCATCGTGGGACTCCCGTTCCCGGCGGCTCTACGCGACGGGGCGAGCGGTGCGGTATGATCGGGATCATGCCCACCCCCTCCACCAATCCCGGCCTGCCGCCGGGCCGCGTGCGCCGCCTTCGCGCGGGGGAGGCTCTCTTCCGGGCCGGGGACCCCGCGCTCGGCCTCGTCACGGTGCGGGCCGGCACCGTCGAGCTGCGCCGCGCGGGCGCCGACGGCCGGACTGCCCTAATGGACCGGGTCGGGCCGGCCGAGGCGCTCGCTGAGGCGTCGCTCTTCGAGGCGCGGCACCACTGCGATGCGGTGGCGGCAACGGAGGCCGTCGTCGAGGTAGTGTCCCGACGCGCCTTCGACGCCGCCGCGCGGGATGACCCGGACCTCATCTGGCGGCTCGCCGCGCATCTCGCCCGTCGGCTCGTGGAGGCGCGTGCCCGGGCCGAGCGGCTGGCCCTGCCGGGCGCGGCCGAGCGCGTGCTCTCCTCCCTCGCGGCCCGTCGGCCCGGCGCGGACGGCGTGCGCGCCCTCGGCGGCCCGTGGCGGTCGCTCGCGGGGGAATGTGGCCTGACCCCGGAAGCGACCTACCGCGCGCTCGCCCGGCTGGAGCGGGAGGGCGCCATCCGCCGTGTCGCGACGGGGAGCGGCGACCCTGGGGTGATCCTCGTCCGCCTCGCGTAAGTCAGGCGCTCGCCCGGGGCAGCGAGAGACGTGCCGAGAGGCCACCGCCGGGACCTTCGGCGAGCGCGAGGGCACCGCCCGAGGCCTCCGCGAAGCGCCCGGCGATGGCGAGGCCCAGCCCGGAGCCACCCGTGCCGCGGGCGGTGTCGAGTTGCACGAATGGCGCGACGGCCCGGTCGCGCTCCCCCGCCGGGATGCCGGGACCGGCATCCTCCACCATCGCCACCACCGCCGGCCCATCGTCGTGCAGCCGCAGCCGCACCGGCTCCGCCCCGTGGATCAGGGCGTTCGAGAGGAGGTTCGACAGGGCTCGCTTCGCGGCGGCTGGCCGCAGCGGTAGCACGGCGCGGGACGGCCCCTCGTAGGCCACGTCGCGCCCGGCGTCGGCCGCGTCGGAGGCGAGGGTCTGCATGATCGCCGCGAGATCCGCAGGCCGCATCGGCTCCGCGTCCCGGCCCTCCCGGAGGTAGTCGAGGGTGCGCGCGATCATGCCCTCCATCTCGGCGATGTCGGCCTCCATACGCTCCCGCGCCTCGCCCTCCGGCAGAAAGTCGGCACGGAGGCGCAAACGGGAGAGCGGCGTGCGGAGGTCGTGGCTCATGCCGGCGAGCGCCTCCGTCCGATCCTCGACGAGGCGGGCGATGCGGTCCTGCATCGCGTTGAAGGCCGCGGCGGCATGGCGTACCTCGACCGGGCCGTCCGCCGGCGCGGGGCGGGCGCGGAGGTCGCGCCCGACGGCGTCGGCAGCATCCGCGAGTCGCCGCAGTGGCCCGGTGATCCAACGCACGATCAGGGCCGAGGCGGCGGCGATGCCGACCGCCATCGCGACGAGCGAGGCGAGCGCGCCCTGATCCGCGGCGCGGGATGCGGTGCCGAGCCAGGAGGCGGAGAACACGATCCAGCCACCCGCCTCGACGGCCAGGGCGCCGACCGCGCGGTGCCCCGGCTCCGCCTTCGGGTCCCAGGCGACGAGGGCACCGGGCCCGAGTGCCGCGGCGACGGTCCCCAAACCCTCCGGAACCGGCGTTCCGGGCGGCAGCGGCGGAACGCGGTCCCAATGCACGTCTACGCCCGGCGCCGAGAGGGCGTGGGCGGCAGCGTCCCGCGCGGGCTCCGGCAGGCTCGTGACCGCGGCGCGTGCTGCGGTCACCCGCTCCGCGAGGCGTGCGGCCCGGGCGCCAACCTCGACGGACTGCAAGGCCCGTTCATGCACCCAGACGGAGCCGACGTGCAGCAGCGTCAGCCCGCCGAGCAGCAGGAGCGTGACCCGTCCCGCGAGGCTGGACGGCCATGGGCGGCGGAAGGTCATGCCTGCGCCACGTCTGGCACGAAGAGGTACCCCGCACCGCGCACCGTCTTGATGATGGCGGGACTGCCGTCGTCCGGCTCGATCTTGCGGCGGAGGCGGCTGACCTGCACGTCCACCGTGCGGTCGAAAGGGTCCACGCCGACGCGGCGCTTCGCGACCTCCAGGAGCTGCTCGCGCGTCAGCACGCGCTGGGGGTGTTCGAGGAAGGCGAGGAGGAGGTCGTACTCCGCGCCGGAGAGGTCCACCGCCGCCCCTTCGGGCGAGGTGAGTTCACGCCGCGCGGTGTCCACGACCCAGCCGGCGAAGGCAAGGCGGCGGGTGCGCGCGCCGAGGCCGCCATCCCCCGCGGCCGGCGCGGCGCGGCGCAGCAGCGCGCGGATGCGGGCGACGAGCTCGCGCGGCGCGAAGGGCTTGGCCACGTAGTCGTCGGCGCCGAGTTCGAGGCCGAGGACGCGGTCCATCTCCTCCCCCCGCGCGGTCAGCATCAGCACGGGCACGCGGGACCGCTCCCGCAGGCGCCGGAGGAGGTCGAGGCCCGACGTGCCGGGCAGCATCACGTCGAGGAGGATGGCATCAGGGGGTGCCGGCGCGTTCTCGATGACGGACCACATCTCCCGCCCGTCGCGGGCCGTGCTCACGCCGAACCCGGCCTCCCGCAGCAGGCGCGCGACGAGGGTCCGCATCTCCCCGTCGTCCTCGACGACGAGGACGTGGGCTTCGGGGTCGAGGAGGCGGCGTTCGGCCGGGGTGGTCACGGCGGGGTGCCGGTCCCCTCAGTCCATCGGCGTGTAGCGGGCCTGCCGCTGCGGCTGGCCGGGGAGGGTGAGGCTGGCGACGACGCGCATCCCGCGCGCCGCCTGGAAGTCGCCGCGGCCGACGAGGTAGGCGCCGCCCTCGGCCGGCTCCAGCCGCACGGTCTGCTGGCGCCCGCCCGCCTGGACGATGAGGGAGCCGGTGGTGCCCGCCGCGCTCTGCGGCCGGTTACCGCTGTCGAGCACCCAGACGCGGATCTCGCCGTCCCGGGCGAGCAACTCGACGTGCTTGTCGCCGACGTCGGCGATGCGCCCGCCGTTCGGGCCGCGCTCCGTCTCCCCGTGGGCGAGGGCGGGGAGGGCGGAGGCGGCCAGGAGCGCGGCGGCGAGGACGATGCGGCGGTGCATGGCGGGTTCTCCCTAGAAGGTTTCGGCGACGGCGCCGGGCGGCAGGGACGCCGCACGGTCGGCCGCCTCGGCGCGGAGGCGCTCCAGCGCCGGCCGGCCGAAGCGGTGGAAGAGGATCGGCGTGACGAAGGTGTCGAGCAACGTCGCGGAGACAAGGCCGCCGAGGATGGTGATGGCGACGGGGTGCAGGATCTCCTTGCCCGGCTCGTCCGCGCCGATCGCCAGCGGGATGAGCGCGAGGCCCGCCGCGAGCGCGGTCATCAGCACGGGCGTGAGCCGTTCCGCCGAGCCGCGGAGGACGAGAGCGAGGCCCCAGCGCTCGCCCTCGTGGAGGGCGAGGTTGAGGTAGTGGCTCACCTTCAGGATGCCATTCCGCGTCGTGATGCCGGTGAGCGTCACGAAGCCGACGAGGGTGGCGACGGAGAGCGGCTGGCCCGCGATCCAGATCGCGGCCACCGCGCCGATGAGGGCGAGGGGAACGTTGCCCATGATGACGAGGGCGAGGGTGGCGGAGCGGTAGCGCGAGTAGAGGACGACGAAGATGAGGGCGAGCGAGATCGCGGAGAGGACGGCGATGGTCCGCATCGCCTCCTCCTGCGCCTGGAAGGTGCCTTCCAGCGCGGTGGTGTAGCCCGGGGGCACCGCGATGGCCGCGATCTCCGACCGGATGCGGGCGACGACCTCGGCCATGTCCGCCCCGCCCGCGGTGTTGGCGAGGACGACGATGCGGCGGCGCGAGCCTTCCCGGAGGATCTGGTTCGGGCCGTCGGCCTCCTCGACGGTCGCGAGCATCCGGAGGGGGATGCGCCCGCCCGGCGTCTCGACGAGGGCGTCCTGCAGGCGGGCCGTCGTGCGGTCGGCGTCCGCGAGGCGGAGGACGACGTCGAAGCGGCGGGCACCGTCCAGCACCTGGCTGACGACCGTGCCGCCCGTGAGCGACTGGAGGGTCTCGGTGAGGTTCGCCGCGGAGACGCCGTAGAGGGCGGCCCGCCCATGGTCCACGGCGATCCGGAGTTGCGGGACCCGGACCTGCCGCTCGACTTGGAGGTCCACGAGGCCGGGCACGTTCGCGGCGAGGCGGGCGCGAAGGGTCTCGGCGAGGGTGCGGAGGGTGTCGAGGTCGTCGCCGTAGAGCTTGAGGGCGATCTGCGCCCGCACGCCGGAGAGCATGTGGTCGAGGCGGTGGGAGATCGGCTGGCCGATGTTCACCGCCGCGGGCAGGGCGGAGAGGCGCGCCCGGATGTCGGCGAGGACCTCCGCCCGGGGGCGCCCATCCTCCCGCAGGTCGAGGTCGAGTTCGGAAGTGTGGACGCCCTCCGCGTGCTCGTCGAGTTCGGCCCGGCCGGTCCGGCGGCCGACGCCTCGCACCTCCGGCACGCCCAGCACGATGCGCTCCGCGACGCGCCCGAGGGCGTCGGACCCGGCGAGGGAGATGCCGGGCTGGAAGGTCATCCCGACGAGGACGGTGCCCTCGTTGAAGGTCGGGAGGAAGGCGCGGGGCAGGTAGGCCGCGCTCACGCCCGCCCCGGCGACCCCGACGGCCGCGACCCCGAGGATGAGGGCGCGGTGGCCGAAGGCCCAGCGCAGCGCCCGGTCGTTCCCGCGCTTGAGGACGCGGACGAGGAGGCTGTCGTGCGCGCCGAGGCGCTTCATGCGGGGGAGGAGGTAGTAGCAGAGGACGGGGGTGACGGTGATGGACACGACGAGCGAGGCGAGGATGGAGACGATGTAGGCGACCCCGAGCGGCGCGAAAAGCCGACCCTCGATGCCGGAGAGCGCGAAGAGCGGGATGAACACGAGGACGATGATGAGGGTGGCATAGACGATGCCCGAGCGGACCTCGATGCTCGCGTTCCGGATGACGTCGAGGACGGGAAGTGGGTTCCCCCGCTCGCGGTTCTCCCCCAGCCGCCGGTAGATGTTCTCGACGTCCACCACCGCATCGTCCACGAGTTCGCCGACCGCGATGGCGATGCCGCCGAGGGTCATCGTGTTGATGGACAGCCCGAAGGCCGCGAAGACGATGGCGGTGAGCAGGATGGAGAGCGGGATCGCGAGGAGCGAGATGACGGTCGTCCGCACGTTCAGGAGGAACGCGAAGAGGACGATCGCGACGACGACGAAGGCCTCGGCGAGCACCGTCTGGAGGTTGGCGACGGAGCGCTCGATGAAGTTGGCCTGACGGAACTTCACCCGGTCGGCGGAGACGCCCCGGGGCATGGAGGCCTGCAACTCCCGCAGCGCCTCCTCGACGGCGCGGGTGACGCGGATGGTGTCGGCGCCGGGCTGCTTCTGGATGCCGAGGATGACGGCGGGCGCGGCGTCCACGCCGGCATCGCCGCGCTTGAAGCGGGCGCCGAAGTCCACCTCGGCCACCTGCCGCAGGGAGATCGCCTGCCCGTCCCGGAAGCCGACGGTGGCGTTGCGGAGGTCCTCCAGCGAGGCGGTGCGGCCGATGTTGCGGATGACGAACTCGCGCCCCGCCTGATCGACGTAGCCGCCGCCGGCGTTCGAGCCGAACTGGCGCACCGCCGCGGCCAACGCCTCGTGCGAGAGGTCGAGGGCGTGGAGGCGTTCGAGGTTCGGCATGACGCGGAACTGCCGGACCTCGCCGCCGATCGGGATGACCTGCGAGACGCCGGGGATCGTCAGGAGGCGCGGGCGCATCACCCAGTCCGCCGTCGTTCGGAGGTCCATGGGCGAGATCGAGCCATCGACCGGGCCGGTGACGGCGACGAGCATGATCTCGCCCATGATGGACGACACCGGCGCCATGGATGGGAGCACCCGGGGGGGCAACTGGCCTGCGATCTGGGACAGGCGCTCGCCCACCTGCTGGCGGGCCCTCCAGATGTCGGCGCCCCAGTCGAACTCGACGTAGACGACCGAGAGGCCGACGGAGGAGACGGAGCGGACGCGCGTGACGCCCGGCAGCCCGTTCACCGCCGTCTCGATCGGGAAGGAGACGAGTTGCTCGACCTCCTCCGGCGCGAGGCCCTCGGCCTCCGTCATGAGGGTGACGGTGGGCTTGTTCAGGTCGGGGAAGACGTCCACCGGCATCCGGGACAGCGTCCACGCGCCGTAGCCCGAGACGACGAGCGCCGCAACGAGGACGAAGAGTCGGTTGCGGAGCGAGAAGTTGACGAGAAGGTTGAACATCGGGGGTCAGCGAACCTGCGCAATGAGGCCGGCGCCGGCGACGACGACGCGCTGCCCCGGTTCCAGCCCTGCCGTCACGACGACCCGCGTGCCGTCGAGCGGCTGGACGCGCACCTGGCGCGGGAGGAAGCGCTCGGCGGAGGCGTGCTCGTAGACCACTGGCGGGCCTTCCGGGGAGCGCACGACGGCGTCGGCGGGCAGCACCACCCCGACCACGGCGCGGGAGGTCCGGACGGTGACCACCACGGGGCCGCCGATCGCGGCGTCCTCCGGTGGCTGGCGGACGCGGAAGTTCACGGGCACCGCACCCTGCCGCACCGCGAGGCCGCGGCCCACGAGGTCGAGTTCGAGGGCGCGGCCGTCGGCGAGGGTGGCCGAGGCGCCCGCGATCCCGTTGAGCACGGCACGGTCGAAGGCGAGCGCCTCCACCCAGAGGCGGGAGGGGTCCACGATCTCGAACACCACTGTGCCGCTGTCCACGATCTGGCCGATCGCGGCGCGGACGACGGAGACGGTGCCGGAGACGGGCGCGGTCAGGGCCTCGCGGCCGGAGAGGGCGGGCTGGAGGGCGGCGCGGCGGCTCCGGGCGCCCGCCAGTTCAGCGACCGCCTCGGCGATCTCGCGCTCCGCCACCGAGCCGCGAAGGGCCTGGAGGCGGTTCACCCGGGCGCCAAGGATAGTGATCTGGGCGTCGAGCTCCGCGGCGTTGGAGACGAGGGTGCCCCGCTCCGAGGCGGAGTAGGTCGGGGCGACGTGGGCGAGCACCTGCCCCCGCTCGACGCGCTGGCCGAGGGTGGGCAGCCCGCGCTCCCCCGCCTCCAGCCGCCCCGTCTGGCTCGGTTGCACGCGGCCCGAGGCGCCGGGATCGGGGACGAGGGTGCCGACGAGTTGGAGGGTGGCGGAGGCGTCCCCCGCCGCCGAGACCGCCGTGCGGATCGCGAGGAGGCGCTGGGAGTTCTTCGGCACGAAGATCGCGCCGTCCTCCAGCCGCCGCGGCGCCTCGGCGACGCCCTGCGCCACGGCGGGCGACGCGGCGAGGGAAAGGACGAGGAGGACCGCGGCGACCTCCTTCGCGCGGGCCATCACCGGGACGGGGACGGGGACGGGCACGGATCGGGCCGGGCGCTCCGGGGCGGGCGCGTCCTCCTCGACCATCGGTGGCAGCGGGCGACGGACGGAGCCGCGGCCGAGAATCACGCCGAGGAGGAGGAGGAGGGCCCCGATCCCGATCTGGACGGGCCATCGCCCCGCGAGGGCGAGGAGGCCCGCACCCGCCGCCGCGGTGGCCGCGGGCGCCGGGACGGCGAGCGTCGCGGTGAGGAGGTCCATCTCCTCCCCCGCCGTGACGGCGAAGACGAGGTTCCGCGCGCCCGGCTCCGCGAGGCGGGGGTGCCGGGCGACGAACAGGCCGATGCCCTGCCGCTCCGCCGGGACCTCCGCGTCGTCCACCGTCAGCGTCACGCCCCCGTCCACCGGCGCGTTGTCGGCCCAGCGGTCGAGGTAGATCGTCAGCACGCCGCCCGGCTGGAGGATGGCGACGACCTCGAACAGTTCGGTGTGGGTCTCGGCGCGCGGCAGCGCCGCCGCGACCGTCGCGGGCGCGTCGCCGTGGTCGTGTCCCTCATGCGCCCGGAGGGGTGAGGCGAGGAGGAGGACGAGGAGCAGCGCGAGAAGGTAACGCATCAGCGAGGCTCCAAGCCGAGGATCTGGTTGATCTGGGAGGCGGCGCGGCCCCCTTCCACCCGGGCGCGACGCCGGGCGCCATCGGCCGCCGCGAGCTGGCCACGGATGCGGACGACCTCGGCGAAGCCGAGGTTGCCGCCCCGGAACGCCGCCTCCGCCAGCCCGGCCGCCTCGGCGAGGGCGCGGTGCCGCGCCTCGGCGAGCGAGGCGAGGGCCCTGGCGTCCTCGGCCTGCGCCCGGGCCCGCCGGTCCGCCGCCGCGAGGGTCCGGGTGGCGGTCGCGAGCGTCGCCGCGGCCCCCGGGGCCGCGGCGCGCGCGGCGGCGACGCGCGCGTTCCGCCGTGGCTCGTAGCCCCCCGGGAT
>CAXVWQ010000193.1:0-15653 GCA_964263755.1 Roseomonas sp. | reverse complement strand
GAAACGTGATCCACCACCGAACGCCATCGCCCATCCGGGCTGAATGCTCCTCGCATCCAGCCCCCGAATCACACCCCAACCCCCTCCATCAACACCTTAGATTCGCGCCAATAGGGCAAAGCCCACCCACCCGCCCACAGGTGCACCCACCCAGAAAGTCAGGAGAAACGCGGGCCGGTATGAGTGGCGCGCGCCGGCACCGGACCGTATCCACGCCCGCTCACGGCATGTTGCACCGCAACACACTTGGCCCCGGTGCGCCTTGCCGCGAGAGGATGCGGCATGGCGAAGGACGCGAAACGGCGGGCACGGCAGGGAACCCGCGGCGCCCCGCGCCGTTCCGCGGAGGTGCGCCCCCTCGCCATCCGACACCTCGACCCCTCCCGCCTCGGGGCGCTCCCCCGCTGGCGCGACGCCCTGGCGCGCGAGGCCGACCTCGGCTTCACGGCGATCGTCCTGGCGCCCCCCGTCGCGGCCGGACCGGGCGGCGATGCGGCCGACCATGACCGGGCCCTCCCCGGCCTCGACACCCGCCTGACGGGCGGGACGGAGGCGGTGGCGGCCATTGCCCAGGCCGCCGGCGCCGGCGGGCTGTCGCTCTGGCTCGATCTCGCGCCGACGGCCTTCGCGCGGGACGGCGCCCTGCCGACGGCTCGCCCGGAGCTGTTCCCCCGCGCTGCCGCGTCGCCCGACCCGCGGCGCTCCGCCGCGCGGCCCGGCGTGGCGCGCATGGACCTCGCCCTTCCCGCCGCGCGGGACTGGTGGGCCGCGCGACTGGCCGAATGGATCGCCGCGGGCGTCGCCGGCTTCCGGGCGCCCGAGCCGGCGGGCGTGTCCGCCGAGGCCTGGGCCGCGCTCATCGCCGCCGCCCGCGCCGCGCGGGCGGACGTGACCTTCGCCGCCGTGACCGGGGGGATGCCCTGGGACGCCGCGGCGGCCCTGAAACCCGCGGGCTTCGACCTCCTCGCCTCCTCCGCCGGCTGGTGGGACGGGCGCGCCGGCTGGCTGGCGGAGGAACGTGCCGCCCTGCCCGGCCCCCTGCTCGCCGCGCCGCGCCCGGGTGTCGCGGGGGGCGAGCCGGCCGACCGGCGCGCCGCCAGCCGCGGCCTTCACCTCGCCGCGGCGCTCGGCGACGCCCTCCTCATCCCCGCGGGGTTCGAGGAGGAGGGGGAGGCGGTGCGCGCGGCCCTCGCCACCGCCCGCCGCGTCGCCGGCCTCGGCGTCACGCGCGCCCTGACCGGACCGGGCGCGCCGGTCTTCGCCATGGTCCGGGCGGCGTCCGACCTGCGGGACGTCGCGTCGGGCGTGTTCGTCCTCGCCAACCCGGACGTGCGGGAGGCCGCGGCGCTGCCCGCCGACCTCCTCCCCGGCCTCGCCGGCCTCGCGCCGGAGGCGATGCCGCCGGGCCTCGCGGCGGGCGAGGTCGCGATCCTCACGGTGACGCGCCCGAAGCCCGTCCGCGCGCCCGACCGACCTTCGGCCGAGGACGGCGTCGCCCTCCCGCGCATCGGCATCGAGGCGGTGACGCCGCTGGTGGACGGCGGCCGCTTCCCGGTGAAGCGCACGGTCGGCGAGACGGTGACGGTCGAGGCCGACATCGTCGCGGACACCCACACCACCCTCGCCGCCGCCCTGCTGTGGCGCGCGGCGGACGGGGACGCGTGGACCGAGGTGCGGATGCGCCCGATCGGCAACGACCGCTGGGCCGCGTCCTTCCCGCTCACCCGCCTCGGCCGCCACGCCTTCGCGGTGGAGGCGTGGGTGGACGTGTATGCCGCGTGGCGCGACGAGGTGACGAAGAAGCGTGCCGCCGGCGTGGACGTGACGCTCGAACTGGAGGAGGGCCGCCGCATCGCGGTGGCCTACGCCGCGATCAAGGGCCGCGGCACGCGGCGCGACATGGAGGCGCTGGCGGAGCGGCTCGACGGGGCCGACGAGGAGACGCGTCTCGCGCTGCTGCTTTCGGACGGGACGGCGGCGCTGATGGCCGCGGCCGACCCGCGCCCGCACCGCGTGCGGCAGGATCCCGTCGGGCCCGTGGACGCGGAGCGGCTGGAGGCGCGGTTCGCGAGCTGGTACGAGGTGTTCCCGCGGTCCCAGTCCGGGAGCGAGGACCGGCACGGCACCTTCGACGACGTGGTGCGCATCCTGCCGCGCGTGAAAGCGATGGGGTTCGACGTGCTGTACTTCCCGCCGATCCACCCGATCGGGCGGAAGAACATGAAGGGGCGCAACAACACCCTTACCCCGGGCCCCGACGATGTCGGCTCGCCCTACGCCATCGGTTCTGCGGAGGGCGGCCACGACGCGCTGCATCCCCGCCTCGGCGACTTCGAGGCCTTCGAGCGGCTGCGGGTCGCCGCGGCGGAGCATGGCCTGGAACTGGCGCTGGACTTCGCCATCCAGTGTTCGCCGGACCACCCGTGGTTGAAGCAACATCCGGAGTGGTTCGATTGGCGCCCCGACGGGACGATCAAGTACGCGGAGAACCCGCCGAAGAAGTACGAGGACATCGTCAACGTCGACTTCTACGCGGAGGGCGCGAAGCCCTCCCTGTGGGTCGCCCTGCACGACGCCGTGCGGTTCTGGGTGGACCGCGGCGTGAAGATCTTCCGGGTGGACAACCCGCACACGAAGCCGCTGCCGTTCTGGGAGTGGATGATCGGGGAGATCCGGGCCACGAACCCCGAGGTGATCTTCCTGTCGGAGGCCTTCACGCGGCCGAAGGTGATGTACCGGCTCGCGAAGGCCGGGTTCTCCCAGTCCTACACCTACTTCACGTGGCGCGAGCGCAAGGACGAGATGGCGGCCTACCTGACGGAGCTGTCCACCACCGCGCCGCGCGAGTTCTTCCGGCCCAACTTCTTCGTCAACACGCCGGACATCAACCCGCGCTACCTGCAGGACAATTCCCGGCCGATGCACCTGACGCGCGCGGCACTGGCCGCGACGCTGTCGGGGCTGTGGGGCGTCTATCAGGGCTTCGAACTCTGCGAGGGGACGCCGCTGCCGGGGAAGGAGGAATACCTCGACTCCGAGAAGTATCAGATCAGGGTGTGGCCGGATCGGCGCGAGGGCGACATCGTGGACGAGGTGACGCGGCTGAACCACATCCGCCGCGCCAACCCCGCGCTGTGGTCGCATCTCGGCGTGACGTTCCTGCCCGCCGCGAACGACGCGGTGCTGTTCTACGAGAAGGCGACGGAGGACCGTTCCAACGTCGTCCTCGTCGCCGTGTCCATGGACCCGACCCGGCCGCAGGACGCGTGGGTGGAGATGCCGACGGCGCGCTGGGGCCTTCCCGACGACGCGACGCTCGACGTCGAGGACCTGATGAGCGGCGACCGCTTCGACTGGCGCGGCCGATCCGGCACGATCCGCCTGAACCCCGACCGACCCTTCTTCATCTGGCGCGCCGCGCCCCGGAATCCTTGATGCCCGACGACGTATTGCCCGCGCCCCGCGAGACCGACTCCCGCGATCCCCTGTGGTATCGCGATGCCGTCATCTACCAGCTCCACGTCAAGTCCTTCTTCGACTCCAACGACGATGGCGTCGGCGATTTCGAGGGGATGATCCGCAAGCTGGACTACGTCGCCGAACTCGGCGTGGACACGCTGTGGCTCCTCCCCTTCTATCCGTCGCCGCGTCGCGACGACGGCTACGACATCGCGAAATACGTCGGCGTGCATCCCGACTACGGCTCGCTGGAGGACGCGACGCGCTTCGTGGAGGAGGCGCACCGGCGCGGCCTCCGCGTCGTCACCGAACTCGTCATCAACCACACCTCCGACCAGCACGAATGGTTCCAGCGCGCCCGCAACGCCCCGAAGGGCTCACCGGAGCGCGACTTCTACGTGTGGTCCGACCGCGACGACCTGTATTCCGGCACCCGCATCATCTTCCTCGACACCGAGAAGTCGAACTGGACCTGGGACCCCGTGGCCGGCCAGTATTTCTGGCACCGCTTCTTCTCGCACCAGCCCGACCTGAACTTCGACAACCCCGCCGTGCTGGACGAGGTGCTGAAGGTCATGCGCCACTGGCTCGACGCCGGGGTGGACGGGCTGCGGCTGGACGCGGTGCCCTACCTCATCGAGCGGGACGGCACCTCGAACGAGAACCGTCCCGAGACGCACGACATCCTCAAGACGATCCGCCGCGAACTGGACCGCGGGCATCCGGGGAAGATGCTCATCGCCGAGGCCAACATGTGGCCGGAGGACACGCAGCAGTATTTCGGCGCGGGCGACGAGTGCCACATGGCCTTCCACTTCCCGCTCATGCCCCGGATGTACATGGCGATCGCGCAGGAGGACCGGTTCCCGATCACCGACATCCTCCGCCAGACCCCCGACATCCCCCCGGGCTGCCAGTGGGCGATCTTCCTCCGCAACCACGACGAACTCACCCTGGAGATGGTGACCGACAAGGAGCGGGACTACCTCTGGAACACCTACGCCGCGGACAAGCGGGCGCGCATCAACCTCGGCATCCGCCGCCGCCTCGCGCCGCTGTTGGAGCGTGACCGGCGGCGCATCGAACTGATGAACGGCCTCCTGCTCTCCATGCCCGGCACGCCCGTGATCTACTACGGCGACGAGATCGGCATGGGCGACAACATCTACCTCGGTGACCGTGACGGCGTGCGGACGCCGATGCAGTGGTCCCCCGACCGCAACGGCGGCTTCTCCAAGGCCGATCCCGCCGGCCTCGTCCTCCCCGCGATCCAGGACCCGCTCTACGGCTTCCAGGCGGTGAACGTGGAGGCGCAGCAGCGCGACAACCATTCGCTGCTGAACTGGACGAAGCGGATGCTGTCCACGCGGCGTCGCTCCCAAGCCTTCGGCCGCGGCGAGATGCGGCTGCTGTATCCCGGCAACCGCAAGGTGCTGGCCTACCTGCGGGAGCATGACGGCGAGACGGTGCTCTGCGTCTTCAACCTCTCCCGCGCCGCCCAGGCCGTGGAACTCGACCTCTCGCACCTTGCCGGCCGCGTGCCGGTGGAGATGCTCGGCGGCACCGCCTTCCCCGCCATCGGGCAGCTGACCTACCTGCTGACCCTGCCGCCCTACGGCTTCTACTGGTTCCTCCTGGCGACCGACCAGGCGATGCCCGGCTGGCACGTCCGCACCCCCGAACCCCTGCCGGACCTCCGCACGCTGGTGATCGGCATGGACGCCACCGCCCTCTCCGCCGAGCAGCGCGCGACGATCGAACGCGACGCGCTGCCGGCCTGGCTCTCCAAGCGCCGCTGGTTCGCCTCGAAGGACGAGGCGATCGGGTCCGCGACGCTCCGCGCCATGGCCCCGGTCCCCGGCGCCGCCTACACCTTCCTTGCGGAGGCGGAGGTCGCCCTCCCCGGCCGCACCGAACGCTACGCCTTGCCGCTCGCGGTGGTGGAGGACGACGACACCGCCTCCCCGCTCGCCTACCAGCTCGCCCTGTCCCGCGTGCGCCAGGGTCGCCGCGTCGGCTATCTCACCGACGCCACGGCCTCCGACCGCTTCGTCCACCGCGTGCTCGCCGCGATGCGCGACGGCGCGGCGGTGCGCACGGAGGAGGGCGAGGTCCGCTTCATCGGGTCCGACGCGATCACCGCACTCGGCGAGTTGCCGGCCATCCGCCGCCTTCCGGGCGAGCAGTCCAACTCCTCCATCGTCATCGGCGACGCCGCCGTTCTGAAGGTCATCCGCCGCCTCACCGCCGGCATCCATCCGGAAGCCGAGATGACGCGCCACCTCACCGCCGCGGGCTACGCCGGCGCGCCGCCGCTGATCGGCGAGGTGGTCCGCACCGGCCCCGACGGCGTGCCGGTGACGCTGATGGTCGTGCAGGGATTCGTGCGGAACCAGGGCGACGCGTGGTCCTGGACCCTCGAATGGCTCTCCCGCGCCGCGGACGAGGCGGATGACGGTCAGGACGCGCTGGCGGGCTACCTCGCCTTCGTCGGCGCGCTCGGCAAGCGCCTCGGCGAACTCCACGCCACCCTCGCGCTGCCCTCCGGCGACGCGGCCTTCGCGCCGGAGGAAGCCGGCACCGCCGACCGCACCGCGTGGGCCACCGGGGCGCTGGCGCAACTCGATCCCGCGCTGGACCTGCTGCGCGTTGCCGACCTGGCGGAGGCGGACCGTGCGACCGCCGACGCACTGCTGGCCCGTGCCGACGCGTTGCGTCGCGCGGCGCGCCGCCTCGCCGCCTCCGCGGACGGCGCGTTGAAAACGCGGCTGCACGGCGACTTCCACCTCGGACAAGTGCTCGTCGCGCAGGGCGACGCGGTGATCGTGGATTTCGAGGGCGAGCCCGCCCGCACACTCGACGAGCGCCGCGCCAAGGGCTCGCCGCTGCGCGACGTGGCGGGGCTGCTGCGCTCCCTCGACTACGCCGCGGCGGCCTTTGCCATGAACCCCTCGGTCGCGCCCGCGGAACGCCGCGACGCCCTTCTCCTCCGCTTCCGGGAGGAGGCGTCCGCCGCCTTCCTCGCCGCCTATCGCGAGGCCGCGCCGAAGCTGTCGCCGGACGCGACGCGGGACGCCCTCCTCGACCTCTTCCTCCTGGAGAAGGCGGCCTACGAGGTGCGCTACGAGGCGGCGAACCGCCCGGCGTGGCTTCCCATCCCCCTGCGCGGCCTCGCCGCCCTCGCCGATCGGATCGCGTCTTGAGCGAACTCGACGCCCTCGCGGAGGGCCGTCACGGCGATCCCTTCGCCGTCCTCGGCGTGCACGGCGGCGTGTTGCGAACCTTCCAGCCCGGTGCCCGGTCCGTCGCGCTGAACGGCGCCGACCTGACGGAAGTGCATCCGGCCGGGATCTTCGAAGGCCCCGCGGCGCCGGGCCACCCGCCCCTGCGGATCGAGTGGATCGGCGGCGTGCAGGAGACGGAGGATCCGTACTCCTTCGGCCTCCTTCTCGGCGACCTCGACCTCCACCTGCTGGCCGAGGGCCGCCACCGCGAGGCCGGCCGCGTCCTCGGCGCCCAGGTGATGACGGTGGACGGCGTCGCCGGCACGCGCTTCGCCGTCTGGGCCCCGAACGCCCGCCGCGTCTCGGTCATCGGCGACTTCAACGCCTGGGACGGCCGCCGCCACCCGATGCGGCTGCGGGGGGAAGCGGGGGTGTGGGAACTCTTCCTCCCCCGCATCGGCCCGGGGGCGCGCTACAAGTACGAGATCACCGACCCCAACGGCTACGTTCTTCCCGGCAAGGCCGACCCGGTCGCGCGCTTCGCCGAACGGCCGCCGCATACCGCCTCCGTCGTCGCCGACCCCGCGCCGCACGCCTGGACCGACGGTGCCTGGATGGCCCGCCGCGGCGCCGCGGGGGCGCCGGACGCGCCGATCTCCATCTACGAGGTCCACGCCGAGTCCTGGTTCCGTCTGGAGGATGGCCACGCGTCGGACTGGGACGGGCTGGCGGCCCGCCTCATCCCCTACGCCACGGGGATGGGTTTTTCCCATATCGAACTCATGCCGATCATGGAGCACCCGTTCGGCGGCTCCTGGGGTTACCAGTCCCTCGGCCTCTTCGCCCCCTCCGCCCGCTTCGGCGACCCGTCCGGTTTCGCGCGGTTCGTGGACGCCTGCCATGGGCAAAGCCTCGGCGTGATCCTCGACTGGGTGCCCGCCCACTTCCCGACGGACGCGCACGGCCTCGCCCGCTTCGACGGCACCGCCCTCTACGAACACGCCGACCCGCGCGAAGGCTTCCACCGCGACTGGAACACCCTCATCTACAACCTCGGACGCGCCGAGGTCCGGGGCACGCTCATCGCCTCCGCGCTACACTGGCTCGAACACTATCACGCCGACGGGCTGCGCGTGGATGCCGTCGCCTCCATGCTCTACCGCGACTACTCCCGGAACGCCGGCGAATGGGTGCCGAACCGCTACGGCGGGCGGGAGAACCTGGAGGCCGTGGATTTCCTCCGTGAACTGAACGACGCGGTGCGGGAACGCGTGCCGGGCGCCGTGATGATCGCGGAGGAGAGCACGGCGTGGCCCGGCGTCTCGGCCCCCACCTCCGAAGGCGGTCTGGGCTTCCACTACAAGTGGAACATGGGCTGGATGCACGACACCCTGCACGCGATGCAGCAGGATCCGGTGAACCGCCGCTGGCACCACGGTTCCCTCACCTTCGGGATGGTCTACGCCTACACCGAACGCTTCGTGCTGCCGCTGTCGCACGACGAGGTCGTGCACGGCAAAGGCTCGCTGCTCGGCAAGATGCCGGGCGACGAGTGGCAGAAGCGCGCCAACCTCCGCGCCTACCTCGCCTTCATGTGGACCCACCCCGGCAAGAAGCTGCTGTTCATGGGCGGCGAGATCGCCCAGCCCACGGAATGGAACCACGACGCGGCGATCCCGTGGCACTTGCTGGACGACCCGCGCCACCGCGGCGTGCAGTCGCTCGTGCGCGACCTCAACGCCCTCTACCGCGACCTCCCCGCCCTGCACGCCCGCGACGCGTCGCCGGAGGGCTTCGCCTGGGCGGTGTCGGACGACGCCGACCAGTCCGTGCTGGCCTACACCCGCCACGCGCCCGGCGCCCCGAGCGTCCTCGTCGCCATCAACCTCACCCCCGTCCCGCGCCACGGCTACCGCATCGGCGTCCCGGCCGGCGGCGCGTGGCAGGAGGCGCTGAACACCGACGCGGCGGGCTACGGCGGCGCCAACCTCGGCAACGGCGGCGGCGTCACGGCGGAGCCCGTTCCCGCCCACGGTCATGGCCGGTCCGTGTCGCTGACCCTGCCGCCACTCGCGGCCGTTATCTTCGTCGCCGATCACCTCTGACGCCCAACTTTTCATGCGGGGCGCCGTTCCCCGCGCGCCTCCCGCCCTGAAAGCTCCGCATGCCCGCCGCGCCCGATCGCCTGGACCCCGGCCAGCCCTATCCCCTCGGCGCCCATTGGGACGGGCTGGGCGTCAACTTCGCCGTCTTCTCCGCCCATGCCGAGCGGATCGAACTCTGCCTCTTCTCCGGCGGCGGGCGGCGGGAGATCGCGCGCTTCGACCTGCCGGAACAAACCGATGAGGTGTTCCACGGCTACCTCCCCGAGGCCGGACCGGGAACGATCTACGGCTACCGTGCCCACGGCCCCTACGAGCCCGCGCGCGGCCACCGCTTCAACCCGAACAAGCTGCTGCTCGACCCCTATGCCCGCCAGACCGTCGGGTCGCTCGCGTGGTCCGACGCGCTGTTCGGCTACCGCGTGGGGGCCGGCCGCGCCGACCTGACCTTCGACCGACGCGATTCCGCCGCTGCCATGCCGAAGGGCGTCGTGACGGCGGACGGCTTCAGCTGGGGGGACACCCGCCCCCCGCGCCGACCCTGGAACGACACGATCTTCTACGAGGCCCACCTCAAGGGCCTGACGATGCGCCACCCCGACGTGCCGGACCGCGCCCGCGGCACCTTCGCCGCCCTGTCCCACCCGAAGGTCGTGGACCACCTGCAACGCATCGGCGTCACCGCCGTCGAACTGCTGCCCGTCCACGCCTACCTCCAGGACCGCTTCCTCATCGAGAAGGGCCTGACGAACTACTGGGGCTACTCCACCCTCTCCTTCTTCGCGCCCGAGCCCACCTATCTGTCCACCGGCAACCTCGACGAGATCCGCGCCTCCGTGAAGCGCCTCCACGAGGCGGGCATCGAGGTCATCCTCGACGTCGTCTACAACCACACTTGCGAGGGCTCGGAGATGGGCCCCACCCTCTCCTGGCGCGGCCTCGACAACCTCTCCTACTACCGCTCCGTCGCCGACAACCCGCGCCACCTCATCAACGACACGGGCACGGGGAACACGGTGAACGTCTCCCACCCCCGCGTCCTCCAGATGATCACGGATTCCCTCCGCTACTGGGTCGAGACCTTCCACGTCGATGGCTTCCGCTTCGACCTCGGCACCATCCTCGGCCGCGAGCCCACCGGCTTCGATCCGGGATCGGGCTTCTTCGACGCGGTGCGGCAGGACCCCGTGCTGAACCGCGTGAAGCTCATCTCGGAGCCCTGGGACGTCGGCCCCGGCGGCTACCAGGTCGGCAACCATCCTCCGGGCTGGGGCGAGTGGAACGACAAGTTCCGCGACGGCGTCCGCCGCTACTGGCGCGGCGAGGAGCACCGCCGGCCCGACCTCGCCTCCCGCCTCACCGGCTCCGCCGAACTCTTCGACCGCGGCGGCCGCCGCCCCTGGGCGGGGGTGAACTTCGTGGCCTCCCACGACGGCTTCTCGCTGCACGACATCGTCACCTACGCCGAGCGCCACAACGACGCGAACGGCGAAGGCAACCGCGACGGCCACGGCGACAACCACTCCGGCAACTGGGGGGAGGAAGGCGAGACCGACGACGAGGCGATCAACGACACCCGCGCCCGCCTCAAGCGCGCGATGCTCGCCACCGTCTTCTTCTCCGCCGGCACGCCGCTGCTCATGGCGGGCGACGAGATGGACCGCACGCAGAAGGGCAACAACAACGCCTACTGCCAGGACAACGCCGTCTCCTGGGTGGACTGGTCCCGCACCGCCACGGATTCCGCGCAGCACCTCGTCCGCTTCACCGCGCGACTGGCGAAGCTGCGCCACGGCCTGACGCCGCTGCGCCCCGCGCGCTTCCTGCACGGCCGGTCGCAGCCCATCCCGGGCCTGCAGGACACGCAGTGGTTCGGCCAGGACGGTGCGCCGCTGACCCCGGATTCCTGGAACGACCCGATCGCCAAGACCTTCGCCATGCTCCGCGCCGAGGAGGCGGCGGATGGCGGCGCCGACACGATCCTGCTGCTGATGAACGCCGATTCCGCCGACCAGCCCTTCACCCTGCCCCGTGGCGTGGACACGGCCGCCCCGCGCAACTGGTGCCTCCTCCTCGACAGCGCCTTGCCGGACGCGCCGGAGCGGATGATCGGGGAGGACGAGGCATCGGTGGTCGTCGGCGCCCGCTCGGTCGCCCTGCTCTGGGCGCGCCTGGATACCGCGAAGAATGCCTGACGTCCCGATGCCCGCGGCGCGGGGCGATGCGACCCTGTGGGGCCCGGTCCTGCGCGACGACGGCGCGACCTTCCGCCTGTGGGCGCCGTCGGCGCGAACCGTGGCGCTCGAGATCGACAGCCGCGCACCGGTCCCGATGCGCGCCGGCGCGGATGGCTGGTTCACCGCCGACGCCCCCGCGCGTCCCGGCGACCGCTACCGGTTCCGGGCCGACGACCTTCTCGTCCCCGACCCCGCCTCCCGCGCCCAGGCCGGCGACGTGCACGACGCCTCCGTCCTCGTGGACCCCGCGGCCTACGCGTGGCGCAACGCGTCCTGGCGCGGCCGCCCCTGGCACGAGACGATCCTCTACGAACTCCACGCCGGGACGTGCGGCGGCTTCGCCGGCATCCGCGCCATGCTCCCGCGCCTGCGCGACCTCGGCGTCACCGCGGTGGAACTCATGCCGGTCGCGGACTTCCCCGGCCCGCGGAACTGGGGCTACGACGGCGTCCTGCCCTTCGCCCCCGACGCCGCCTACGGCACGCCCGACGACCTCCGCGCGCTCGTGGACGAGGCGCACGGCCTCGGCCTCTCGGTCTTCCTCGACGTGGTGTTCAACCACTTCGGCCCGGACGGCGCCTACCTCCACGCCTACGCCAAGCCCTTCTTCGACGAGGGCGTCCACACGCCCTGGGGCGCCTCGATCGACTTCGCCCGCGGGGAGGTCTGCGCCTACTTCGAGGAATGTGCGCTCATGTGGCTCCGCGACTACCGCCTCGACGGCCTGCGGCTCGACGCGGTGCACGCCATCGGGGACCAGCCCTGGCTCGACGTGCTGGCGGCGCGCATCCGGAGCACGATCACGGATCGCCACGTCCACCTCGTGCTGGAGAACGAGGGCAACACCGCGTCCAAGCTCGCCCCGCACCTCTACGACGCCCAGTGGAACGATGACGGCCACAACGTCCTCCACCCCCTCCTGACCGACGAGCGCGAGGGCTACTACGAGGACTTTTTCGAAGATGGCGCGGCGAAGCTGGCGCGCGTGCTGCGCGAGGGCTTCCTCTTCCAGGGCGAGGAGATGCCCCACCTCGGCCGCCCCCGGGGTGAGCCTTCTGCGAACCTCCCGCCAACCGCCTTCGTGCTGTTCCTCCAGAACCACGACCAGGTCGGCAACCGCGCGATGGGCGAGCGCCTCGCCGCGCTGGTGCACCCCGACGCGTTGCGGGCCGCCACGACCCTCCTCCTGCTCTCCCCGCAGATCCCCATGCTGTTCATGGGCGAGGAGTGGGGCGCCACCGCCCCCTTCCCCTTCTTCGTCTCCTTCCCCGACCCGGCGCTCGCCGCCGCCGTGCGCGAGGGCCGCCGGAAGGAGTTCTCCCATTTCTCCGCCTTCGCCGACCCGGCGGCGCGCGCGCGCATCCCCGACCCCACGGTCGAATCCACCTACCGCTCCGCCATCCCCGACCCGTCCGAGGCGTCGCGCGCCCCGCATGACGCGGTGCTGGCCCACCACCGCACCCTCCTCGCCCTTCGCCACGCCGAGATCATCCCGCGCCTTCCGGGCGCGATGGCCGAGGGCGCCGAGGTGCTCGGCCCGAAGGCCGTGCTCGCCCGCTGGCGCATGGGCGACGGCAGCCGCCTGACGATCGCCCTCAACCTCGGTGACGCGCCGATCGCCATCCCGTCCGCTGCGCCCCCCCCGGGCCGCGTCCTGCACGCCGCGCCGCCGGGGGCCGCCGCGGCGCTCACCGCCGGCACGCTGCCCGCACGCGCCGCCGTCGCCCTGCTGGACGCGCCATGACCCCCGCCCCGCCGGCATCCCACCCTCGCGGCGACCGCCCCATGACCGATCCGCTCAACGCCCTCGCCCGCGCCGCCGGCATCGCCACCCGCTGGCGCGACGTGCGCGGGGAGGACCACGACGTCGCCCCCGACGCGATGCGCGCCATCCTCGCCGCCCTCGACCTTCCCGCCGCGACCGAGGCGCAGGCGCGCGACGGCCTGGGACGCCTCGACGCCGCCCAGGCCGGCCTCCCGCCCCTCTGCACCGCCGTCGCCGGCCGCCCCGTCCTCCTCGGCCTCCCCGGCGAACCGGCCTTCCGCCTGACGCTGGAGGACGGCACGGTCCGCGAGGGCCGCGCGCGGCAGGAACGCGGCCTCCTCGCCCTTCCCGCCGTGGACGCCCCCGGATACCACGCGCTGGAGGTCGGCCCGCACCGCACCGCCCTCGCCGTCTGTCCCCCGCGCTGCCACGGCATCGCCGGGGGCGCGCGCCCCTGGGGCCTCGCCGCCCAGCTGTACGGCCTGCGTCGCGCGGGCGACGGCGGCATCGGCGACTTCCCCGCCCTGTCGGCCCTCGCGACCGCGGCGGCGGCGCGCGGCGCCGACGCCCTCGCCATCTCCCCCGTCCACGCGCAGTTCTCCGCGGACGTGACGCGGTTCTCGCCCTACGCCCCGTCCTCCCGCCTCTTCCTCAACGTCCTCCACGCCGACCCCGCCGCGCTCGGCGTCGGCGCCCTCCGCGACGCCCTGGCACGCACCGGCGGCGCCGACGCGTTCGCGCGCCTCGAAGCCCTCGACCTCGTGGACTGGCCGGAGGCCGCCTCCCTCCGCCTCCGCCTGTTCCGGGCGATCTTCGACGCCTGGGACGGCGACCCCGCCTTCGACCGCTTCCGGGAGACGGGGGGCGAAGCGTTGGAGAGCCATGCCCGCTTCGAGGCGCTGCACGCCCACCTCTACGGCGCCGACCCCTCCCGCTGGCAATGGCGCGACTGGCCCGCGGGATACGCCGCGCCCGACGCGCCCGGCGTCGCCGGCTTCGCGCGCGACCATGCGCGGGAAGTCGCCTTCCACGCCTTCCTGCAATGGCTCGCCGACGGCGGCCTCGCCGCCGCGCAATCCGCGATGCGCGACGCCGGCGCGTCCATCGGCCTCATCGCCGACCTCGCCGTCGGCACCGACGGCGGCGGCTCCCACGTGTGGTCCCGGCAGTCGGAGATCCTGCGCGGCGTCGGCGTCGGCGCCCCACCCGACATCTTCTCGCCCCTCGGCCAGTCCTGGGGCATCTCCGCCTTCTCCCCGCACGGGCTGAAGGCCAACGGCTACGGCGCCTTCCTCGAGATGCTCCGCGCCGCCATGCGCCACGCCGGCGGCGTGCGGATCGACCACGTCATGGGCCTCGCCCGCCTCTGGCTCGTGCCGGACGGCGGGTCGGCGGCCGACGGCGCCTACCTCCACTATCCCGTGGAGGACCTGCTGCGCCTCGTCGCTCTCGAATCCCGCCGCCATCGCGCCATCGTCGTCGGCGAGGACCTCGGCACGCTGCCCGAAGGCTTCCGCGAGCAACTCGACGGCACCGGCCTCATGGGCCTCCGCGTCCTCTGGTTCGAGCAGCGGGGGAACCGCTTCCTCCCGCCGGCCGAATGGTCCCCCGGCGCGGTCGCCGTCACCACCACCCACGACCTGCCGACCGTCGCGGGCTGGTGGCGCGGCCGCGACATCGGGCGTCGCGCCGAACTCGGCCTGTTCGGGGACGGCGACGGCACGGAGCAGCGGGAGGAGCGTGCGCGCGACCGCCCCGCCCTGTGGGACGCGCTGTGCGCCACCGGCGCGGCCCGCGGCCCGATGCCCGGGGAGCCCGGCGCCCAGGAGGTCGTGGACGCCGCCGCCCGCCACGTCGGCACCGCCGCCTGCGCCCTCGCCCTCCTCCCCCTGGAGGACGTCCTCGCGCTGGAGGAGCAGCCGAACCTTCCCGGCACGACGGAGGGCCACCCGAACTGGCGCCGCCGCATGCCCGCGCCCGCCGCGACGATGCTCGACGCCCCGGACGTCGCCGCCCGCCTCGGGGCCTTCGCGAAGGCCCGCCACGGCATCCCCGCCCGCCGCGCCGCCCCGGACGGCCCCACGGAGTCCCGCCCGTGATCCGCGCCACCGCCCGCCTGCAGTTCCACGCCGGCTTCCCGCTGGACGCCGCGGTCCCGCTCGTCCCCTACTTCCGGCGCCTCGGCATCTCCCACCTCTACGCCTCGCCGCTGCTGAAGGCGCGCCCGGGCTCGACCCACGGCTACGACATCGTGGACCCGGAGCGCATCAACCCCGAACTCGGCGGGGAGGACGCCCTGCAACGCCTCGTCGCGGCGCTGCGGACGGAGGGGATGGGGCTCATCCTCGACATCGTGCCGAACCACATGGGGGTCGGCGGGGCGGACAACGGCTGGTGGCTCGACGTGCTGGAATGGGGCCGCCGCTCCCCCCACGCCGAGTTCTTCGACGTGGACTGGGACCCGCCGGACCCGACGCTGCGGGACAAGCTCCTCGCCCCGTTCCTCGGTGCGCCCTACGGCGCCGCGCTGGAATCCGGCGACCTCAAATTCTCCTTCGAAGCCCACTCCGGCAAGTTCCGCGTGGACTACTTCGAGCACCGTTTCCCGATCGCGCCGCGCACCTACGCCGACATCCTCGTGGCGACGGAGGAGCCCGCGCTCGTCGGCCTCGCCCAGACCTTCCGCGGCGTCTCCGCCGCCGGCCCGCGCGACGCCGCCCGCGCCGCGGCCGGGCTGGCGCTGGACCTGCTGGCCCGCCACGCCGCGACGACGGAGGGCGCGCGGCAGATCGCCGCCGTCGTCGCCGCGCACGACCCCGCGACGCCGGAAGGCCGCGCCCGCCTGCACGCCCTGCTGGAAGCCCAG